>JAKAED010000141.1 GCA_021820105.1 Actinomycetes bacterium | reverse complement strand
CCGTTACCTCGGACTGGTGCTATATGACGCAGATCGCGTCGAGGCCGCCGCCTCGACTCCGGAGATCAAGGACCTGCTTGACGCCCAACTCGACGTCTTCCTTGACCCGAACGACCCAGAAGTGATTGCGGCGGCCGAGCGCGACGGGATTCCGCACGACTGGATCCTCGCCGCTCAGCGCTCGCCCGTCTGGGCGCTGGCGATGAAGTACCGGATCGCGCTGCCGCTGCACCCTGAGTACCGCACGCTGCCGATGGTCTGGTACGTGCCACCGCTCTCCCCGATGACCTCGATCGTTGAAGGCCAGGGCGCGAACGCCGACCCGGATGATGTATTCCCGGCGATTGACTCGATGCGCATCCCGCTGCAGTATCTCGCGAACCTGCTGGCGGCCGGCGACGAGGACGTGATCCGGCGGGTGCTGATGCGCCTGGCCGCGATGCGCTCCTACATGCGCACCCGCAACCTGCGCGGCGAGTCAGACGCGGCGCTCGCGGCGGCTGTCGGTATGAGTGAGTCCGAGGTGGAGGACATGTACAGGCTGCTGGCGATCGCCAACTACGAGGACCGGTTCGTCGTGCCGCCCGCCCACCGCGAACTCGCCGAGGAGCTCTCGCAACAGAACCAGGGTGCCTGCGGGCTTGACTTCCCAGGGGGGCCGGGGGCCTGCGTGCCGGAGGCGAGCGCCGATGCCGGCGCCAACACACAGGCACCGATCATGGTCAGCTACAGCAGCGGCGCTGGCCCGCACGCCGGGGCGCTGGCCGCGCTGAAGTCCCGTCGCGCCGGTGAGCGCGCTGAGCGCCGACGGCTGCGGGAGCGGAGCGTATGAGCGTCTACAAGCTGCTGTCGCTGCTGTTGAGCTATCCGGATGCCGAGCTGTTTGCGCTGCGCGGGGAGATCGCGGCCGCGGCGGCGAGGCTGCCGGTCAGCGGACCGGCAGCCGAGATCCAGACGTTCCTGGCGGCAGCGGCCGATGATGTGCTCGAGACGGCGCAGGCGGATTACGTTGGCACCTTCGACTTCAACCGTCGCGCGAGCCTGCACCTGACATATCCCTATCAGGGGGACCGCCGTCAGCGCGGCGTGGCGCTGCTCAAGCTCAGGCGGCTCTACCAGCGGTTGGGGCTTGAGCTAGTGAGCGGGGAGCTGCCTGACTACCTGCCGCTGCTGTTGGAGCTCGCCGCCATGCTCGCACCGTCTGAGGCCGTCGAACTGCTCGGTGAGTTTCGGGTTGCCATCGAGCTCGCCCGCGCCGCGCTGGAACACCAGGGCAGCCCGTACCGTCACCTGTTCAGTGCGCTGTCGCAGCTGCTCGGTCCACCCTCGGAGGATGAGCTCGCCGACCTGATGCGGCTCGCCGCCCAGGGGCCACCGGAGGAGGAGGTTGGGCTCGAGCCGTTCGCGCCGCCGGAACTGATGCCCGCGGCAGGAGTGAGCGCATGAGCAACCTCGACCTGATTCTGTGGGTAGCCATCCCGTATGCGGCCGTGGCCGTGTTCGTAGTCGGGCACATCTGGCGCTGGCGCCGTGACCAGTTCACCTGGACCACGCGTTCAACCCAACTGCTGGAGAGCCGCAGGCTGCGCGCGGGCGCGATTCTCTTTCACTTCGGCCTCCTGGCGGTGATCGGCGGACACGTGGTGGGCATCCTGATCCCGGAGTCCTTCACCCACGCGCTCGGGGTCCCCGAGAGTCTCTACCACGCTGTCTCCGCTGGTGCCGGCACGCTCTCCGGCGCAGCGATGACAGTCGGCTTCCTGATACTCGCCCTGCGCCGTGCGCAGGTTCCGCGGGTGCGGCGCACGACCAGCCGCACCGACGTCCTCGTTTACCTGACGCTGGGGCTGATGTTGGCGACCGGCCTGTATGCGACCGTCGGTGTCAACCTGCTGGGTCACGGCTACGACTATCGCCTGACGGTGGCGCCGTACTTCCGCAGCGTCTTCGTGCTCGACCCCCGAGTGCAACTGATCGCGGGCGCGCCACTGATCTATCAGATCCATGTGCTCTGCGGCTTCGCCCTGTACGCGCTCTGGCCGTTCAGCCGTCTGGTCCACGCCTGGTCTGTCCCGCTCAGCTATCTGCGACGCGCCCCGATCGTCTACCGTCGACGGCAGCTCTCTCCGGCGCGTCCGCTGCTGAGCGATCGATGAACCGAGGGCTCTCACACAGGCTCGAGACACATGCGGTCACCTATTCGTTACGGAGGCTGATCGCCGCCTCCCCGATGCGCCGCCCAGGCTTGACCCGCCGGCCCCTCGGCGTGTACGCCAACGCGGCGGACATCGGCCTTAGCGATCATGCGAGTGCCGAACGTGTGGCGGAGGTCGTGGAAGCTAAGCGAGCGGAGACCGGCGCCAGCCAGTGCCGACTTGTAGCGGCGGCGGAGGGCTGAGCCGTCGAGGTAGCCGCCCGTCTCGCCGGCGAAGACCAGGTCATCCTCCCCGACCCAGTGCTCGCGCTGCCCGAGCCTCGAGAGAGCAGAGGCCACATCCGGCGCCATCGGCACGGCACGGACCTTGCCCGACTTCGGCGTCGTGAGCGCGCCGAGTGCGTAGCTCGCCCGCACGCGGATGGTCGCGCCCACGAAGTCGACGTCGCGCCAGCGCAGCGCCAGCAGCTCCCCCAGGCGCAAACCGGTGAACGCGGCCGTGAGGAATATGGCGGCATCGGTTTCGGACGCTGCCGCCCGAACCAACGCCCAGACCTCCTCTGGCGAATAGACCTCGATGTCGCCGCTCGGCCGCAGCGGATGCTTCTCGATGGTCGACAGCGGGTTCCTCTCAAGCCCGTACACCTGCTGGGCTCGGCGGAAGATCCCGTGCAGTTGGATCAGCAGCTTGTTCTTGCTGCGGTTCGACAACCCGTCGAGCGTCTGGCGCCACTGCTCCACGTCCTGAGGCGTGATCGAATCGATCGGCTGATCACCGAACGTTGGCAGCAGGCGCGACCGGAGCACGTTGCGGTAGTCCTTCACGGTCGAGGGCTTGCGGCCCCGGTCCTGCTCGATGAAGCGCAGCCACTCCTCAGCCGCCTCCGCAAACGTCGCCCCGGACGAGCGCATCCCTGGCAAGGTCCCGCGGCGTGCCTGCGACAGCACGTCCTGAAGCCAGATCTCGGCGGTGCGCTTCGTGAAGTAGCCCTCCGGCGGGCGCCCCCACTCCGCCCACGCCGGCCCGATCTTCTTCTGCACCTGACGGCCATCCGGCAGCCGGTACTTCGCGTGGAAGACCGGCCAACGGGCACGGTCAACGCGAAAGACGTGCCCCGACGGTTCCTTGAGGTCAGCCATGAGCGCGAACACTACGCACCGGTTGGGGCATATTCGCGACTTATGTCGCCGACAGAACCGGCCGATGGGCTCAAAACCCTTTATTTACAGTACCCCCGGCAGGATTCGAACCTGCGACCTACGGATTAGAAGTCCGCCGCTCTATCCAACTGAGCTACGGGGGCTTGTCGTGTCCCCCAATTGTGGCGGTAGTCAGATTTCGTTGGTTCCCTCGCGACCGTAGTCATCGCGGAGACGCACAACATCTTCAAGATGTGGTGTCGAGGCCTCAAGCACATCCGCGTCCTCCAGGGCCTCAATCGTGTGGATCGTGCCGGGCAGGTTGCGCCAGACGTCGCCGACACTGACGGTCCGTTCAGTGAGCTCACTCTGGTCCTGACCCTGAACGAGGATCAGGCGTCCAGAGAGGACATAGCTGGTCTCGTCCTTGTGCTCGTGGTACTGCAGAGACAGACGGTGTCCTCTGTTGACGTGCAGGATCTTGCCGACGTATTTGTCCGTGGCAGCCCACCAGATCTCATAACCCCAAGGCTTCTCTACACGCCTTGGAAGCGTCAGGTCGTTCTCAGCTTCGGTTGCAGACATGTGCGAATCCTGCCAGGTTGCGCGAACCGATGCGAGCGCTGCGAGATACGTTGTGTCGTTTTTCCCGCGCCGGCTGCCCACTTGGGGAAACTGCGCAACAGATCACTCACCCTGTTCTCCAGCAGCCCAATCGCTGAAGGCCTTCAAGCGGATGCGTGTCGGCGACAGGAGGCCCGGAAAGCGTTAGTCCGAGATTTCACGACACTTGGCAGCAACGATTTGCTGGAGGAGCTCAAATGCAGACTCTGTTATCAAGGCAATCACGCCAGCGCTTCGCGCCAGGGCGATGGGCGCTGACCCTGCCGGTGATGATCCCGCTGCTGATCCCGGGCACGGCCCTGGGAGCAGGCTTCAAGATCACGGCCCACATGCGCAATCACACCCCGATTGCCAACACCAAATGGCCCGTGAAGCTGACCGTCATGAGCGGCCATAAGCGGCTGAGCGGCTCGGTCAACTACGAGTTCCTGTTCTCCGGCTCGGTGGTCAGCCATCAGCCAGGTCACCGGTTCAAGCACGGCATCTTCAAGGACACGATGGTGTGGCCCGCCAAGTCGGTGGGACTACCCCTGACCCTCCGGATCCTCGTGCATGTGCCGCGTTACCGGACCGAGCATCTGGACTGGCAGGTCACGCCGGAGGCGGGCAAGGGCACCTCGACAGCGACGACCGCAACCACTTAGATCACGGGAGAGCTGCGCCCAGTGCCTGGTTCCCAAGTACTGCTGGACCGGGTCAGCCGATCGCACGGTGGGACCCAGATCCTGCGCGAGGTGAGCCTCCAGGTGGCACCGGGCGAGCTGGTCGCACTCACCGGACCGTCGGGGTCCGGCAAAACGACCCTGTTGCAGCTGATCGGAAGTCTCGATCGGCCCACGACCGGTTCCATCTATGTCGACGACATTCCGGTCCACAGCCTGCGGCGCCCTGCGAGCTTTCGCCGTGATGTCGTGGGTTTTGTCTTTCAGCTGCACCACCTGCTGCCCGCTCTTACCGTGCAGGAGAACGTTGAGCTGACGCTGGTCGCCGCACACGTATCCCGCCGCGAGCGCCACGCGCGAGCGCAGGAACTGCTGGATGAGGTGGGGCTCCGGCAACGCAGCCATGCACTCCCCTCCGATCTCTCGGGCGGGGAGCGTCAGCGGGTCGCGATAGCCCGAGCGCTCGCGGGCCGACCTCGCCTGATCCTCGCTGACGAACCGACCGGATCGCTCGACTCAGCTGCGAGCGAACGCATCTGGAAGCTGCTGTTGAGCGTCCGCGAGCGCCACGGAACGACGATCCTGGTCGCGTCCCACGATCCGAACCTACGGGAGCACTCAGACCGTGGGCTGTCAATCATTGACGGCCAACTCAGCGAGCCATCCCTCACTCCGACAGCGGACGCCGACCGCAACCGACACAACCAGGAGATCGCGTGACCACCGTCCTTCAGACTCTGGCCGCGCTGCGCAGGAGGCCGTTGCGGACATTCTTGACGGCGCTGGGTACAGCGCTTGGCATTGCGACGATCGTCGCTCTGCTTGCCGTGGCCGGCGGGGCGCAGCGCACTGCCGGGAAGTTCCTGAACCTCGGGAGCTCCGATCTTGGCGTATTCCAACGCGACGCCGCAGATCCCACCACCTCCGTATTGCCCGTGAGCCTCGTCGCTCAACTCCGCGCCACTCCCGGCATAGCGAGCGCGACGCCGATCATCCTGATCGTTGGCGGGATCAAGCATCAACCGGCTGCGTTCGTTTTCGGGGCGCAGCAGCACTCGTTCGTCACCAATCGCTACGTGTTCACCGCCGGGCACATGTTCGGCGGCAGTCATCAAGCGGTCGTCGGCAGTGGCCTGGCGGCGGATATGCACCTTCGGACAGGGGACGCGCTGACTGTCGCGCACCACCGCTTTCACATCACCGGCATCTATCACATGGGCGTCGCTCAACAGGACGATGGAGCGGTGATCCCGCTCACCGATGCGCAAAAGATCACGGGGAAGATCGGAGAGGCAACAACGCTCGCGGTCAGCCTCAATTCGATCACCAGCCGCACGCAGGGAGTTCGGATCATCACACGACGCTTCCCCGGGCTGCTGGTGATCGGTGACGGCGTCAGCGCCGCACGGGCCGGCGTGAATGGTCAGATGCTCGCTCACCTCTCACTGGTACTGGCCGTGATCGCGCTGGTGATCGGCGGGATTGGCGTGATGAACACGATGCTGATGGCCGTTGTCGAACGTCGCGCGGAGTTCGCGCTCATGTCAGCGGTCGGCTGGAGCGGTCCGCAGATCGCCACACGCGTGATGATCGAGGGCATAACCACAGCAGTCCTGGGAGCAGCTCTGGGACTGCTGATCGGAATCCTGGGCGCGCATCTGCTCGTCCGGTTGCTGGGCGCCCAGGAGTACGTTGCCCCGGCGATCACAGCCTGGGTTCTCGGCAGGGCACTGCTGGTGGGGGTTCTGCTGGGCGTTCTGGGCGGGCTCTATCCCGCTTGGCGAGCCGCGCGGGTGTCCCCGGCACAGGTGCTGGCGCAACGCTGACGGGCGGCCCAGCGGGGCCGCCCGCTGATGCAGAGTCCTTAAAGTGAGAGCGCTCCGTTCGGCGGGATATGAGGCCGGTACGGAGCGCGCTCTGAGGGAGGAGAGGGTGCTGCGCTGCAAATACTCGCTCAGGTTGGCGCGGAAGTCCAAGACGAGAACGCACAAAGACATATAAGCTCTTCCTATGGAATTGAGGCAGCTCAGATACCTGGTCGCTCTCGCCGATGAGCAGAGCTTCACACGCGCGGCGGAGCGCGAGCACATCGCCCAGCCGGCGCTCTCCCAGCAGATCCAGAAGCTGGAGCAGGAACTGGGGCTCGCCCTTGTGGAGCGCACGACCCGACGGGTTTCAATCACCGATGCCGGCGAGATGCTCGTGGCGCGAGCGCGCCGGATACTCACGGAGCTGGAGTCCGCTCGCCAGGAACTGGACCGCGTCCGAGGCATCCAGACCGGGCATGTTGCCGTGGGCGCGATGAACACGATGGGGCCCGTGGACATCACGCTGGTCCTGGCCCGCTACCACGAACTCCACCCCAGAGTCGAGCTCACCGTGCGTGAGGACAACAGCGACGCGCTGGCCGAGATGTTGCGGATCGATGCTGTCGATCTGGCGTTCCTGTCTGTCACTGAGCGCGTTGAGAGCCACGGCTTGGCGCTCCAGCAGATCCTGATGGAGGAGCTCGTTGTGGTCCTTCCGCAGCAGCACGCGCTGGCTGGGCGAGAGGAGATCCGCATGGTGGATCTGGCCCGTGAGGAGTTCATCGGCTACCGCGAGGGCGCCCGCCTGCGGGAGCTGCTCAACAGCGCGGCCGACGAGGCCGGCTTCACCCCCCGCATCATCCTCGAGTCAAATGAGAGCCGCCGGATCCGCAGGCTGGTCGGGCGTGGCCTGGGTGTGGCGATCCTGCCGCGCTCACACGCGGTCGGGGTCGGCACCAACGATCCGATCGCAGTCGCCCGACTGGTGGATCCGCCGCTGGCCCGCGACATCACCCTCGCCTGGCGTTCCGGACGACGGTTGCCCCCGGCCGTTGCAGAATTCCTGAACCTCGCACGCGACGCCTTCCCACCGCAGGATGTGGCGGCCTGGCAGCGACCGATGCGCGCACCGGAGAGCCGCGCTCCGGGTGGCAGCCCGATGTCGCGCCCGTGATGTCGGCGCTCCCTGGGTAGCTCTGCCAGCATGCCCACGCCTGAGCCGGCCAGGTTGGAGGAACTTGCGCCCTACCGGCGGAAGCGGCGATTTGAAGACACTCCCGAGCCGGATGGCGCCAAGGGCGATCAAACTGGCGAAAGCCGTCGCTTCGTGGTGCACGAGCACCACGCAAGACGCCTGCACTGGGACCTGCGGCTCGAGCATGAGGGAGTGCTGGTCTCCTGGGCGATTCCCAACGGCATCCCGATGGATCCCAAGCACAACCGGAAGGCGATCCATGTTGAGGACCATCCACTGGAGTACCTCACCTTCAAGGGAGTGATCCCGGCCGGCAACTACGGCGCCGGTACGGTAGATGTCTGGGATCACGGCAGCTACGAGTGCGAGAAGTGGCGCAGTGACGAGGTGATGGTGAATTTTCGCGGCCAACGGCTGCGTGGCCGCTACGTGCTCTTCAGGGCGGGCCGGGAAGAGCGGGATTGGATGATTCACCGCATGGATCCACCGCCGGAGCCCGGTGAGGCCATGCCCCAAACGGTCGAGCCGATGCTTGCCAAGCTGTCGACGCTGCCGGCGGTCGAGTCTGAGTGGGCCTTTGAGGTCAAATGGGATGGCGTGCGAGCCATGCTCCACTCCGAGCCGGGCCACCTGCGCCTGCTCAGCCGCAACGGCAACGAGATCACCGCCGCATATCCGGAGTTGCGACCGCTCAACCGCGCGCTCGGATCGCACAGCGCGATCCTTGACGGGGAGATCGTCGCACTTGACGGCAACGGGCTACCGAGCTTTCAGCGGCTGCAGAGGCGCATGCATCAGCGCGGTGAGGCTGCGACCAGACGCCTGTCGGAGAGCACCCCCGCGACGTACATGATCTTCGATCTCCTCTGGCTCGACGGCCAAAGCCTGATGGGGATGCCGTACACAGAGCGTCGCTTGAGACTGGAGCAGCTCGGGCTTGAGGGCTCGCATTGGCGGGTGCCGGAGTCCTTCATCGGCCAGGGCACTCAGCTGCTGCAGGCAACGCGCGAGCGCGGCCTGGAGGGAATCATCGGCAAGCGGTTGGATTCACGCTACGTCAGCGGCCGCCACGGCGCCTGGACGAAGGTTAAGAACCGCGCCCGCCAGGAGGTCGTGATCGGCGGGTGGACCAGCGGCGCCGGCCAGCGCTCCGGCCTCATCGGCGCACTGCTGCTCGGCGTCTATGAGAATCCAGGGGAGCTCCGCTACGTGGGCCGCGTGGGCACCGGTTTCGACGCTGCCGAGCTTGCGCGGCTGGCCAGATTGTTCGCGCCGCTGGCGCTTGACGCGACACCGTTCACGGGCCGCCAGCCGGCGCGTGACTCACACTTCCTGGCGCCTGAACTCGTGTGTGAGGTTGAGTTCAGCGAGTGGACCCACGCGGGTACGCTGCGCCAGCCCTCATACCGGGGCCTGCGGGATGACAAGCGGCCGGAGCAGGTCACGCGCGAGCGGATCGAGCCAATCCTGTCCGGTGACTCGCCCGCTGGCGAGTCACCGGAAGCAGCGGCGCCCGGGCCGGCCCTGCTCAAGGGTGCGCACAAGGCCCGCGGAACCGTTCAGATGGAGGTCGAGGGCCGCCACCTGCGGCTCACGAACCTGAACAAGGTTATGTATCCGGAAACCGGCTTCACCAAGGCTGCACTGATCGATTACTACGTCAACGTGGCGCCGGCGCTGCTGCCTCACGTTCGGGACCGGCCGCTCACCCTCAAGCGCTACCAGATCGG
>JAKAED010000140.1 GCA_021820105.1 Actinomycetes bacterium | reverse complement strand
TGCTCCGTGAGCCAGCTCAACCACCCCTGATGCGCGCTGGGCGCATCGTCGTAGTCGACCGCCGCCCGCATGATCGCCGCGCGGGCGTGGATACGGTCGGACTCCATCGCGCGTTCGCTAACGCCGTAGTTCCCGATCTGCGGGTACGTGAAGGCGATCAACTGGCCCGCGTATGACGGGTCAGTCATCGCCTCCTGGTAGCCGGACATGGAGGTCGTGAAGACGATCTCTCCGACCGCGTGTGTGTCGGCGCCGCAAGCGATGCCGTCGAAGCGACTGCCGTCCTCCAGCAGCACATAGGCCTCGCCGCTCATTCAACCTCCGTCAGCGTTGTTTTCTCCGCGCCGCGCGATGTGAACACGACACTTCCTGCGGCGACCGTCAACTCCACCGCGCCGCGCAGGCGGCGCCCATGGAAGCAGCAGTTTGCTGAGCGGCTGACGTAGCCGCCCTCCCCCACGAGCCACTCCCGCTCGAGGTCGATCAACACCAGGTTGGCGGTCTCCCCGACAGCGATCCGCGGGACCGTCAGCCCGTACAGTCCACCCCCGGCCGTCATCCGCTCGATCAGCAGCGCAAGGGGCAGCACACCGGGTCTGACGAGGTTGGTGTAGACGGCGGCGAACGCCGTCTCGAGGCCGGTCGTGCCCATCGGCGCCTGCTCAAAGGACATCTCCTTCTCGTGGCGCGCGTGCGGCGCGTGATCGGTGGCGATGCATTCCAGTACGCCGCTGCGCAGCCCTTCAATCACTGCCTGGCGGTCGCGCTCCGCCCGCAGCGGCGGATTCATCTTCAGATTCGCGTCGAGCCCGAGCACGCTCTCATCGGTGAGCGTCAGATGGTGCGGGGTTGCCTCGCCGCTCACCCGAGCACCCTCGGCACGGGCCCGTGACAGCGCCTCGACGGATTCCACGCAACTCAGATGCTGGAAGTGAACTCGCGCATCCTCATACCGCGCTATGGCGGCATCGCGAGCCACAAAGGTCGACTCACTGATCGAGGGGATGCCCGCCACGCCCAAGCGAGCCGAGACCGCCCCCTCATGCATCACACCGTCGGCGGAGAGCGTCGGGTCCTCTTCATGCAGCGCGATCACACCGCCCGCGAGCCTCTGATACTGCAACGCGCGGCGCAGCATTCCGGCGGAGACCACCGGCTTGCCGTCATCCGTGAAACCAAGTGCGCCCGCGTCGCTGAGGGCGGCCATCTCCGTAAGCTCTGACCCCCTGAGCGCCACCGTGATCGACGCCAGGAAGCCGGTCGGCACCTGCGCCTGCTCAGCTGCGGTTGCGATCACCGCCTGCAGCGTGCTCACCTGATCAATCGTCGGCGTGGTGTTTGGCATTGCGATCACCTGGCAGAAGCCACCTGCCGCGGCCGCCCTCGTGCCCGTTGCGATGTTCTCCTTGTGCTCCTGCCCTGGTGAACGCAGATGCACGTGAGGGTCGACAAAGGCAGGGAACAGGTGCTTGCCGGTGGCCTCGATGATCGGGGTCCCGCTGGACCCCGACATCGTTCCGGGCGCTCCCAGCTCTGCCACGACACCATCACGGACAAGCACGTCGTGCGGTGCGTCAAGACCGCTGCGCGGGTCGATCACGTGCGCCTGCCTGATCAGCAGCTCAGCCGGCGCGCTCTGCCTGTGAAAGAGTCTTGTCCGAGTCACCTTCACGCCACCGCCTGCAGTGCCGGAGCCCCGACCAGTAGCTCGTAGAGCACGGCCATGCGCACCGCAACTCCCGATTTCACCTGGGCGCCGATCAGTGCAGCGTCGGAATCGATCGCATCACCGCTCAGCTCGATACCGCGATTCACCGGTCCCGGATGCATCAGCAGCTGCCCGTCCCGCAGGCGCCCGAGGTTCACCTGATAGCGCTGCGCGTACTCCCGGAGCGTCGGTACGTAGGCATCGTGCATCCGTTCCTGCTGCATCCTCAGGACGTAAACGACGTCAGCCTCATGCAGTCGCGCGAGGGTCACCTCCGAGCGGCAGCCAAGAGCTTCGATCTCTCTGGGGATCAGGGTTGGCGGGCCGCACACCGTCACGGTCGCGCCCATCCGCTGAAACGCGAGGATGTCGGAGCGCGCAACGCGTGAGTGCATCACGTCGCCAACGATCCAGATGTTGAGACCCTCCAGCGTGCCGAGCGCCTGCATCAGCGTGTAGACGTCGAGCAGCGCCTGGGTCGGGTGCTCGTGCTTGCCGTCGCCCGCGTTCACCACGGCGGCATCGGTCCATTCGACGATCTGCTGGGCCGCACCGGCATACGGTGAGCGGATCACGATCGCCGCCGGTTCGTAGGCGCTGAGTGTCTGCACCGTGTCCTTGAGCGACTCACCCTTATCGACGCTCGAGCCAACGCTGCGGATGTTCACCACATCCGCGCTCAGCCGTTTGGCGGCCAACTCGAAGGAGGAGCTGGTTCGGGTGGACGACTCGTAGAAGAGGTTCACGACCGTCCGGCCCTTGAGCGCCGGCACCTTCTTGATCTCGCGGCCGGAAACCTCAGCGAATGATCTCGCACGATCGAGGATCCGCTGGATGCCTCCCCGGTCCAGATCGTCGATGGAGATCAGGTGTCTGATCATCTGTTCTGCGCCCCCTCCAGCCCTGTGACCGTCACCTCATCCGCGCCGTCGACCTCATCGACGCGGACATTCACGCGCTGGCTGCGGGCGGTCGGTAGGTTCTTGCCAACGTAGTCAGGTCTGATCGGCAGCTCTCGGTGACCGCGGTCAACCAGGACCGCGAGCTGCACGCGCGCCGGCCGACCGTAGTCGAACAGCACGTCTATGGCCGAACGCGCAGTGCGGCCCGTGTACAGGACGTCGTCAACGATCACGACCGTACGCTCATCCAGTGGGAAGTCCAGCTGGGTCGAATGCACCACAGGCATATCCTGCGCGCTGCGAGCACGCAGCCCGAGATCATCGCGGTAGAAGCTGATGTCGACGCTGCCACAGGGAATATCGGCGCCGAGCAGACCACTGGTGAGCGAGCGCAGACGCTCTGCCAGGACCGCCCCACGTCGCTGCACGCCCACTAGCGCGAGACCGGAACCACCGCTCAGCGCGGCCGGCGGGTTCTTCTCAACGATCTCATGAGCGATCCGCACCAGCGTGCGGCGCATGTCGTCGCGATCGAGCGCGACCGCCTGATCCGTCAAGTCTGCGTCCTTCCTGGCCTCACAGGACCGGGTTAAAGGGCTCTTGTTTCAGCTGAAGTTATCAGCAGCTCCGGCATCACCGTCGGCGGTCACGACTTCAACCATCGTCTGTCTGTCGGCGCGGTCGGCCCATCGTTCCAGGCTGGGCTCCCCGCGCTCCGCCAGCGGCAGCTCAACTGCGTCAAAATCGCGCGGCAGGACGGTGTTGGGGAAGATCTCCCGTGCCTGCTCGGCCAGCAGAGATGGCGGGTAGCGAATGGAGAAATGGTTGAGCGCAAGCAGCTTAACCTCGGCATCACGCGCCAATCCAGCTGCCTGGGTGGCGGTTGAGTGCCCCGTCTGGGCTGCTCGTTCAGCCTCCTCGATCGCGAACGTGGCCTCGTGGATCAACAGATCGCTGCGATGGGCGGCCTCGCGCAGCGCGTCACAGGGGCGCGTGTCACCGGAGATGGTCAGCTTGCGACCCGGACGAGGCGGGCCCATGACCATTTCCGGACTCACGCCTTTGACCGTCTCCCCGCGTTGCACACGACCAAACTCGGGCCCCTCCGCAAGACCTGCCTGCCGCGCGCGCTCAGGGTCAAACACACCCGGCCGGTCGTACTCGTGCAGTACGTATCCGAACGCGGGTCCTCTGTGTGACACCGCCACCGCCTCAAGCTCATAGCCGTCGCGCTCCAGGATCTCGCCGTCCTCGAGCTCGATCGTGCGCAGCTCGTAGCCGGTGGCGCCGGCATAGCTCATCACGCCTCTGACCAGTTCTCGCAGCCCGCGCGGACCGTAGACGGACAGCGGCCGCTCGCGGTCGCGCATATCAAAGGTCTTCAACATCCCGGGAAGCCCCAGCCAATGATCGGCGTGCAGATGTGTGATGAGGATCTCGTCAAGGTCCACCAGGCCCACCGACCGCAGCAGTTGCCGCTGGGTCCCCTCACCGCAGTCAACAAGGATGCGGTCACCACCGCGGCGGATCAGGATGGCCGGCAGGCCGCGTCGCTGGGTGGGAAGCGACCCGCCGGTGCCGGCGAAGAAGACCGAGAGTTCCATACCGCCAGTCTGCCAATCCCCACAGAGGTACGCTCATGTCATGCCGGCACTCAACCACCGCGGCAGCCGCGCTGCGCGCGGCCGTGGCTTCCGTTCGCTGCCAATGTGGCTGCAGTGGGTGGTGGCGTTTGGCGGTGCAGCACTGGTGGTCGCGGCCCTGGTCGCCTTTGTCGACTACCAGACCAACCAGGTGCCGCAGATCGCGACGGTGAGTCCCAAGGCCGCCGTGGAGACCTACCGCGAGGATCGCATCCTGGTGCAACAGCAACAGGCACCTCACCTCGTCCATCTCGGCCATGGCGTTGCGCCCCTTGCCGGGATCCGCACGGCCGTCGTCGGATACATGAGCCACCTGGTCAACACCGGCACGATCGACGGCCCGATCACGCGCTCGAGCTGCCGCGCCCTGAGTTCCGGCGATCCCCGCCGGCAGGTGTTCCGCTGTTCGGTCACCGCCTCAGCACAGGCGGTCACCTATCCGTTTGATGGCGTCGTCCAGCCGTCGACCGGGCAGATCACTTTCTGCCAACGGATCATGCCGCCCGTGCCCAGCATGAACGTCCCGGTCAGCCGGCACTGTCGCTGACCTCCGGAGGCTCAGCCGATCAGCACCTCAGCCAGCGCCTGCCACGCATCGCGCGGCACGCCACTGCTACCGCTCGGCTGCAGCGTCTGCACGCAGACATGGTCGGCACCGGCGTCAAGGTGCGCACGCACAGCCTCGGCCACATGCTCAGGGCTCCCCTGGGGTACCAGCTCGTCGATCAGCGACCTGGCGCCCCCGTCGGCGATCGACGCGTCGTCGTAGCCGAAGCGCCGGAGGTTGTTCGCGTAGTTGCTGAGCCGCAGATAGAACGCCGCATACTCACGGGCGGTCGCAAGCGCGGCGTCCGGATCAGCGGTGTCAATGATGACCGCCTGTTCGGGTGCGAGCAGCGGGCCGCTTCCAAGCCGCTGGCGGGCGAATCGCGTGTGAGCGGGCGGTGTGAAATAAGGGTGGGCTCCGAGTGTTCGCTCACCGCTCAGGTCCAGCATCTTCGGTCCCAGCGCAGCCAGGATCATCCGCTCACCGGGCAGCGGACGGTCGGATCCGGCGATCCCATCGAGGAATTCCCGCGTCTTACTGAGCGGCCGCTGGTACGCCTGCGTGGCCTCCGGATGGCCGATGCCGATGCCCACGAGCACACGGCCGGGGAACTCCGCCTCGAGCGCAGCGAACTCTGCTGCCAGCTCCGCTGGTTCGTACTGCCAGATGTTCACGATCCCGGTCGCGACCACGATCCTGTCGGTCGCCTCGAGCATCCCCCGCAGTACCGGCAGACGTGGCGAGCCGCCGAGCCAGAGCGCGCCGAAGCCAAGCTCCTGGGCCAGTTCGGCCGCCTCGCCGTAGTGTGCCTGGTCAAGGGAGCGGCCCACCCACAATCCGAATTTCGTCAGGTCCATGGTTTCAACCTCGCATGATCGAACAGCCGGAAAGCCTCGCAGATCGGGACTCGTGTCGCCTCATTCCGTCACCGGCCCGCGCTGACCGCTAAGCTCGCGTCTGGCATCCAGCCATCACCGCGCCCGTAGCTCAGGGGATAGAGCGTCCGCCTCCGGAGCGGAAGGCCGCAGGTTCAAATCCTGCCGGGCGCATGGCTCAGACGAACGTCTGAGCACCAGGTCGCGACCGCCCTGAGACGCCACAGCTACCTGTGGTGACGAGGTTTGGTGTTTCGGGGCGCTCCAGCCGCCCGGAAGCGCCAATACTCCCCCACGCCGCGAGGTTTGGTGTTTCGGGGCGCTCCAGCCGCCCGGAAGCGCCAATACTCCCCCACGCGACGAGGTTTGGCGTTCCGGGGCGGTTGGGAGGTCTGCACGGGACCAGCACGCGTCGCAATGAACCTGGCCAGTCCTCGCCTGCCACAATCAGCCGGCATGCTGCAGCAGGTGATCCAGCAACTCCGCGAAGCCGGGTGGCGCAAGGTCCTTGTCTTGATCGTTGCGCTGGCCGTCTCGGTAGTGCTCGCCTTCGGATTCAACAAGACCGACAACTACGCGGACCCCCACGTCAAAACCACGACCGTCAAGACGACGGCGGCCAAGACAACACATCCGGGCAGCACCAAGACCCGCTGACGCCGAAGCTCAGCGGCATTGCGGGCCAGGCGTGGCTCACGGCGACCAAGAACGCCTCAAGCGCGCGCCTCCAGTAGCCGATGGAATCCCGTGCCTGACATCGCGCTCTCCGGGGTCATCGGCTCACTCACCTACGCGCTCGACATCGTCGAGGGCCAACCCGCAGGACACGCTCTGCGCTCCTGTCTGATCGGGATGCGCCTGGCGGAGGCTCTGGATCTTGATGTCGGTGTGCGCTCTGACCTCTTCTACGCGCTCCTGCTCAAGGACGCCGGCTGCTCCGCCAACGCCAGCCGCATGGCGGCCGTGCTCGCCTCTGACGACTTTGCGGCCAAGGCCTCGTCGAAGCTGATCGACTGGAGCAACCCGCGCGCATCGATGCTGTGGGCCATCCGCAACGCCGCGCCGGGATCCGGGTTGCGCCGCCGCAAGCAAGTGCTCGTGGGAATGCGGGACGAGGGTGAACTGACCCGACAGTTCATGGAAGCTCGCTGCGATCGCGGCGCCGAGATCGCACGCATGCTGTTTCTCTCCGAGCGGACGGCCCGCGCGATCCGCAGCCTCGATGAGCATTGGGATGGACGCGGCATGCCTGACGGACTGCGCGGCGAGGAGATCCCAATCGAGGCAAGAATCGCCTGCCTCTCACAGACCGTCGAGGTCTTTCACCGCAACGGCGGGATCCGAGCGGCTCGCTCAGTCGCACGACGGCGCCGGGGAAGCTGGTTTGACCCGCAACTGGTCGACGCCTTCCTTGGATTCTGCGGTGACAGCGACTTCTGGGCGACCATGGAGACGCCGGATGTCTCACCCTGGGAGCCCGCGGAACTGGCACTCTCAGCCGACGAGGCAAGACTCGACCGCATCGCCTCAGCCTTTGCGCGCGTGATTGACGCCAAGTCCCCATTCACGGCACGCCACTCTGAGCGTGTGGCCGAGTTGTCGGATGGAGCGGCGGCGATGCTCGGATTCGACACCGAGGACCGCCGCACCCTGCGCCGGGCGGCGCTTCTGCACGACATCGGCAAGCTCGCCGTATCCAATCGAATCCTGGATAAGCCGGGCAGATTGAGCGACGCGGAGTTCGCCGCGATCAAGGCGCACCCGCTCTACACCAAGCGGATCCTCGAGCGGGCCCCGTGCTTCTCGGCGTTCGCCGAGCTGGCCGCAAACCACCATGAGAAACTCGACGGCAGCGGCTACCCCCTGGGGCTGACGGATGCCGAGCTTGACCTTCCCATGCGCGTGCTGGCTGTTTCCGACATATATGAGGCGTTGACGGCGAAGCGGCCGTATCGTAACCCGCTACCGCCGGAGGCCGCGCTTGAGATCATTGATCGAGACATCCCGCAGAAGCTCGACGCACAGGTTCGCGACGCGCTCGATGCCCACCTGAGCGCAGCTCCTGCGACCCTCGCCGAAACCCCCTGAGGGAGAGGCCTTCCGGTCAGTCTGAGGCCGATGGCGCTGCCCGCTCCACACCGCTTTGCGGACCATCACGGATGCAAGAACAGACATTGAGCGAAACTATCTGCTGTGATCCGTGTCTAATAGGGCGCAGACGAGTCCGCACCCTGTCCCATGAGCTTCACCCGTAACGCAAAGATCGTCACCGCATCGGCGCTGCTGCTGAGCACCCTTACGCTGAGTTCGCCAGCCGCTGCCACCGCCACGCCACGGCTTCCCGAGGCAAGGCTGGCTGCGCCTGTGCCGGGAGCGCGCGCCATCAGAACCGGCACGGCGACAGCTGGCACGGGCACACTCAACTTCATCTCAGACAGGTCCGCCCTGACCGCGTATGCGGGCTACCTGGATGACCTCATGAAGCTGACCTCAAGCGGCCAGAGTGCCGTGAACGCCTTCATCACGAACGTCTCCAGCCAATGCAAGAGTGCGCTAGCACCGCTTGCCCAGGGCACTGCGGTGAACGCGGTCAAGGTGCAGCGCACGCTCAAGCTGCTCGGCAGAGAGATGGGAGACGACCTCTCAATCGCCTACTACGCGGTCGCATCTCCGGACTTCACGAATCTCACAAGCACGCTCTCACACCTCCGATGGACACGGTTCAGTGGTGCTGCAGCCGCGCTGAAACGGTTTGTCAGCACTGAGACGGCGCTTCTGTCGATCACGCCGAGCAATCTCTGCCAGGACGCGCTCTACGCCGCCACCACGCCGACCGTAGTACCGCCCGGCACCAAGACCTTCGTGAAGAGCTACGCGCACACCGCCGCCGCCGCTGACGACGCACTCCAGAACCTGCTGCGGGTTCTGCAGACGTACGAGATGACCGGCGAGAAGAGCCTGCTGTCGCGAATCAGCTCGATGGCCAATGCGTTCAGCAGCGCGAGCAGGTCCGAGCTGATGCAGAGCGGTTCCCTACTTGCAGCCGCGCTCGAGAACACGTGACAGGCAAACACCGCGCTCCCACACCCTGAAGCGGCACGCTCAGGGGGAGATACGCTTGGGGGATGTTCGAGCGCTGGCGTGAGAAGACCAAGATGATTGCTGCCGACCGTGCCCTCCCGGGCCGTGCGCAGCAGATGCCTGTGGCCGCGGCCCACACGGTTCTGGCTACCCCGCTGCTGCCTCCGTTCCCGGCAGGAATGGAGACCGCGATCGTTGCCCTAGGCTGCTTCTGGGGGGCCGAGCGAGCATTTTGGACGCTGCCCGGGGTCTACACAACAGCGGTCGGCTACAGCGGCGGCTACACGCCCAACCCCACCTATGAGGAAGTCTGCAGCGGCAGCACCGGACACGCAGAGGCAGTCCTGGTTGTGTTCGACCCTGATCAGATCTCATACATGGAGCTGCTCAGCCACTTCTGGGAGAGCCACGACCCGACGCAGGGCATGCGTCAGGGCAACGATGTCGGCACCCAGTACCGCTCAGCCGTTTACTACACGGACGACACGCAGCGCGAGGTCGCGGAGCTGTCTCTCCGCACGTACGCGGACCGTCTACAGGCGGCTGGATACGGCGAGATCACAACCGAGATTGCTGCCGCTGGACCGTTCTACTACGCCGAGGACTACCACCAGCAGTACCTGGACAAGAACCCCGGCGGCTACTGCGGACTCGGCGGGACAGGCGTGAGCTGCCCCGTGGGGCTCATCCGCACGGCCGAGTGACCGCCTCCAGGCAGCCGCAAGCCTCCTCCAGCCAGGAGGTCAAGGTTGTGCTGTTCGACATCGGCGGTGTGCTCGCTGAGTTCGCCGGGATCGCGATGCTCCGCCGGCTCTCAGGCGCAGAAACCGACCTGGAGGCTGC
>JAKAED010000013.1 GCA_021820105.1 Actinomycetes bacterium | reverse complement strand
CACAGACCGCACTCTCCGACGCGTACCGGGCGGGCTTGCTCAGCGCCCGTGGCCAGGATCGTGTGCTGCAAGTCGCCAGAACCATCGCCGACCTCGCCGACCAGGCGACCGTCGACAGCGACGCGATCCAGACGGCACTTGGTCTCAGAGGAGACCTTCGGATCAACACGACAATCAACGTCTGAGCTGAGCGCCGGCGTTGCTTCGCAAGTGAGGGGCGCTCGAACCGGCGGATCGCCGACCCGCGGACAATGGCGCACCGCTTCGCGGCACGCTGATCATTGCCGCGTCGGCTCATCTCGCCGGACAGAGCGCAAAAACTCGTCGGCAGGTGCGCTTGACCCCCAGCCCGCTCCTTGGCTGGTTGTTGACGCAGCCGTACCGGTCGTGAACCCGGCGTGGAAGGTCCTTCGCGACTAACGGATCCCGGGGTACCGGTACGGCTTCGTCAGCACCCTCCCCCGGTGCTGCATCAGAGACACGTCCTGACCCCGCCGCACGGCGGGCGAACGCGCGGACTCCCGTACCCAACACTGACCAAGTTCGGTTCGATCCGCGCAGACGCTTCTCTGCGATCAGTCCCGCTCAAATTTCGAGCCTGACCTCCACCCCCCAACGAGAGAACCACTCCCGGCGTTCAGTCTGAGCGTCGGGGGTGGAGGTCAGTCCCGACACCGCCGGGACGCTCCTACACCCACCCCAACAGGCGCTCTCGCCCGTTCCCTCCGGGACGGGCGAGAGCGTGAGCCTTCATGCCCTCACCTTCCCGGTGGGGCTGAGCGAGCCATCGGGGAAGACGGCACGAACGCGTACGGGTCAATCCCCTGCCCACGACCGCCCGATGGTTCGCTCAGCTCCGCCTGGTCAGTGGGGCTTTCCGGATGGCCGCACAGCCGCCTAACCGTCCTCGCTCCCGTACTCCTGGGGAGTGAAACCGCGCCCGAAGCTCATGGGGGCGCGGCCCAGGGCGCTGGTCGTGCGGCCATCCGGCGCTACTTCACACCCGACCAAGCCCAGCCCCAGGACCAGACCTTGTCTACCACCATCCTGCCCAGCACCATCAACAGCGACCCGGCTGAGCGCATGCGTCTCGTCGGCATCTCCGGCGCACTGCTGCACGTCGACTCGATCGACGACCAAGACCGTGACCTCATCCTCGAGCACACCCAGGCCTACTGGTCTGAGGCTGAGCCTCGCCCCGCGGTCGGGGACATCGTCCGGCTGGACTGGGCAGGCATCAGAACCGTTCGGATCGCATACCTGTGGCCCGATGGTCAGTTCCAGCCGAGCCGGGGCGCCGGCAGCTTTCATCTGCTCCCGGAGTCGATGTCGTACTCGGGCGCGCTGACCGAGCCGCGCCCGACAGGACACCTGATCGCCCTCCCGCGCCCCGAGTGGGCCCGCTGCTGGATCTTCCATCACGGCCTAGCTGGCGCTGGCCGTGGGCTGGACGTGGAGATCCCCAGGCGCGTATGGGTGTACGACCGGAGTTACTTCGCATGAGCGGCTGCCAGCACCCGTCGGCGAACCATTCTTCCGACAGCGTCATCGTCCATCACGGCTGCCCCCACCCCGTGAGCCTCTGTGGTTTTCACGCGACTTGGCCGATGACACGAGTGATCGCCGCTATCCGGGCGGCAGACGACCACGATTGCCAGGCGAACTTTGCCGCCCTACGTCGGGCGGCATCATCAACGGAAAGGTAGGGCGGAGCTGGATGCTCAAGACCGGACTAGCCGCACTCGTTGCAAGCGCCGCCCTCCTCGCGCCCACGTCTGCACTCGCCGTTGTCGGCGGTTCCCCGGTTCCCGCCAGCGCCGCGCCCTGGGCCGTCCAAATCTCCAGTGGCAGTGACGTGTGCACCGGCACGATCGTGGCCCCCGGCGTCGTGCTCACCGACGCTCACTGCGTCACCAACGCCGGTACGCGGACACCCGATCCCGCCGGGGTCAGCGTCAACTTCCCGTCGATCACCGCGACCGTCAACACCAACGACCCGTTCATCCCCCAGCAGGTCGCCCAAATCCTCGTTGAACCCGACTACAACCCGGCCACGATCACCAACGACGTCGCGCTAATCCAGCTCAACGAAACCGAGTACAGCGGCGCCTACGCGCCAACCGTCTACTCGCAGCCCACCGTCGAGCTGGCGACGTCGGCCGCGGACTCGTCCCTGTACTCGCCCCTCACTCAGGCGACGGTCGCCGGCTGGGGTGCCACCAGCGGCACCTCCGGGTCGGTAGGTGGCCTGGCCCCCGAACTTCAGGAAGCCCCGTTGCAAATCCAGAACAACGGTTACTGCCAAGGCTTCGCCACCGAGAGCGGGTGGGGACTGACGCTTGATCCTGCCACCCAGTTCTGTGCGCAGGGAGCTTCCAGCACCCCCGCCGCGATCTGCCGCGGCGACAGCGGCGGCCCACTGTTTGAGACCATCGCGGGCCAGCCTGTCGAGATCGGGCTTGCCGACTTTGGTGCTGTCGGCTGCCCCGCCGCCTCCCCCAGCTATTTCACCAGCGTCCTCGGGCAGGCCTCCTGGCTCGCCGCGGAGGTCCGCTCGCTCTCCTGGAGCAACCCCTCCGTACCGTCGTCCAACACGACAGGGCCCGCCAGCACGCCAACGCCCTCACGAGCCGGTACCGCAAAGCAGCCGCTTGCCGCAGCCGTCACGCGGGTCTGTCAGCGGGTACGCGCACCCCGCCATCCTTTGCGTACCGTCTGCGTGAAGGTGGGGCGCGCCCAGTTCGTCAGGCTCGACCGGTTCGCCCGCACCGTCGTGGTCTTTGGGACCACGCACGCGCGGCGGCTGCGGCTCAAGAGCACCACCGGCCAACGGTCTTCCCGAATCATTACCGCCCGCGCAACCAAAGGCCACTGGACCGTGACCCTCACCCCCGGCAACGGGTGGCTGCTAACGGCGACAGGCACCGACCTGTCGTTCATCGCCGCAGCCTGGGACGCACCGTAGGTCGCTAGTCCAAGGCCGCGGTGGGTCGTCCCGAAGCCGGTCGCGCGATCCGTCCACCGCGGGGCCCCCTTGCCGCCCGACGCGCGATCGCAAAGCCTTCCGGCTTTGCTGGCTTCGGGCTATGGCAAGGAAGCCCCACAGCCCCACTGCAACACGGGCGCTCACAGACCTTGAGCGCCTGACGCTGTCGGTTCCCTCAGGCGTCGCCCGCGCCGCACGCGCGCGCAAGGGCGGCACGCACGCCAAGACCAACACGGCCGCCAATCGCGCTGAGCGCCGCTCACTAAAAGCCCGCCTGCGCGCCGGCGACATCGACCACTAACCAGGAGCCATCGCCATGCAGCACTTCAGCACCCGCATCCCCAACTTTCACGTCGACCAGCTCGTCGACCACCTCGACCAGTACGGCGTCACCCACGACAACAGCGCCATTCAAATCATCGCCGACACCCCTGACCAGCTCGACGTGATCGTGTACGCCGCCGTCAGCGCGATCGACTACGACACGCTGGAGCCGACCACCGCGTGCGCTGTCCTCGTCGTCACCGTCGAGCACCTCTGCGACGGTGACTGGCTCAACGTCTCAACCTACGTGGAGGACGAATGCCCCGCGCAGGCCACCTGCCCGGCGCACATCCTCGCGATGCTCGGCGAGGCTCGGACCACCGACGCGCAGACCTGGCGGACACGCTGCAACCACTTCCTGCGCTCCCTGTTGCCCGTCTACAGCTCTGCCCCGTCGCTCCAGGCTGCCTGATGCGCATCCCTCAACCATTCCTCGATGCCCAGCTCGAGCTGAGCGCTCGCCAGCGGGCGCTGCTGGCGCTCTGCTCCTCGCTTGACATCACCGTCGGTGACCCGCGCAGCGGAACCGGAACCGACGCAGCGCTCTATTTCCCCAGGCGTGTCGGACCGAGCCTGCTTGACCCCGAGCCGCGGGTCGCAGCCTCCGAGCTCGAACCGGACCGCTACTGCGCGATCACCTACTGCGCGATCACCCACGACGAGGACCGCCACTACCTCTATCCGCTGTACGGCACCCTGCGCGCCGCCAAGGCGCGCGCAGTCGAGTTCATCGTCAACGACACGTTCGTTGAGATGCCGCTCGCGGTCGTTGATCTCGACACCGGCCGGCGCTGGGACGCCGCAATCACCGCGACATGGCGAGCGACACGGGTGGCTGCAGCATGACCCTTCCCGCCGACCGGGTCGGCGACCAGGTTCGCATCCTCACGTTCGCCGACCGCGTCACGCTCCGCGAAGCCGAGTGCTTCTTTCAGGCCGGTGGCGCCGTACTCGTCTCCGAGTTCGGCCGCGAGCCTTCCCAGCCCGTGTATCGCGATACAACCTTCCACACATCGCTCTCCATTTCGTGGGAGGACCTCGACCACCAGGTCCGGGAATGGCGGGGCCGCTACCCCAACCAGCGCTACTACGCGCTCCGTCCCGTTGACCCCGTGACGACCGGCCAAGAAGTCGCCTCGCTGCTCTCGCATCTCCAGGCTCGCCTGCGCGACATCGCCCGCCGCGACCGCGACGATCGGGTGGACGAGTTTCAGTCCTACCAACAAGACACGTCGCTCGCGCACACCCTGTCCGTGCTGCTCGCCAGTGCCATCGCCGTCCATGCCAACGGCATCAGTGGCGCGACCCGGAGCACAACCTGAGATTTGGACATGACTGTCCGAACGACCCATCGACAAGCCCATGCCACAACCAGACACCGACACCCCGCCTGAGGACTACAACCCCGACAACGTGCTCGGCGCGCTCATTCGAGCTGTCGTTGATCGCTACGACGTCGGCACCTACACGCCCGCGCAGGTCGCCAACGCGATCGCCCAAGTCCTCGGCGACGGTGACTACGCCACCGCCGAGGACAACCTCTGGTCTCAGATCGGGCCGATCGTCGACACGATCGACGACGCTCTACAGCAGAGTCGCGCCCAGCAGCGCTCACCCGACTGAACCGTACGATGCCCACCACCTCCCTCGCTGAGGTTGATCGCCAACGGGCGATCGCACCATCCGAAGGCCTGGCTGACAGCGGCCATGCCGCCGTGGACGCCGCGTATCGCTACACCATCGCGCGCGCCGGCGCCGACACCGCTCGCGAAGCAGCATCCTTGACCGCAGAGCAAGTCGTACTTGGTGCGCTGGAGAACATCTCGCACCTCTGCGACCGGCTGAACCTGGAACCAGCGGCCCTGTTCGCCCGTGCGCTGCAGAACCGCCAGCGCACGCTGCTCGACTCCCCCGCCGCGCACCCCCACCCCGACCTAGGCCTCGGGGCCATGCTCGTCACCTGGGAGGCCTTGTCGCCGCCGTCGGCCGCGCAGAAGGCACACGCTCGCACCGTCCTGACGCTCCTTCACGACCGGCCGGAAGGTGTCACATCCACAGAGCTTCGAGACCTCGGAGTCCGCAACCCCTCAAACGTGGTGATGAAGCTCATCCGCGCCGGCCACCCGATCGAAAGGATCCAGGCCACGCGCAACGGGGCTAAGGGGAGGCTGGCGGTCTACCGGTTGGATCGGGCGAACGCCTGATCCCCTCTATCAGAACTGAACACCGTCATCTACCCAGGAGCACAAGGCACATGAGGCCAGACAGAAGGCGTGCGGCAGTGCAACAAGCCGCACAGATCGCTCACCACGTCGGCGAGTACGAGAACGCGTGGCGGACACACGACTCACAGGCGATGCAGCGGCACTGGATGATGCTCGAGCGGCTATGTGAGAATGACCCGGACGCCCAAATGATCCGTGGTGCGTGCACAGTGGCTGCAGCAGCCACGCGGGACACCGACTGTCTCGATTCGCGAGACCGGCCAGTAGAGCACCTGCAGCAGGCCCACGAACGCGAGCGCCTGATCTTCGAGTACCTCAAGGGCGAGCAGACCACAACCACGGTCGAGCTAGCGGCCGCCTGACCGCACAGCGGTCGGCCACAGCAGTCTCAGCGCAGCCCGGGCGAAAGTCCGGGCTGTTCGCATTTAAGCCGGGCCGCTCAAGTACCCGGGCGGTCGTCCAGGTCAGGGCGGCAGGCCAGCTCACCTGTCGGGGCGCAGCAGCAAGCAGACCTGGTCGGTCTGGGTGAAGGTGACGTTGCCCAGTTGCCGGTCTGGCAGGGGCAGGGTCAGACGGAGCTTCGCTCCGCACGAGAGTCGACTGAGTCAGGCTCGAATGCCGGCGGGCTCAGGTTGTCTCCTAGGCGGGTCGCGTCCAGTCCCTGACGCCAAGTTGAGCATCGGGGCCCGGCCCTGGAGGGCCTCATTCTCGCGCAACCAGCCGACCCGTCGAGCCGCCGGCGCAAGCGCCGGAACGCCCGCAAGCGGGCTCGGCTCAACGGCTCGACAAGTTGCGCTGCGAGGACCCCGTCGCTCAATCCGCGTCATGGCCAGTCCACGACCCACAAGGAGCAACCCCATGAGCACGGCCACCACCCTCACACAAGACGAAACCGATCGCGCCGAGCGCCGGCGCACCAAGCTGATCCTCGACTTCCGCGCCATCGGCGTCCACTTCCCCGAGGACACGCCCCTCGACCAGTTCCCCAAGGTCGACCAGATCACCAAGCTGCGGATGCTCGCCACCAAGCATCGGCGGCCGATCAGCCACCTCGACCTCACCGACCGCGCCCTCGTCACTCGCGAGCTCGACCGCCTGATGATGCTCGAAGGCGGCACCAGGCGCCGCGGCAACTACCGGCGCACGACCACGATGCAGGTCGACCTCACCGCGCGGAACTTCACCCCCGCGGAGAAGCGCGCACGCGCACTCGACGCCCGCAAGGCCCGCGACGGACGCTCCGCCACCCAGCGGTTCACCGACGACGGCCACTCCGAGACCGTCGGGTACGGCTCACACGCCTCCTACAGCGTCCAGGTCGCTGACTCCCGCAGCATGGGCGCGGAGGCGCTCATCCGCCCAGCGACCGACGGCCAGATCGACTACATCAAGTCGCTCGCGGCCCAGAAGCACATCAAGGTCGACCAGATCCCGACCCGGTTCGACCTCGCCCAGGAGCTGCTGGACGAGCTGATCGCCGCGCCGAGCGCCCGTCAGGCCAAGTACCTGGCCGACATGCAGGCCAAGTGCGGCGAGACCGTCCGCCCCGTCGCCACCGCCGAGGAGGCCCGCGCCGAACTCGACCGGCTGATCGCCCTCCACAACTCGCGCCGCTAAGGCGCCCAGACCATCCGAGCACCAACGGAGACCACAGACCATGAGCGCAACACTCACACAGCTGGTCCTGCCCGCAACGCAGACCAGCCCAAAGCACCGGCAGGGTTCCTACACCCTGCCGGACGGTAGCGTCCGCGTCCTGTACGCGCAGCGAGTGCTCGGCCACGTCCGCCTCACCGACGAGCCTGAGCACCACGTCAAGGGCACGCGCTCGTATCTGATCGAGCGGTGCGTCGAGGCCGACCCCACCGCCGATGGCACCTCCGCGGCGGCGCACCTCGCCGCGCTCGTCGCCGACTACCTGGAGCAGGCCCGCCGCCTCGGGCGCTGCCCGCTCGAGCGCGAGGCACTGCTCACCGAGGCCCCAGCCACACACCTCCTTGCGCCCAAGGCGCAGAAGGCCTCGCCCTACTCGGTGATGCTGAAGTACGGGGCGACCACCTGGCCCGAGGCGATCGCGCTGCGCGCGCAGGCCAACCGCAAGGCCAAGGCAGATGCCGAAGCGGACGCGCAGGTTCTCGCAGGCGCCGACGCAGTGCGCGAGGCGGTGGCGGCATGAGCGCCACCGCCACAGCCATCGAGATCTACTGCCCAGGGGCAGACACACCCGAGCGGACCGGTTGCCTTTGGAGCGGGTCCGTTCCCGACCCCGACCCGGAGGCGATCTTCCGTTACTTCAACCGCAACAGTCACGACGACGCCGCCCGGCTGAGGGAAATCGGCTACCGCCTCCCGTCCCTCTCGTTCGGCGACATCATCAGCTTCAGCGGCACCGACCGCACGCTCATCCTCTGCCCGCTCGGCTGGGCCCCGATCGACGAGCCGACGGTCAAGTCGATCATCAACTCCCCCGACCCGAGCATCGCAGCGAAGCTCGTCGCGATGCAGGCGGTGCCGTCATGACCGCCGAGCAACTCATCGAGCGTGCGCGCCGGCATGACGCCGACGCGCACGCCGCATACGATCGCGCCGATGCGGCACTCAACGCTCACCACGACGCTGAGGCCAGAGACCTCTACGCGCAAGGCGAATGGTGCGAGGCGGCCGCCGACCTCTGCCGCGCAGAGGCGGCGGAGATCGGAGCTTTACTATGACCGCACAGCCGCTCGTCCCCGTATGCGCGCCCGATCCTGACACCGCGCTGCTAGTCGGCCGCACCCCCGCCGTCATCGCCTACGGCTGTCTCTGCGGCGATCCCCAGCACTCCTACACCGCCACAGCCTATGAGGCTGCGGCGCTGCATCTCCCGAACTCGATGTTCGCGCTGCGGCAGCCGCCTCGGGCTGCCGCCTAAGCGGCACATGCCGTCGCGCAAACCATGCAACCCAACCAAAGCGAGCCACCTATGACGGTTGTCGTCAACCTGAAGCAGCTCCAGGAGGCGCTGCGCGTCTCTGAACTCGTCGACGCCCAGCTCGCTGAGGCCGACCCGGGCGACTCAGTGCAGATCCATCTGCACGAACCCGAGGAAACAGTCCTTCGGGTCACCCTGTTCTCCAACGGCTCGGGTCAGCCAGTCGCCGCCTACACCGTCGATCTGGGTCAATCGCCGGGAGAGTCCGGACACGCCACAGAGGTGCCGTTCTCCTAGACCGTCCGACCGCCGATGCCGCGCGGTGTTCGTTCGCGCGTGCCGCGCGCGCTCTACCGGCGCCGGCTCGCTCACCTAACGGTTCGCGCCGCGCCGCGGTCCGTGCTTCGCTTGCCTGGCGGCCGCTCAGTACCGCGCGGACAGTCGCTCGCGCTGCGCGCTTGCTCTACCGGGGACAGCTCGCTCACCTAACGGTTCGCATCGCACCGCGGTCCGGGCTTCGCTTGCCTGGCGGCCGCTCAGGACCGCGGCGGACGCTCGCTTCCGCTGCGCGCCTTCTGCAACGGAAGCCGCCACAGTGCAGGGCGGGACCATCAACACCTCGCACCACTCGCGTCGAACCGGACGCCGCGCCACGCTCGCGCACGGCAGCGGATCTCTGAACGTCCCTATCAGACGCGTGTAGAACCGCCCAACGCACCCTCGGGCTGATTTCGCAGGTCGCTGCCCCGTGAAGCGGCCCGCAACACACCCCACGCACTCGCAGCGATCGGCGTGTCGCCGACCGAGGCATCAGGCCGCGTCACCTCAGGCACCGCCGAATACGACTGGCGATCACTCAACACGCTGGCGACCAAGCCGGACCGTCAAGCCAGGCGGCATCACATCGAGGACCCCCTGACCATCGAACTCCTGATCGGCGATCACGTTGTCGCCCAGCACTGGGGACAGCGGCTTTGTTCATGCCTCGCTGCATCCTCGCGCCCCTCCCCCGGGGGTCAAACCGCTCCGAAATTTTTTCAAGGCACGCCTCGCAAGCTCGGCAGAAAAATTTTCGTCGCTTCCTGTTTGACCCCCTCCTCCGGTGGCGCGGTTATGCGCGCGTCATAAACAACCCACTGACCCACAGGAGGGCTCAGCAAAATGATCAACATCAACAACTTCCAGGTCCAGGGCAACCTCGCTCGCGACGCCCAGGCCCTGAACAGCTCCGGCAAGGCCCGCACCCGGCTCGTCGTGGCCACCAACTACGGCTTCGGCGACAGCCAGAAGGTCGACTACCTCGACATCACCGTCTTCGGCACCACCGCCGAGAACGCCGCCAAGTACCTGAAGAAGGGTGCTGAGGTCCACGTCGAGGGACACATCTCGCAGAACAAGTACACGCCCGAGGGCGCGGACGCTCCCGTCTACACGCTCGAGCTGATCGGCGACAGCGTTCAGTACGGCCGCAAGCCGGCCGCGCAGAGCGAGACCCCGGCCGCCGAGGCCGTCGCCGCCTAACGGTGAGGGGCGGGGCTAAGGCCCCGCCCCGCTGCCGCAGCCACTCCGCCCAGCGCTCACCGCCGGGCGACGGACAGACTCCAACGCCTCAACGGCGGAGTGGCTACGGGAGCACCCACCGACCACACAGGAGCGCAGTCATGGACGACCTCTTCTTCCATCGCATCACCCCGCAGGAATACCGCGCACGCGTAGCGGCGCACGACGGCACCGGATGGCACCACGCCGTCTACACCGTCACCACCGACAGGGCGCTGCAGAAGGCCGACCCGTTCAACGCCTGGATCGCCACCACGCCCGAGGGCCTGATCATCGCCGAAGGCGTCCCACTCATCCAGGCCATGCACGCCTGCAACTTCGATGTCCCCAGCTACCTGCGCAAGGCGCATCTCGACTCAAGCGCAGTTCTCACAGACCCCGCGCTCATCCTGGAGGTGATGTAGCGATCATGGCCACCACCACCGACATCAACCTCGCAAGCGTCGAAGCGCACCTCTTCAAGCCGAGCGGCAAGTGGGGATACGAGGCCCGTCTTGACTACACCGGCCTGGACACCGACCACTACGACCAGCACTCGCTCGCCCTCCAGGCGCTCGCGCAGGCGACCGCAAACGGAACATCCGGCGTCACCCTCGCTGACCTCGCCAACTACTGGACGCTGGTCGTCATCGACGGTCCCGCCGGATACCCCATCATGGTCAAGGGCGGCTGAACCACCGCACCAAGCCTGACATCCCAATCCACCCGCAAAGGGGCGCCCGCTGGCGCCCCTTTTTTTTGCGCTGCTTCAGCACTGCGGGAACACCGCACGGCTTCACTCACCCGCTCCGGGTCGCGTCTACGCAGCCGCCGAAGCCCAGCCGCGCTGACGGCCTTCGGCCTTGCCGAGCGCGCAACGCCAGTCCATGTGTCCACGGCCCTTCGGGTGGCGCTTCGCGCCTACCGCGAACACATGCACGACATGCGCCCCTCGGCCCAGCGCCGCCAGGGCAGCGGCATGCTTGACCCACGACCCAGGAGCACCACCATGAGCACCCTCACCGTCGCGCGCCCACGCACCGACTACGACCGCTGCACCACGCTCGTAGAGCGGCTGGCGGAGGCCACCGGGGAGGCGTGGACCTTCGGCTACATCGGCAACTGCGGCACCGGCCCCTACAGCTTCGATGACCGCAGCTGGTTCGCCTTCCGTCCGCACCCAGGCCGCGTCGGCACTCACAAGGACTGCATCGGCGGGGTGCCAACCGCCGAACTCGACCGACTGGCCCTCAAGCTCACCGGCATCCTCGAATACCTGGACGTCATCAGCTAGACAATCGAACACCCGCCACCCTCCGGGGCCGCATAGGCGGCCCCTTTTTTTTTGGCCTCGTTCGCTCGCGTGAACGGCTCGCTCACTTCGGCCTCGGTGCTGAGCGGCGTCCGCTTGCTCGCGGCCCGCTGACGCGGGGCCCTGCTCGCCGTGCCTCGCGTCGGGGTGTCGCTTCGCTCACCCCTCGCAGCCTCGCTCACGCTCGACTGCGCTCCGCACGCCGCTTCATAGGGGGCGGCCGCTCGAGCACCACCCTTCGGGTGTGCTCTCGCCCCGCCCACAGACGCACAAAGGCCCGCCATCCGGCGGGCCTTTTTTTGTGCTCCCCGCGAGCCTCCGGGCAAGCCGTCCGCTCGCGGAGCAAGGCGCTGGGACTCGCGCGTTGCGCTCGTCCCGCGACGCGCGCTCGGCCGCGCTCGTTCACTTACGCGAACTGCGCCTCGCGCTCGCGCTCGGGCTCGCTTTCGCTCGCCTTCTCGCGCTTCTCGCCCGAGCCATCGGCCGTCGCCGCCGCCGCGCCCTCGCTGCCGCTTGTCGCGGCAAGCGGGAACGCCTTGAACTTCAGCACGACCTTTCCGTCGCGCTCGACCTCGCGATACTCGAAGTCAAACCCAGCCCTTCGCGCCTCGGTCTTCTTGCGTGCGCGGAACCCGCTCACCTTCCCATCGAAGTCTTCGCCTTCAATGAACTCCCACACCTTGCCTGAGCGAGCGATCTTCGCCCAGTCGATCGGTGGGGCCGGCGGCTTCGGCAACTCGCTCTCTCGTGTCGGTCGGGGCACGTCTGGTCCTTCCTTTCTCGTTCGCTTCCGCGTGGCGTCGGGCACCCTTACCGGGTGCGCCTTCCGTCACGCGAGTACATGTCCTCCGCGCTGACCGCGCGTCGGTGCTGCATCTGCTCGCGTTCGCTTGGCTGGAGCACGAACGACGTCAGGCCGAGATCCTCTACCGGCACGTCGTACACGTCACCGAGAGCACTCAGGTCGAGCACCCACTGATGTTGTGAGCGCTCGTACCACTGCCTGAACACCGCGTCGACATACCACGCGGTTGTCTCCGCGCTCCAGCCATTCACGCGCGCGAGCCACGCACACGCCTGCTCCTCGTAGCCGAGGTTGATCGAGCGCCCCAGATGCTTGACCCGATGACACATCGGGCACAGCGGCTGCAGTCGCAAAAGCTCCTGCACGTGACGCTCGTCGTCGTAGAGCCACACCTCATGGCACTCGACCGCGTGCTGACGGCCTCGACCCTTGCAGGTCTCGCACCGCCGGTCATACGCATCAGCCAGCTCGCTCGCAAGTCGCTTCCACGAACGCTGACGCATCAGCGACCGCACGTTGCTTAGCCAGCATGTCTGCGGGACCAACTCGACGCGCAGCTTCGGCGGCGCTCCGAGCGGTCCGATTATGGGCGCATAGCTCATACCTGTAGGACGAGGTCACACACGCGATTGGCGGAGAAATGCGCAACGAAAGTTCGCACGCTTGCTTCGTCGGCGTCGGCGCTCCACCCCCGGTCTCGCCCCGCGCACCTCCGCACCGCCCCACCTCCCGCGCCGCCCCTGCACCCCCCTGCCCCTCCCGCGCCTCCGCCTCCTCCCGTGCCCGGCCGCCCATCGCCGGCCTGCCCCGTCCCGCCCTCCTCCCACCCGCACCCTTTCCACGCACCGCCCAGCCCCCGGCCCTCTCACCCACCTCCCACTACCGGCCCCTCCGCGGCCCTCCGGGCCGCTCACCGCCAATCCGGGTCCCCGCCCTCGCTCCGCTCGGCCGACCCGGATTGCACAGTTGGATCAAGATCCGTTTTTTGGTAAAGTCCCCGGCGTGCACGACTCCCAGGCGACCGTCCGAAGCGCGAAAAGGCCCGTCGTTACAGCGGATAAGGCCTGCGGCCGGTGCGCGTTTTTGATGCACCGCACATGCGTGAATCTCGTGCCGGTTTCAGGGCGTTCGACTCTGCGTTTCCCCCAGGCGGGTCGCGGTTGCTGACCATCGGGAAGATCGGGAAGTCCAAGGAGCAGCAGGCCTACTACGAGGAGTCGGTGGCCAAGAGCCGCGAGGACTACTACGCGGGTTCTGGTGAGGCCCCGGGCGAGTTCTTCGGTGAGGGTGCTCGCCACCTCGGTTTGAGCGGGCAGACCAACATGGAGCAGCTCCAGCGCCTGTTCGCCGGCCAGGACCCCGCGACCGGCGAGCAGCTCCGGTCGATGAAGGGCAACGTCCAGGTTCACGGCCTGGACCTGACCTTCTCCGCGCCGAAGTCGGTGAGCGTGGCTTACGCGCTCGGCGACGAGGAACTGCGCGCCAACATCGTCGCGGCGCACGAGTGGGCTGCGGGTGGTGCGATCTCCTACATGGAGCGCGAGAGCGCCCGTGTCGTGCGTGGCCACAAGGCCACGAAAGCTGAGCGGGCCGCGGGGATCGCCGACACGCTGGAGACGCACCGGGCGTCCGGGTTCGTGGGAATCCGCTACCGGCATCGCGTGAACCGGTTGCAGGACCCGCACCTACACACGCATTACGTGATCGGCAACTGGGCGGCAGGACCGGACGGGCGCTACACCGCGCTGGCCGGGGAACACATCTACGACCACGCCAAGTCCGGCGGCGCCGTCTACCAGCTGCTGCTGCGCTCGAAGCTGCGCGAGCTCGAGCCGTGGATTGAGTGGGGCGAGGTTGAGAACGGTTTGGCCGACATCTCTGACGAGCTCATCTCTCCTGAGCTGCGCCAGGCAATGTCGAAGCGGCGCGAGGAGATCCTCGCCGAAGAGGCGGAAATGGTCGCCCAGGGAATGCAGAGCGGTCGCGCCCTGCGTGACGCGATGTGGCGTCAGACCCGCAACCCCAAGGACAAGAACGCCGACCTGGGGCAGGCGTGGAGCGACGAGATTGTGGCGCGGGCGAGCGAGTGGCTCACCCCGGAGGACCTCGCCGCCTACCGGGAGATGCCGGCGTTCGAGAACACCGAGCGGTTCGACGTCGCCGCCGTGCAGGCACACGCGTTCGGCCCCAACGGAGTAACCGCCAACCAGAACACGTTTGAGCGCAAGGACGTTGTGATCGAGGTTGCGAACAACTCTCGCAACGGTGTGGGCTCATGGCTGAGCGACATCGACGCGGTGGTCGACCAGGTGATGGACAGCGACCAGGTCCTCGACGTGCGGGTCGACAAGCTGCGCCAGAAGATGACCACCCGCGAGCTCTACCTGCATGAGCAGGACCTCATCCAGGCGGCGGTCGAAGGGCTCGGGATCGACCGTGCGGTTGTCGAGCCAGACGCGATCGAGCAGGGGCTCGCAGACTTCTACGCCACGCACGCGCATGTCGAGAGCCTCAATCCGCAGCAGGAGGGTGTGCTGCGAGCTGTCGTTACCGACGGCAACGCGATCTCAAGCGTCGAGGCGTTGGCTGGTTCCGGCAAGACGACGACCGCGGGCGCGATGCGCAACGTGTTCGAGGCCGGGGGCTACAGCGCGTTCGCGGCGGGCCCCACGGGGCGCGCGGTCCGCGAGCTCGCCGGCGCAGGGTTCGAGCGGCCTCGCACCCTGTCCGCTTGGGAAGTGAAGTTCGAGATCATGGGTGAGCGCGAGGCGATCCGCCAGGCGTTCGGTGATCCGTCGAAGGCGGTGCTGCTGATCGACGAGACCGGCATGGCCGACACCCGGCTGCTCTCGAAGATCACGACCGGCATGAGCGAGGCTGGCGTGAAGGTTGTGCTGATCGGCGACAGCTACCAGCTCACCTCCGTGCGCGCCGGCGGCATGCACGCCGCGCTCTCGCGGCAGCTTGGCGCGTACGAGTTGTCGAAGGTCACGCGCCAGCTTCACGCGCAGGAGATTGACGCGCTCGAGCAGCTCCGCAACGGCAACGCGGCGGCGTACATCGAGTTCAAGCGCGGCCGCAAGGTCGTGGTCTCCACCGACGGCGAGGAGCCGCTGATCGGTTGGGTTCCGCGCGGCGACGAGGACTTCACCGGGCGCAGCGACATGGAGTTCTTCACCGGAGAGGACGCGAACGCCGAAGGCATGGCCCAGGCGGTCGCTGACTACATGGAGATGCGCGATCGCAGCGTGGCGATGCAGCACGAAGCGGCACTCGAAGGCAAGGCCACACCGTTTGCGCATGCTCGCGGGATGCACGACATCGCGCTGATCACCAAGGACAACACGCGGCGCGCGGCGATCAACAACCTGATCCGCGAGCAGCTCACCGAACGCGGCGTGCTGAGCGGGCACATGACGATGGGCTCCTTCCAGGGCCAGGAGCTTGAGTGGGCGATCGGTGACCGTGTGATCGCGCGTTACAACCACAAGGGCTACGACCTTGATAACGGCACGCTCGGCACGATCATCGAGCTTGACGAGACGGGCATGACGTTGTCTGACGACAACGGCAACCAGCGCCGGTTCGAGGCCAACAGCCCCGCAGACCTGAAGTACGTCAGCGAGCATCTCGAGCACGCGTACGCGCTGACCGCGCACGGCACCCAGGGCGCGACGCTGCGGTGGGCCGGGGTCGTCGGTCTGCCGTCCGAGTTCTCCCGCGAGTGGGCGTACACCGCGCTGTCACGTGCCAAGCAGCTCACGAAGGTCTATGTGGTCTCCGGGCACACGCAGGCTGAGGAGGCGCGTAAGGAGTACGCCACCGTCATGGAGGCCGAGACCGACACCGACAAGGTCGCGAGCCGCCTGGCCGCACGGATGGAGCGGCGCGACCTCGATGAGGCCGCCACCTTGCAGCGGGCGCGTGACGGGCAGCTCAACATCGGTGGCACGGCTGACGCGCTCGACGCCGCGTCGGACGCGGAGTTCCAGGCTGACCTGGAACGCTACCGCGACGGCAAGTACCGGCTGGCTGGCGAATCGTTCACGCGCATGCTCGGCGGTGAGCCTGTCGGCGGCGAGAAGCTGCGCGCCCACATCGACCTGCTCACCTACCGCAACACCGTCGAGCACGCCAACGACAGCGACCGGATGCAGGACGCGCTGCAGCAGGCGGAGGACTGGCAGCGGCTCGGTAACACGATCGAGAGCATCTACGCCGACGCCGGCGAGAACGAGCTGACGCCCGAGCAGCGGCAGAGCATCGAGACACTGATGGGTGTCCGCGACGAGATCCTCGCCGAGTACCCCGACCCGCAGGCGGTCCTCAACATCGAGGCACAGCGTGTGGCGACGCTCGCCCAGCTTGACCGTGAGCTGCGCGTGTCCCGCGCCGCCGCGGTCGCCGAACACCTCGCCGCGAAGCCTGAGTGGCTGACCGTCGTCGGCACGCAGCCGTCCGGACGCAAGCTCCGGCAGGTGTGGGGCGAGGTTGTGGACGATCTTGCGGGCCGCTATGTCGACGCTCGGGCAGCGGTGGAGATGGAGCACAGCGAGACCGTGCGGGCCGAGCGCGCTGTCGCGCAGGTCGCGGACATCGAGGAGCGCGACGCCGTCGCGATCGCGCGCGCCGAGGCTGACCGCGCGTACAACGCTTACCTGGGTGATCCCAACAACGGGGAACTGATGCTTGAGGCTGTCGCGAAGACCGCTGAGGCTGACCGTGTCGAGATCGCGACGAACCCGCAGTGGCTGACCGCGACGCTCGGCGAGCGGCCCGTCGACCCGAGGCTCGCCGAGCAGTGGGACACGCTGGGGACCAAGCTGCTGGGTGTCAGGCGCGCGAACCAGGTGACGAGCGAACTCGACAACGGTTACGCATACGCCGACGCGCAACTGCGGCAGTCGATCGGCCGCTTCCGCATCCAGGCCGGTCTGGACCTTGGGCGCGGCGCCGAGCCCGGCTACGGCATCGGCGACTAGCCAAGAGCTTCAACAACCAACGAGAGGACGGATCCCCTTGTCAGACTCTGCAACTAGCCGGTCAAGGATCGGAGGCGTGTTCGATGGGCTCGGGCGTGCGCGTCGCGCAGGACAGCACGCCGCTGGCGCGGGCGATGACGGAAGGCTCGGTGACGGTGCGGCGGGCGTTGAGAAACGCGCGGCCGTGCTCGAAGAAGAAGCCTCCACGTTGCTTGCCCAGCGGGCATTCGACGCCTCAGCCGACAGTGCCATGCGGGTCTCGCCGAGCGAGCGGGTTGCTCTCGCCGCGGAGGTGCGTGAGCATGCCACAGCATGGTTCGGGACGGACGCCGGCAGCGAGCGTGCGATGCAAGCCCTCGCCGACGCGGACGCGCAGTACGCGCAGACAGTGGTGGCGGCGGACCCGAAATGGCTTGAGGCAACACTCGGGCCCGACCTCGACGACCCGCAACTCTCAGCCGAGCGCGAGGCGCTCGCCGGGCGTATCGCGCACGAGCGGTTCGGGCGTGAGGACCTCGCCGAGATCGAGGCAGGGCTGCTGCTGCCCGGTCACTCGCGGCTGCTGCGCGAGATAGACGACTACCGGCAGCTCGTCGGGCTGGTGGAACGTGCGCCCGAGCAAGCGCACGAGCCGCAGTACGGCATGAGCATGTAGCCCTAGGCCGCCGCATCCGACCGCTCTGTGTGACGGCCCGCCCCTGGCGGGCCGTTCCCACTTCCGGGGCACCGCAACAAGCCTCTGCCGCGCCGCGGGTGCCCGTGACTACGCTGAACTGGTATGTCCGCGCCGCAACCGATGCTCAGCTCGCCGACGAAACGGTGGCCTTCGGCGGGAGCCTGGATTCTGCAGCCAAAGTGGGACGGTTTTCGGCTCTTGATCGAGATTGACGCGGGCGGCGAGGTGTGCGCCTGGTCCCGGCACGGCACGAACCTGACCGACCGTGTCGGCGACCTATGCGAAGCCTTCTCGCAAGCTCCGCGAGCGAGCACCTTCGACGGTGAACTGGTGGCCGTCGGTGAACGCGACGGTCAACCGGCGCAAGACTTCGAGTGCGTGCAACAGGCCGTCTTGCACCACCGGCCCGCGGCGGCAGCCCGCCTCTCCTTTGTCGGCTTCGACGTCCTGCAACTCGACGGCATCGACGTGAGAGCGCAGACGTGGAAAGAACGCGACCGGCTGCTCGCCTCCGCGCTGCCGAACTCGGGGCGCGTGCACGCGATCGGGTCGCAGGCTGCCACGCTGGCCGCGCACCAGGACATCGTCGCCCTCGGATTCGAGGGGACCGTGCTCAAGCGGCCCTCCTCCCCTTACCGTGCGGGTCGTCAGACCGCCTGGCTAAAGCACAAAGCCCGCTGCCTGGTGGAAGCCGATGGTGTCGCAGCAGTGCGAGACCGTGACGGGGCGTGGCACCTCAAATGCGAGGTGGACGGACGACGCGTGACCGCGCTCGCCGGTCGAGACTGCAGGCATCTCGTCGGCGGGCCCGTGACTCTCGCGTACTCGCGCGTGGACGCTGGCGGAGGGCTGCGCGAGCTGCGCGTGCTCTCACGTCAGCCCACCTCCGCCTGATAGCGCCGAAGGACTCGCACCCGCTGGCGCTTGCGTCCCAGTGTTAGTCGGGGCGTGGCGGTTGGCGCACCGTGCGCGACCGGGGTGGGCCCAACGTCTGGCCGTGCACGCCGAGCTTCCGGCAGCACTCCGGGCAGGCCCAAACGAGCGGCCCTCCACGGTAATGGATGGGGGTCCACCCCACGCTGAGCGCGTCTAGCGCCACGTCGCCGCCATGTACTTCGCAGCGGCGCACCGTCTCCCTGGTGGAGCCGAGATCCCCACGCGCACCCATACGAACACATGTTCGCACCCTGGCGGGCATTGGGTGCCCTCGGCGCAGCCCCAAAGTTTTTCTCCGCATTTCTCCGCCACACGCGCCGCTGACCTCGTCCTATGGGTGCAGAGGCCATCCCTCAACCGGAGATCCCAAGTGGCAGACAACGACAACACCCCCTCACTCGCCCAGATTGCGGCACACCAGTCGATTCGTCAGGCCTTCTTGACCGACTTCGATGCCCGCGTCACCTCCGCCGGCGGCGTCGACGCATTCCTGTACATAGCCCCGCAACGAGAGATCGACTGGATGCTGCAGCGCTCCAGCATGGTGCTGCGCGATGCCGAAGCGCTACCGGAGGAGGGAGTCGCGGGCCAAGTGGCCATCGACCGCGTGCACGACGTCGTCGCGGTGCTCGAGGAAGAGGCCGCCGTCCGCGAGATGATCGCCCAGGAAGCCATCGGGCCCAACGGCGAGCTCGCCTACCACGTCCCGGAGGCTGTTCACCTCCGCGCCCAGGAGACGCTGGCGCGCCACCTCGAATACCACGAGACTCGGCTCTCCGCAGCCGACTACCGCCACGGCGAAGGCTTCGACCACATCGCGGCCGCAAGCGCTTACCGCAAGCACCTCCTCGCCCTGCAGCTCGACGCCTACGACCGCCAGCTCGAGATCACACCGTCCAAGGACACCCGGTTCGTCCTCGGCTCGCAGCTTCACGATCGCGCGACCCGCGCGGTGCTTGAGTCGCAGGCCGCCGGGACCGGAGAGTGGAACCAGTGGACGCTGGCTGAGCGCCTCACCGAGCACCCCGAGTATCTGCGTGACGCGATCGACCAGCACCGCCAGTTCCGCGCCGACCTCGCACGCGACAGCGACGAGGGCGTCTACCCGGGTGATCTGCCCGAAGACATGTGGGCCGCCTGGGATCTCGCCGCCGCCGAGGTCGATGCTGGCGTGGACCGCGCCTACGGCCGTGAGCCAGCCCCCGCACACGTCGCCGCCGCCGAGGAAGCCGTCGCCCTCGAGACAGAGCTTCAGCCCATCGCCAGCGAGCCGGTGGCCGCCCGTGATCGTCTCACCTCCGCACAGCAGCAAGCTCTCGCCCAGCTTGCCGAGGCTGCCGCCCGCTCCTACCAGGGCCTCGGCGAGCCTCACATCGACGAGGACCGCGCAGCACCCCGGGTGATGCAGTACTCCGCCGCCGACGACACACCCGGCACCGTGTACGCCCGGGTGACAGCCGCCGTAACCGGCGTCGACGACCCCGCCGTGGCGCCGCTAGGCGACTACCGCGTCGAGAAGGGCTACATCGCCCTCGAACCTGACGGCTTGCTGCGCCCAGTCGCCACGCGCGTCGACGAGGCCGTTGCTCGCGCAGTCCAGCGACACGACCGCGATCTGAATGTCGCCTTCGACGCCGACGGCCAGCTCGAGCAGTACGAGGCCACGATCGAGGGTCGCGAGAACGGCGGCATCCGCTATGAGGCACGCAGCGCCAAGGGCATTCGCGACCACTTCAACCTGGAAGACGAGTCGATCGGCGGAGGCCGCCTGCGCGTGCGCGACGCCAACCGGGTGCTGGATCTCTACACCGTCGACGAGGTGCTTGATGCCCTCAGCCCCGGCGCCGAGAACGGCATTGACCCCGTGGCCGCCGAAGCCGACATGCCCCGGTGGCGCGCCCAGGAACAGATTGTCAACGACTGGCTGCGGCGTGCAGAGATCCTCGGCGGAGAGGACCAGATCCTCGCGGTCGGGTCCCACAAGATGCTCACCGAGTTCGAGGCCCGCATCGAACAGGTCGGCACCTCGCCCGCGCCAGCACCAGATGGACAGGACCACAGCGCAGACGTGCGAGAGATCGCCGGCCGCATCGCCCAGTCCTACCAGCGCACGATCGAAGAGAACCAGCGCGCCGCACCAACCCTCGAACCTCCCTCCACGGAGAGCCCCGCCGCCGACATCTACACCCGCCCTGATCTTGAGCGCCTCAGCGGCCTGGAGGTCGCCGAAGGCCTGAAGGCCGCCGGTCTCGATGAGTCGATCGCCAACCGTCTGTCAGAGGATCAGCTTCACGGCGTCTACGAGTGGGCCAGCGAACAGACCTGGGTGGCCCAGCGCGAGTACGAGCCCGCTGAAGCGGACCGTTGGCTGGAGATCTCGCACTTCGCACAGGAAGAACTCGCCGTCCGTCAGGTCGCCGCGCAGGAGCACTACGTACACACGCCCGCTCGCGACGCGTACATGACCGCTCGGTTGGAGGCGGGCACGGTCGGGGCGGCGCTCGCCGACCCGCGCATGAAACTCGCGCTCGACCTAGCCGGCCTCAAGGACCAGCACGCGCGCACCGCGTCCTCCCTATCCCCTGGCTACGACCCCGCACGGAGACCCCCGTTTTGGCGTGTGCGTCAGCGGGCCCAGTGGGATGCGCAAAAGCCGATCGCCGAGGCGCTCGAAGCCAGCTCCCAGAAGCAGGCTCGCCTACGAGAGCAGATCGGGCCGGATGCCGACGCTCTGGCCAAGCGGGCGCGCGACCTAGTGGAGGTGCGCAACGACCTGCTCGGCAGGACTGCACAGCTTCAGCGCAACGCGATCGAGGAGGAGATAGGCCGCCAGCCCGAGTGGCTGGACCGCACGCTCGGGCCGCGTCCGGAGACCGGTGCGGCCCGCTGGCAGTCGCTTGCCAGCGACCTGGCCGCCAATCGCTTGCGCTACGGCATCACCGACGACGCCGACCCGGGCATCCGCCCCGACCAAACCATGCTGGCCGACAAGGTCACGCAGTTCCGCGCCGAGGTCGGGCTTGCCCAGGCTGCCGGCCCGATCGTCAAGGCCGAGCTCGGCTTCGGGATGTAGACAGATATGAACCAGAACCGCAAATACATCAAGGCTGAGAAGCGTGTCGCGATCGTCCTGCTCGCCATCGCGTTCTTCGCTTCGCTTGCCCTCACCATCTGGGCGGGCCCAGTCCTCGCCACCTGGGCGATCACCGGCCACTGGCCCCACCTCAACTACGGCAAGGCGATCATCGTCGCCGTCGGGACGCTCATCAGCATCCACAACGTGACCCGCCACTGGCCCGCCGACATCAGGCAGGCTTCGCTCGAGCACGCTCGCTGGTGGCTCTCGTTCTTCCTGCTGGTGGCCACCGAGGTCGCTGTTGCGACCGGGATCCTGCGCTACCTCGACAACATCGCCAGTACCCCGGTCGCGGACCGTCGCTGGTGGCAGCTGAAGGGCATCTCGCCACGGACATACGGGCGCACGCACACGATCGCGCCGCTGCTCGTCGACCGCCGCCAGCCCGACCAGATCGTCATCGGCACCCACCAGGGCCGCCGGGTCGCCATCCAAAAGAACGCCCACACCGTCGTGATCGCCCCGCCGCGAACGGGCAAGACCGCCAGCATCATCATCCCCGCGCTGCTCGAGCACACCGGGCCCGTCGTGTCGACATCTGTGCGGACCGATGTTCGCGACCACACGATCACCCGCCGGCGCGAGCTCGGCGACGTCTTCCAGTGGGACCCGTTCAGCCTGACCGGTGACACCGACTTCTACGACCCGATTCACGCCTGCCAGGACTGGGGTCACGCGCTGCGTGTCGCCAGATGGTTCACGGGCGCGGTCGGGCTGTCGGGAGGTGGCTCTCAGGACTACTTCAACGAAGAAGCCGAGAACCTCCTCGCCCCCTTCATCTACGCCGCCGCATGGCACCCGAAGGGCTCGATCCTCAACGTGTTCGACTGGCTGGAGCGCAAGGACCCGACCGACGCGAAAGCCATCCTGGACATGGTCGGTCGCGGTCACGCCGGCGAACCGAAGATCCAGCAGGCGTGCGCCGCGGCGCTCGCCAAGCTCGAAGGCACCTTCGACTACAACGAGCGCCAGCTCGACGGCCTCATCGGCACCACACGCGTCTTCCTGAAGGTCTACGGCAACCCGGCCGCCCGCGCCACCGCCGAGACGTGGCGTGCCGCCGAAACCGGTCGGCGGATCATCACCCCGCAGGCCGTTTTCGGCCGCAAGCCAGGAGGTATCGAGCCCGCCAACACTCTCTACATCGTCGCCGACACCGACGACCAGAAACAGCTCGCTCCCATCATCGTGATGATGCTCTCGGAGATGCTGTATTTCCTGAGCCAGCAGTACAACAGGCGCAGGGAACTCCCGGTCTCCGCGATGTTCGCGCTCGACGAGGCGGGCCAGATCGCCCCGCTGCAGGACCTGACACGCATCATGTCCGCCTGTCTGCCGAACAGCCGACTGATCACCGTCTGGCACTCCGTCTCCCAGATCCAGGACCGCTACGGCGCCGAGGCGGCCCGCGAAATCCTCGGCTCATCCCAGGCGAAGGTGTACCTCGGGTCAAACACCGACGGTGAGACCGTTGGCGAGCTCAACCGCCTCGTCGGCCAGCTCGCCGGCGACCAGACGTTCAACCCTGAGATCCAGACCGCCCAGGCACTGCAACGCATCGGCCAGGAGCAAGGGATTCTCGTGCACACCAACTATCCACCGACTCTGTTTGACCAGCGCCGCTACTACAAGGATCCGGTCCTCAGGGCGATGGCTGATGACCCTGACAAGCACACCGACCCGCTCGACGACTTCGGTCCCCCGAGCTTCATGGAGGCAGCGTGATGCGCGTTCCGTTCCGATCCGAGCAGGCCACCTACCTTGAGCCCGCCCGCTCGCCGCTGATCCCGCTCTCCTGTCTGCTGGCCGTCGCCGTCGCGATCGCCGTGCTCGGCGCCGAGATGGGTGCCCGCATGGCGATCATGGCCGCCATCTTCTCGATCGTGACCCTGGCAACCCGGGTCCCACGCGCGCTCGCCGCCGTTGCCGTGGTCACCCTGGCAGTCGCCGGGTTCGCTGTACTCGTCGGCGGGCAGGCCGCCGCGGTCGCGTCCACCCTCCCCCACGCTGTCGCACACCCGCAGGGGGCGCGGAAGTGAGCGCAGCCAAACGTCAAAGCGAAGCGCTCAACCAGCTCCTTGCCGGGCAAATGAGCCTGTTCGCCGCCTACTCCCCACCCACCTTCGACGAGATGTGCCCCCCGCCCGCCGAGCCGCAGGAGCAGCTCGGGCTCAACGTTGGGGTCACCCCGCGGGTGCGGCAAATGTCCACCTACGACTACGACTGCTGATGCGCGAGCAACCCAACAACCTGCAGGACTTCCTGGAGCACTGCAGCTACCCCGAGCTGCTCGCCGAGATAGGCGCGGACCTGGAACAGGACGCGCCGCTCGTCGACTACATCCGCTCATGCACGCCCACCAACATCAACGCGCTGCTCGCCGCCACCTACCGCCTCTGTGACCAGGACCTCGACGAGGAGGAACTTCTGCTCCTCGGGCGGGTCAGGGAACTCGGCTACGCCCACCTCTCGCTGCTCGACCTCGTCTCCGACGACGACTCGTTCGTCGTGGACCCACGGCGTCTGTACGCCCACAGCGACGACGACCTGTTCGTGATGGCGCACTACGCCGAGTTGATCTCTGAGCTTCGCGGTGGCTTCGGACCCTACTTCCCGGGGCTGCCCGTCGCGCGCGAGCAGATCACCGCCACAGTGACCTCGGTTCTCGCCGCCACAGTCGCACGCGGCTATGACCCGCTGCCGACGAGCGATCCGCTTGTCGCTCGCAGCCTCGGAAACCACATCATGCGGACCGCCCTCGCGGCAGGCGACGCCACCGAAATCGTGGCGTTCATCCACAACCTGCCCCAGTACGCAGCGCGCTGCGCCGCGCCGCGCTTCGCGCACGGCTACCTGCCGGGCTACCACGGTTACGACGAACTGAACGTGCCCGCGATCCTGACCGCAGTGCTCGCCGCTGCTGACGACGGAAGCGACGATGAAGCACAAGGCCAGCTCGAGGGCGAAGACGATGCCTGAGCTTCCCGACCTGCTTGCAGGCATGAATCACCCGCAGCGTCAAGCAGTCCAGCACCCCGGCGGGCCGCTGCTCATCCTCGCGGGCGCGGGATCAGGCAAGACACGGGTACTCACTCACCGCATCGGCTGGCTGCTTGCGACCCGTCGCGCCAAGCCGTATCAAATCCTCGCGATCACCTTCACCAACAAGGCCGCAGAGGAGATGCGCGAGCGGGTCGCCGCACTGACAGACCAGTCCGGCCGGGGGCTGTGGGTGATGACCTTCCACGCGGCGTGCGCGCGGATCCTCCGTCGCGACGGGCATGCGCTCGGGTACAGCACGAACTTCACGATCTATGACACCGGCGACACTCGCCGCATCATCAAGCGCCTGGTCGGCAAGGCCGAGGACAACGGCAGCGAACAGCCCGAGGGGGGCGTGCGCGGGGTTCATTCCGTGATCTCCGCCGCCAAGAACCAGCTCCTGACACCAGACCTCTGGCTTGAGGCCAAGCTTGCCGAGGACCTCGATGAACGCCACGGCACACAGATACGGGCCACCTACGAGGTGTGGCGCGGCTACGAGGCGGAACTGCGGAGCGCAAACGCGCTCGACTTTGACGATCTACTGCTCGCCACCCACCGGCTGCTCGCCGAACACCATGACGTGCGCGAGCACTACCGGCAGCGCTTCGCCCACATCCTTGTCGACGAGTACCAGGACACCAACCAGGCCCAGTACCAGCTTCTAAAGCTGCTGGTTGGTCACGACCGCAACCTCACCGCCGTCGGCGACGCCGACCAGAGCGTGTACGCGTTCCGCATGGCCGACATCCGCAACATCCTGAACTTCGAGAGCGACTTCCCGGACGCGACCGTCATCAAGCTCGAGCAGAACTACCGCTCGACCCAGACGATCCTCAACGCAGCCAACGCGGTGATCGCCAACAACACGCAACGGAAGGAGAAGACCCTCTGGACCGAACGCGACGGCGGCGAGCCGATCCACGTTCACGAGCTCAGCTCCTCCACCAGCGAGGCACCTCTAGCTGTCGAGATCATCCGCGCGCATCAAGCCGCCGGCGGCGCACTCCGCGACGTAGCGATCCTGTACCGCACAAACGGGCAGTCCCAGCCGTTCGAGGAAGCCCTCGCCGCCGACGGCATTCCGTACCAGATCGCCGGCGGGCTTCGCTTCTACGACCGCTCGGAAGTCAAAGACGCGATCGCGTACCTGCGACTGCTTTCCAACCCCTCAGACGACGAGGCGCTGTCGCGGATCATCAACGTCCCACGTCGCGGCCTCGGCGACGCCGCCCTGAACAGCATCCGTGTCATGGCCGCTGAAAGCGGCAGCCCACTGCTGGAGGCCGCGCGCGTGGTCGCCGGCACGCTGGGCAGCACCCGTGGCACCAACCTGCTCGAGTTCGTCGAGCTCGTCACCGACCTGCTCGCCTACACCCAAGAGCATCCAGGGGTCGCCCAACTTCTGCAGCGCCTCTACGACCGGACGGGGCTCGTCCCAAGCGAGACATCCGAGGCCGAGCGGGCGCAAGCCAAGCGCGAGAACCTGCTGCAGCTCCTGACGGTCGCCGCAAGCTACGACGCCAGGCACCCAGACGGCGGCACGCTCAGCAGCTTTCTCGAAACCGTCACGCTGGCCGGCGACACCGACAGCCTCGAAGCGGAGCGCGACCAGGTCACGCTGATGACATTGCACGCCAGCAAAGGACTCGAGTATCCGGTGGTGATCCTCGTCGGCATGGAAGACGGCCTGTTCCCGCATGACCGCGCGATGCGCGAGGGGCCCGCCGCGATCGAGGAGGAGCGACGCCTCTGCTATGTCGGCATCACCCGCGCCGAAAGGATCCTTCACATCACCCACTGCCGCCAGCGAATGCTGTACGGCAAGCTGAGCAGCGCCGAACCATCACGCTTCCTGTTGGAGATCCCCCAGACGGTTCGCGAGCAGCACACCCACGCCGTGCGTGACGAGCACCTCGCGCAGGGTTTCACGCCCGACTCGCTGCCTGCTGTCCTCGAACCGCCCGCGGCCCCGAGGCCTCTCCCCCAGCCCGCCCAGACGCCGCCGGTCCCGCAACCGCCCGCGGTGATCGCCGCCGTTCCGGCCGTCCCGGCCGCGGAGGACGGGTACCGGCCAACCGCCGGCGATCGTGTCACCCACCCCACCCTCGGGGTCGGCGCCGTCAAGCAGGCCGACGGGCTGCAGGCCACCGTCGTCTTCGACGCCGAGCCCGGCAAGCCGTATGAGATGCACGCACGGCTCGCGCGGCTGCAGCTAGTGGCCTAAGCAGCCAGCGGCAGCGTGGCGGTCCTGCGGCGGCGCACCACCCGCAACAGGTCAGGGCTCCCGCCCTGCCCGACGAACAGCTCGCTGCCATCTTCGCCGTCCTCGCCGTCCTCGCCGCCAACGTAGTTGGGGTCGATCTCCAGCAACCGGGCAAGCCCGCGCCTGACCGCTTTGCGGTTATCCCAGCGCTCCTTGCAACGAGCGCCCAGCTCCGCGTACACCAGGTCGGTGAGCTCAATCAGCGCCTGCTCGAGGTGCTCGCGATCGGGGACCGGCTCAAAGCCCGGGTAGGCCTCCACGTACACGTACAGCCGCTTGCCCATACCTGCCCCGAGCTTTCGCTGAACCGCGAAGTCCATCCACACGCGACGGTTCTCTTCACGCAGGCGCTTCACCAGCCAAGGGGCCACATGGATGACCAGCGTCTCGTCACGCATGCCGCCGACCAATTGGGCGGCGACATCTTCACCAGCGCGAAGCTTGCGCAGATGCTCGCCGTAATCGATCTGGACGATGAGCCGCCGGTCGCTGAACAGCGACGGGCTCGCGTCACCGCTCTGGGGCATCCCGCCCTCGCTGAAGTCGCTGACCGTGATGGAGGCGCGATACAGGTTGTTGATTGCCTTCGCCACAGCGTCATAGTCCCGTCCGCCAAGACGGCGCTCGCCGTTCATGGCCTTCACGATCTCGTACAACGTTGTTTTCAGGACGCCGTCCTCTGAAAGGCCCCCGCGCGCCCAGCGGGCGAGCACCCAGGTGAACACGTCGGCCTCATCGGAACCGAGTGGCGCGCCATCGGTGCGGTGCACCACCACGCCGCCGGCGTCGCGGATCTCGATCAGGTCGCTTGCTCGCTGCCCCGGTGTCAGCGACATCTGCCAGCCACCGAAGCGCGCAAGGGCACGCTCGAACAGCGAGTCGCTGAACTCCTGGCGGCGCAGCGGCCGTCCCGGCATGGAGCGCGGCACCTCAGACAGGCCGCTCATCGCCTGGGCTCCTCCGTGCGCGGCGTCCGATGCTGGCGCGCCTGCGCTGCGCACAGCTTGTCGTCGGCCGTCGGCGGTATCGGGGCCATCTCCCACCGGCCGAACTTCTCAAGTGCTCGCCGCAAAAGTGCGTCACTGATCGGCTTCCGCTGCCCCGCATCGGCGAGCCGGGGGTCTTCACGGTCATTCATGTGATGGGACGATATGCGGGGCCCCGGACAAGATCGCCACGGTCCCCGGAGATTCCGCCCACGGTTGCCGGAGATTCTGCCCACGGTCGCCGGACAAGATGCCCACTGTCCCGGAGCAAATGCCCACGGTGAGCTCGCTGCAGCCGATGCTGCGGCTGCCAGCACCCTAGCGAGCGCCAACTGGCCCCGGCGGAGCCTCCATGAGCCTGTATTTGACGCCCCAGGGGACTCGCCGGACTCCCCCAGACGCCGTTTCGTGACCCCACCCGGGAACAAACCCCACGGTCGCCCGGGAAGGACCCCCACGGTCTCCGGGAAGAAACCCCACGGTCGAGCCTTCACGCAGCCCTCCCGGGAAGAAAACCCACGGTGCCGGGAAGAGCCCCCACGGTCACCGGGAAGGACCCCCACGGTAGCCGGGAAGAGATCCCACCGTTGTTGCCCTCAGCGCCCTTGTGCGCGTCCGCAGGCGTGATAAAGATCCTGCGATATGTGCTACTTGCGGCAAATCTCAAACCGCACCGGAGGCCGCCCGCAGGCCTTGACCTAACGGCTCGTTTGAGCGCGCCCTTAAAGGCTGAGAGCCCGGCTGCTACCGGGCTCCCCGCTTGGGCTCCGATCCCATAGCCCGCCTGGGGCGAACAAGTCAGAGTCCCCTTTACTCGACGCGAAAGATAGCCGGTTTGCACCTGTTTCGCAACCGGTCGAGTCTTCGCCCGCTGGTCCTCTGACTCCTGCTGCTCCCGGTCGCGCGCCCCTCGCGCCGGCATCGCGAGCATCCAGTTTTCGCGTTGTCTCACCCCGCTCTGCGCTGGGTGTTGGCGATGCCTGTCGGCAAAACACAGCAGCAGCTTCCGGGCTTCGGCCAGAGCGCGCGTTCGGCGATGCGCTCGGACCATAAGCAGCCCGAACCAGTCAGTTTCGACGCTGCGCTTCGTCGCGGTCTCAAACGCCGCCGCCGGTTCGGCCAGGCCCCCGCCAAGCCCGCCAAGCTCCAACCGCCCGACCCCGGAGACGTTCTTCAGCGGCTTGCCAGCCTCACGATCATCCGCCAGCGGCGTGTTGACCTGGGAGAGCTCGACCCGGCCAAGCTCTTCCACGTCGGTGCGTTCAAGAACATGCTGTGCACGTTCGAGGCGATCAGACGCGTAGCCGCCACCCAAGGCGGCAACTACTGCGACCTCACAGAGGCGCAGCTCATCGCCATGCTCGGGCACATGAAGCCTGCCTGGGCCACCCCGGAGGGCATCGACGCCGACGAGCGGGCGCAGAACCGCCGCGACCAGCACATCACCAGCTTCAGGCGGTGGCGAGCCTGGATGGAGGACGCCGGATGGCTCTCCTACGAGGTCATCACCGACCAGTCCGAGACCGCGCTGCCGCTCTACACGCGCTACTGGATACAGCCGGCCCCGTCGCTGCTGCAGTTCGACGACGACCTGCTCGAGCGCTGCTTTGAGCAGATGCAGCGCTGGGTCTGTCGCTACGGCCAGGACCTGGACACGGGCGCACGCTTCGCGGTGCCCGACTTCTGGATGCGCGCGAGGCCCCAGAGCAAGACCGTGCGGGCACTGAAGGCGATCGCGCGTGGTCGGGCGAAGGCCCACCGCCTGCGCGATCGTGCCTCATCTAAAACCGTTTTGGCTCCACCCTTCGGGAGTGGTCAAGACCACAACGACTTAACGACAACTACTACTAACAGGCGCACGCGCACGCGACTCACTCAAGAAGACCATCAAGCCAAAACAGCCGCGCCAAAGCCGCCCTCCAGCCCGATAAACGGCAGCATCGATAAAAGCGCGGCCGCGCAGCACGCCTCTTCGCCCCAGCAGCCGCCGACGGGGGCGGCCCTTGAAGCGCAACGGCAAGCGAACAGGAGCCACGGCGAGATTCTGAGCGGGTTTACGTACTGGACCAGCGAGCTCGCGTTTGATCTGGAGGCCTACAACCAGGCCGTGCTTCGTTGGGCCATGTCAGGTCGGCAGTCATCTCCCCCCCACCCCGGCAAACCATTGGTCACGGGGCCAGCCCAGGATCGCGGCTACCAGGAGGCGCTGCGGATCTACGAGCGGCTTCTCGACAACGTGCTTCCCGCGCCCATAGGCGAAAGCGATGACCGCGGCCCGTTCGATCATCCCGATGGGACGTTCGACGCCGGCGCATACGACGCGGCTATCAACGCATGGGCCTTCGCACGCTCTCGCGACCTTCCGCCTCACCCAGGTCACCGCCACCGTGCCCGCAGGCGCGATCCCGCGTGGCATCACGCCCTGGAGCGCTACAGCGCCCTCACCGCCGGTAGACAGGTGCCTTCTTTGATCGGTGAGCGCGGCCGCGCCGCGCAGCAGGCCGCAGAACGCGTGTTGGAGGGGCGTCTGCTCACCGCCGCCACCGAACGCGACCTGCGCTGCTTCTGGCTCACCCATCGCTGGGGGGCCGATGACGCCGACGCCCGCGACCTCTATGGTGCCGGGCCCGAGCTCACCGATAGCGATCGCGCCAAGGTGACCGCCGCCGAGACCAGCTACTTGGCCCATCTCGCCGGGCGCAACGGTTGGCCCGCCACCGCCGTCGAGGCGCTCGCACGCATCGCCGAGGATCGCCGCCGCGGCCAGCTTCCCGCCATCGACCCCGGCTATCCAGTCGGGGCGCTGCGACTGCTCATGGACGGCATTCGGCGGCTCGCGCAGGAAGCACGGCGGGCCCGCAACGCCAACCGGGCCTCGGACGGCCGCGCAGCTCGAGCCGCCCGCGCCGCCCGCCGCCAGCGTCGAGGCGACCATCACCGCGCCGTGCCACGGCGCCTCACATACCGGGCCGGGGCGCTCCCGCCCGCGGGCACCCCCGACTACGTCACCGACCCCGACCTCGCGTTCATGTGGCAGCTAGCGAACCTGCCGGCGGAGATCCTGACCGACATCGACGGTCTCCCCGTCCTTGACGCCTACGGCCGGTTCGTGATGTCGCCCATGTACCGGCCCGAGAGCCCCGAGGACCTGGATGGGCGCAGGCGGGCCGCCCGCGCTCGCGCACAGTGGCGACCGGTCTACCTGCGCCTCGGCCTGCCCCTACCCCCCGAGCACGACGGCGCCTACTACCAGGCCCTCAAAGCCGCCGGTCAGCTTCCCCCACCGCCCGATGAGCCCTTGCCTGGACCCGTGTTCCTCCCCGGCGACCCATCGCTGTACGCGCTGCGCAACTACACGATCGCGCGCGAGCACGGCCTGTTCGATGGCGGCCGCGCGTTCACCGACCTGCTGCTGGCGCGCCTTGAGAGCCTCCAGCCGAGCGATCAGTGAAGCGGGCTTAGACCCCTCGCGCGCGGCTAGCGGATCTCCACGGCAACGGGTGCTATGCGGCGCAGCAGCAGCTCCACCATTACCTCAAGCTGCTCCATTGTCGGCTCGCCGTCCGCGACGTCGGCTTCACGCCGGGCCCAGGCAAGCACCGCCCGCCGTGCATGACACTGCATCTCGCCGACGATCGCCGCCAGGCGTTTGACCTCGGCCTCCAGCCAGCTTCGGCGCTCGAACGCCGCCCACGCCTGCTCCTGTCCGCTCACAGAGCTGGGCGCGGCCGGTGCATGCGTAACCGTGGCCGGTGGTGTCGCGGCCGTCTCGTGCGCCGCTTGGGCGTGGACCTCGGCGGCCAACGGCTCGTACACGCTCACCGACGGCTCGGTCTCCCCGAACGGGAGGCCCTCCCACTCCGCGCTCGCCTCCTTCTTCTTGCGGATGCCCGCAACCTCCGCCTCGATCCGCGCCGCGTGGTCGCGCAGCGTCGGGTCTGCGGGCATGAACAGCCATGAGGCCTCGACCGGCATGCCCGGTGTGACCCGCACGAACCGGCCGACGATCTGCCTGAAGATCATCGCCGTCTTCGCCGGCGTCGCGTACACCCCCACCCGCAGACGCGGAATGTCTACGCCCTCGCTGACCATGTTCACCGCCACGATCCAAGGCTCCGTCGACTCCCTGAATGCTCGCAGGCGCGCGTGTGCGTCCGGGTCGGTGTGCAGCACCACCACCGGCCGTTGGCCAGAGAGCCGTGCGATCACCGCCGCCACGGCGTGCGCGTGCTCAGAGTCGGTCGTGACAGCAAGGGCCCCCGCTCCTGGGTGCTGCTCGCGCACAGCCCCCAGCCGCGCGTGGGCCTCCGCCAGGATGCGCGGGAGCCCGTCCTCGAGCTCTGGTGCCAATGCCGTTCGGTACCGGTGGCCATGCTGCTGTTTGGGCAGGTCGTCCGCGAAGGTCGCGGACCGCTCCACCCCGTCTGTGCGCCAGGCGAACTGACCGTCGAAGGGCACGAAAATCATGGGGCGACACACGCCGTCGCTGACAGCGTCCGCGTAGGAGTAGCTGACGTCGGGGATCGCCACGCCAGCGTCCGAGTAGCGGACGCCGGGGATGCTTGTCTGGTCCGAGCGAAACGGCGTTCCCGAGAGCAGCAGCCAGCGCCGGGCGTTGCGGAACGCCTGGTTGAAGCCCTGTCCCCAGGTCAGCTCCTCGCCGAGGTGGTGAGCCTCGTCTGCCACAACGAGCGTGTCCGCGCCGATCCGGGCCCACGTCAGCGGGTCGCGTGCGACCCGGGCGTAGGTCACGACAACACCGTGGAAGCCGCGTGGCGGTGTCGGACCCTCGGCGTCCGGCAGCAGGCTCAGTCCCACCTCGTGCGCGGCACGGGCCCACTGCCGGGTGAGCGGCGCAGTCGGCGCCACCACCACCAAGCCCGACAGCCGGCGAGCCATGAACTCACGGCGGGCAAACAACAGCGCCGGCCGCGTCTTCCCAGCGCCGGGTGTGGCCGAGATCAGAAACGATCCGGCCTGCCAGTGTCCGAGTCGTTCGAGCGCCTCGCCCTGCCAGCCGCGCAGCGTGAAACTTCCGTTTTTCACGCCGTACATGTTCCCGGCAGCCCTGGACAGCTTCCTGTGCGGAAACCGCCATACGGGTGTCGCGATCACCCGGGTTCAAAGGCGATTCTGGGTGTTCCGCGCGGAACACCCAGAAGGCTCATAGACCGTTTCTGGAGGCGCTGATCCTGGCTTTCAGGTGGTTGGCCATGAGTTTCCGCGCCTCGTCCACGCTCTCGGGCATTCCGGCCCTCAGCGCGGCGTTTACGAGGTGCGCCCGACTCAGTGACCGGTCCTGTGCGCGGGCGGGCGCGACGAGCTCATCAACCCGATCGAGCAGCGGAAGCGGAAGCCGCACGTTCTGCTCCACACGCCTCACCTGGTGCTCGTATTTCTCAGTGAGCATCGCGTCAACAGCGTCCTCGTCACCGGTCGGCAGGCCAACCCGCAGCACCGCGACAAGAACCGCATTCAGACTCTCCCCCAGCGCACGCCGGTAGGAGTCAAGGCTCCCCAGCAGCTCGGGATCCAGAGCGATCGACGTCTGCCGTGTGGAGCGCTCAAGGACCTCGTGGCTTCGACCACTGACCTGTGGCACTGGCGTGGGTTCGGGCGGCCGCGAGCGTGCCGCATGCGTGCGCGGGCTGGGACGCCTGCGCGGCGCCTCCCGTACGGTCGTCGCGGCGGCTGCGTCGGCTACCTCAGCTGCGGCGGCCGGCGTCTCCTCGGTGCCCGCGGGCTCGGCTTGTTCTGACGCCTCCCCCAGTTGTGGGGGCGGGGCGTTCCGCAAGCCCGAGAGGACTCCGCTGCTTCTGATGTCATCGAGGCTTAGGTCCAGGTCAGGCACGGGCCACCTCCGCTACCTGCAGCTCCTCAGCAACCTGCCGGATCGCCGCAGCGCCCTTGTGATCCGGGCGGCGCACAATCAGCGGATACCCTTCCGCTGCGCTGTTCTGGAACGCCGCTGTCATCGGGATCTCGGTTTCCAGCACAGGCAGCGTCGGGTCCGCCAGGAGCTGCTTGTTCAGCGCCTTGTAGAGCTTTCTCTGCTGCTCCGCGGGGCGCTTGTCGACGTTGTTGCGAACGATCCCGCTCACGCGTACGTTCACCCCGCTCTGCTGCAGCTCGCCGACCGTGCCGACAAGCGCCATCGTCCCTTTGTAGGCGTTGCGGTCCGTCATGCTGATGACGATGAGCACCTCCTGAGCCGCGCACAGGGCGTTGACCGTCAGAACCCCAAGGTTGGGCGGGCAGTCCACGATCAGCAGGTCGTAGCTCGGGGCATCTTCCTGCAGCGCCTTGGCCAGATAGGTCTCGCGAAAACTCTTGGTCACCAGCACCTGCTCGAGATCCTTCATCTCCGTGCTTCCAGGGATCAGGTCCACGCCCGGGACCACTTCGCGCTGCACACACTCCGCGAACGGAGTGTTCGTCAGCAGGTGGATGATCGTCTGCGCTCCGCTGCTGGCCACCCCGAACATGTTCGTGCCGTCCGTCTGCGGGTCGATATCGACGAAGAGGACCTTCTGCCCCATCGCCCCGTATGCGGCCGCCAGGTTGGCGGCAACAGTGGACTTTCCGACTCCGCCCTTCTGGTTCGCGACCGCGAGCACCCTTCCCTCGCTCATACATAGCCTCCGTTCACGCACTGACCTCGCAATAGGTTCGCTAGGACCACGCGGATTCCTTCCGCGCCCCCGCAACCTAACACCAGCCCCCGACAGCCTCGCGTGCCCCACGGCCCGACCATCGCCCAACCGGGCCCCAGGCGGGCGGCACCCTAGCACCGCCCCAGCACCACCCACCCACCGACCTAGAGCGCTGACGTTTCTGGTTGGGCGCCCATCGCGATCGCCGTGGCGATGGCATCCGCAGCGTCGGTTGCCCAGACTCGGAACTCAAAGCGACCGCGACCGGCGGCTTTGACCTCAACGTGTCGTCCAAGCGCGACCGCCACGCTTTCGGCGAGAGCCTCGGCGAGCGCTACCGCGTCTGGATGCCCGCCGCGATATGTCCGCCGGCGAGGTGGGGGAGTACGCCCGACCTCCCGTGCGACCACAGCCTCAAGCTTTCGTGTGGACCAACGGTGCTTGACCAACTGGCGGGCGATACGTCTCTGGGAGCTAGCGTCTGGCAGTTCCGCCAGCAGGTACAGCACGGTGAACGACAAGCCCTCCTCCTCGGCCAGGCGCTGCACGTCGGAGGGAAGACGCAGCAGCTTCAGCCGCTTGCAGACGAAGGTGCGGGTGACACCCGCTCGCCGTGCGATCTGGCCCTGTGTAGCGCCGCCGGCCTCCTGTCGGCGAAACAGCCGCGCCTGCTCGAGCGGCGCTGAGGCTCCCGTGTTTGCGGCTGCTGGCACAGCTCGAAGCCTAATCACTGTTCCGCGCGGAACATCTTCGGTAGGCGGGTCGCAGGCTAGGTCTTTTGCCGAAGGCGATGGGAGGATGGGGGAGGGGCGACTACCTTGTCCGCTGGTGCTTTGCGCCATTGTGCAGGCCTTCGGCCCGCATTGGGGCGCAGCACAGCGGCCAAGGGGCCGCCTCGGCAATGACCTTCTGGCGCATCCGGAGGGGCTGCCGATAACAAACGAGGGACCAGTTCAAGTCACAGCCGACTAGGAACTCCACTGGAAAGGACACCCACCACGATGCGCAAGCTTCCCCAAATATTCATCTTCGCCGTAGCGCTCGTGCTTGTGGGCGCGGCGAGCTACGCGGTAGCCGGAACGGCAAACACTAGGACCGTTACGGTCGCCTCGGTCAACACCATCAGCGCGTGCGTCAACAAGCGGACGCACCAGATGTACGACGAGGCCAGGTGCCCCAAGGGCTACGCCGCCGTGAAGTGGAACGTGCGCGGCCCGGCCGGTGCGCATGGCACCAACGGCACCAACGGCGTCAACGGCACCAACGGAGCCAACGGCGCCGCGGCCTCCGTGAGCGTCGGCTCGGTCACCACTGGTGCTCCTGGCTCGAACGCCTCGGTCACCAACGTCGGCACGTCCTCGGCCGCGAAGCTCAACTTCGCGATCCCGCAGGGCCCGAAGGGCGACCCCGGCACGAACGGCACCAACGGCACCAACGGGACCAACGGTTCTAACGGCGCTGCTGGAGCGACACCGTGGACCGCGCCGACGATCATGAACAACAACACCAACTCGTCGGTGCACGCCTGCCCGTATGTCGCCTCGAGCGGCACCACAGCGGGCACGCCGGCGACGTCGATCGACTTCAACGGTTCTACCTACGTGTTCACCGGTAGCGCCTGCAAGTACGTCAACACGTTCGTAAGCGGCCCGGCTGACAACCAGAACACCCCGGACGTCGACCCGTCCGACTGGACCGAGGTCGCCGCGGCAGGTGCCAACGGCACCGCGGACGCGTGGGCGGTGATCGACCCAGGTGTGTGCGCCGCAGGAGGTTCCTGCACCGCACCCGTGCTCGCTCACGGTGGCGTTCCGGGCTCAGGCGTCGGGTTCTCCTACTCCGGCGTCGGAACGTACTCCCTCACTATCACGGGATGCCCCGCGGCTGACACGCCAGCGTCGGGTAACGCCTTCCCGGTCGACATCAGCGTCACACCTGAGGGCGCTTACCCGGGGGAGAGCTCCCACGACAGCTCCGTTATCGCGCTGACTAGCTCGATTCGAGACACGACCTCACTCGGGGTCATTAGCGGTCTAGGTGTTGTGCACGCGGTCATGTACCTCGGAACCTTCGACACCACGACCCCCGGGCAGATCGACGCGGTCGATGAGCCCTTCGCCATCAGCATCATCTGCTGAGCAGTACCTCGCCTCGCCTGGGCTTAGCTCGGGCGAGGCGAGCCCTCCTGGTAGTTCCTAACGGCTGAAGGGCCCGCCTCGTGCGGGCCCTTTTTTTTGCAGCCCGGCTCTGCCGCGACCTACCCCGCGTTGACATAACCCCCAACGCTTTGGTTTAGACCATCGAGCAGCCGAGCGAACCCCGGCCGACCCCCGGTTGGACAACGCTCTTGAGTAAGTCGAGTGCGTTGTCCCTGGACGTTTGGAGGATGTTTTCAAAATTTAGACAGGCTGCCTGCAGAACTCCTCCGTCCGGCGTAAGGGACCGAAAAACCGTTATTCGCGGGGCTGCCCGCTTGTTACGACGCCTACCTGCGACCGCTGCCTCGTGGCAGATCGCACTAATGCGAAACCTGTTTTCGCGCGAGATCCAATGAGGTGGCTCAGCAGTTCGCCACCTGCCCCCGACGGATCGGAACGGGCTTTCGCCGGAAGCGACGCCAGGGGTTGAGAACCATGACTGAAAGGCGTTGCGGTGTTAGCAACGGCGGCCCCGACAATTTTTTTTCTCATTTCTCCGCCACATGGCAGGCGAACCTCGTCCTACGGGTGTATGTCGGTCTGCCAACGCCCGAACTGTGATTGCGCCCCCGCAGGCGAGTTGAGGCTCTGCGCGTCCCATCACGACGCCTACCTCCGCTCCCGCAGCCTTTCGCCGCGCTCGCTGAGGCGACCCTGGTGCAGCACGCCGACGTCTTCTCCGTGATCCCGCCAGCCCGCCGTCCCGCGCTGGCGGAGTATCTCGTCGCCATCGCCTCCGAGGGACTGCCCGTGCTGCCCGCCGGGACGCCTCGCTCGGCCGGGCTGCTCGCGGCCGCACTAGTCGCACAGGGTCACGAAGAGGAGCACGACCACGACCTAGCGCCAGCGCCGCCGGTCGCTCGCCGTAGTCGAGCACGCCGCGAGACCTGCGTGCGGGTGGGGGAGAGGCCGCGATGAGCATCTTCGATCCCACGAGCCCCTACGAGCGGTTCATGGATCCCGCTGATCGCGAACGGTTGATCACCTCGCTGCAGCGCCAGTTCAGGAGCGTCAGTTCCGACGAAATCGAGGATTCCCACAGCGACATGCTCGAGCGCCTCACGCGCATGTCCGCCGAGCAGGTCGCCGAGATCGAGAATCCCGCCACCTGGATGTATGTCGGGATGCGCAATCGCCTCATCGAACGGCTGCGCCTCCGTCGCTCCAGCGACGTTCACTTCGGCGACCTCACCGACGTCGATGTCCTCGGCGACATCCTCTCCGACGACGACGACTCCGTCGTCGGCTCGCTCGTCGGCCGCGAAACCGTCGACGAACGCGTCGCCGAAATCGCCGAGATCGTCTGGCTCAAGTTCACCGGCGACGACGGACAGATCGCCGCCCGCCTGCTTCTGGAGAAGGAGGGCCCGCACGCCGTCGCGTCCGAGATGGGTCTCGAACTCAGCTACGTCCAGAAGGTCGCCAAGAAGGCCTACGAAGAGATCCGGATCCTTGAGCGCAAGGTTGCGCAGGACCCGGAGTTCCGCTGCTGGCGGCTTCGCAAGCACATGAACGCCTACTACAGCACCGGCGAGGTGTCACTAGCTCTCCAGGCCCACTGGATCACCTGCCCCAAGTGCAAGGCCGCCAAGCGCACCGCCCAGGAGCACACGCGCCGCGTTCTCGCCCCGTTCCTTCCCGCCGCCGCCGCCCCCGCCGGCCTGCTCGGCTTCCTGCGCCACTCGGCCCATCACGCGCTTCATCCTGCTCGATCAGTGCGTCGCCTGGTCCGGCCCGCCGCTCAGCTCGGCGGCAAGACCGCGACCGGAACCCAGGTCTCAGGGGTCGCCGGGGCTATCAGCACCAAGGCTGCCGTCGTCGCCGTCGCCGCCGTCGTCACCGCGGGCGGCGCAAGTGCCGTTGTCGTCACGCAGCACACAAGCAAGCACCATCAGCAACCGGTGGTCACGACCACCTCCGCCGCCTACAAGCCGGCTCCCAGCTCGACCCTGGCACCGATCACAACCGCCACGACGGCGACCCGTACGACGAACGCCCCCCGCCACCGCCCGGTCAAGCACAAGCCCAGGACCAAGCGCAAGCATCACCGCGCGCGTCGGCACGCCCACGTCGCCACCACCACCACACGCTCCACGATCACGACGCCCGCTCCGCCCGTGACCACGCCCGCGGTCGCACCGACCCCCGTCACGGCACCCCCCGCGACAACAGCGACACCGGCACCTGCGACCACCACCTCGACGCCTCCCGCGAAAACGACGGTCAGCTCGCCGAGCTCCCCATCTGGCGGGCAGGTCACGAACCCCTCGTACCAGACCCCTTCAGCACCGTGAACCCAAAGGCAAGGAACGCCATGACCCACAGAAGCATCGCCGGGCGGCTCATGGCTGCCCTTCCCGACCACACCGATTCCCCGACTGGGGCAGGAGGCCCAGACCCGATCATGACCCACTCTTCGACCCGGCTGGGCTCTCTCGCTCAGCATCCCAAGCGCATGGCGCTACTGGCCCTCGCCCTCGCTGCGCTCCTGTTCGCCATGCTCCCGCACGCCGCGCAGGCGGACAGCTACTACACGGATGAGGCCTGCCAGAACGGGGGCCTCACATGGCAGTGGTTCCAGAACGGCACCAACATCGCCTTCAACAACGATCAGTGCGTCTATGAAGGCCTCAACAACGCCAACGACGGTGTCGGGTCTGGCGTCAGATGGAACAACCAGGGCGCGGGCCCCGCCGGCGGCGACGCCTACTGGGAGTTCTACGCACCCAACGGCCCGACCGGACAGACGACCGTCTCCCAGTTCAACGCTGGGCTCGTCGCCTCGAGCGCCACCAACGGGTACGGCTCGGGGATGATGGGCGACACCGGCAGCGGGATGCTCGCCTCAGACGACCCGCGCAACCTCGCAATCGGTCAATCGATCCCCAACAACACAGCCGGGCAGACCGCCGACTGCTGGGGTTACGGCGACAACAAGACCCAGGTCGTTACCGCCGACCACGCCGGCACCGGATCCTGCAACGTCGTCGAGCAGCCGACCTCCTACAACCTGGCAGGCCACAACTTCCTCGGGATCGGTATCGGCGCCCAGCAGCGCGCCTGTGGTGACAGCGCTGACGGTGGCAACTGCGACACAGGCTCGAGCGGGATCTCGATGGACACCGCCAGCGTCCAGGTCGATGATCCGCAGACCAACCCGGTTCTAAGCGCCGTCAACCTGAGCGGCCTGCCATCCGGTTACACGTCAGGCCAGTGGCTCAGCTCCTCTAACGATTCCGGCACCATCGGCAGCTCAGCTTCCGCCGAGGACTCCGGTGGCGTCTGCAACCTTCAGATCACCATCAGCGGCCCAAGCGGAACCGTCGCCTCTACCGGCAACAGCATGGGCACCAAGCCTTCCGGCTGGGATTCGGCCACCGGTACCTATGCCGCACCGAGCGGCTCCACTCCCGCGGGCTGCCCCCAGACCGCCAGTGCCAGTACGAGCGGTCTCAACCTAAACGGACTCGCCTCCGGGACCTACACAGCGACCGCCGACGCTGCCAACCCCGGCAATGTCGCGGGCAGCGGGACTCCGAGCTCGACCTCCACAACCTTCCAGGTCGACAACCAGGTGCCAACCGTGGTCATCACCGGCGGCACCGGCCAGTGGACGTCTAACACGCCTCAGTCCTACACCGTGGACGCTCGCGAGACGACGGACTACTCCGGTATCGCTTCCATCACCTGCCAGGGTGCCGGACTCCCGGCCGGTGGCCAGACCTTCAGCGGCGACACCGCCACTGTGCAGGAGACCAGCCAGGGCGACGACGCGATCAGCTGCTATGCCACCACGGGCGCCGGCGTCGCCGGTGCAGACGGGTCCACCATCGGCAGTTCGGTCGGTACCGAAGGCACGGCCCAGAACATCCTGATCGACACCTCGACACCGGCCGTCTCCGTGGACAACGACAGCCCCGCCACGCACGCAAACGGTCTGATCGGTGCGTGGGTCGACCCCGCAACCGACGGGACGCCCGAGACCGTCGACGTCTACGGCACCGCTGGAGTATCCGGCATCACCGGCACCACCTCCGGGACCGGAACGATCGACCAGTGGTCGACAAGCGGATCCGCGATCACTAGCGGCGTCAGCACGCAAGCCGCCCTGGACAACACCTTCGCCGGGGAGCAGGTGTCCAAGGCCACGATCGCCGGCAACACCTACGGGATGCCGGACTGCACCGTGACGGACCTGTCTGACCCGACAACGCCCGGCGGCTCCACTTTCGTCAGCTACAACGCGGCGACCGGCAGCAGTGCGATCGGCAACGCGGCGGCGACGCCCGCCATCGACGCAGACAGCAAGTACGTCGAATGGCAGATCCCTTTCACCGCCAACGGCCACTACCAGCTCGACTGCTCCGTCACCAACGGCGCTGGCGTAACCAGCACCCTTGCCACGCAGAACATCGAGGTCGACAACACGACACCCGCAGACCTGCAGCAGGCGGCAGCCGACGCCACCCGCGCAGACACCAACTCGGTCCTCGACGCTACCGGCGGTAATCCGGCGACTGGCTACGCCAGCACCGCGAGCCAGAGCGCTGCGCAGTGGTCGGGCGATCCACTCACGCTCGCATATCAGCCTGCGGAGGCAGTCAGCAACGACTCCACCGCCTCCAACTGGCCCGCTACCGCCGACCTCACCAACACCAGTCAAGTCGACCCGATCACTCAGACCACCTGCGTCCCAGGAGGCGACGCGTCCGGCGAACAGACCAGCGACACCACCGCCAGCATCATCAACGGAGCCAACCCGACCGAGGCGGCCACCAACAGCATCACTATCGGCGACACGCACTACACGCCACAGGCCGACAACCAGCCGGCCACCCAAGCGCCCGCCAACAACGGCAACGACCAGGTCGTCTGCACCGAGACCAACGCTGCCGGTACGACGTCAGATCCGACGACGTACTACATGAACATCGACCAGCAAACGCCCACGGTGGCCTACTCCCAGCCCGCCGGTCAAACCGGCGGGACCCAGGGAGGCTCCTCGGCATCGGCAGACATGACGCCCGCCGCCCTCGCCGCGCGCACCGGCCTACCACAACGCGAGTTCGGCCTCGCCCCGCTGACATCGAAGGTCCCAGCTACGGCGGCCGACCCCATACCGGCGACAGGCCACCTCGCGGGCGCCGGGCCCGCCGAGTTCAGGCTGAACCACCACAACGCAACAATTGGCGTCCAGTACTCGGACACGGCCACTCAGGTCAACGCGCAAGCCAACGAGCTCGACTCCTCGTATTCCGGCGTCTACGGCGAGTACTGCACGGACACCAACCAGACCGAACCGGGCTCCGGCGGCAACGTCTCATGGCCCTACGGAGATGGAACTCCCGTGGGGCGCGGCGGTGCCGCTGCAACACTGGACGTGCCGCAGGCGACTAACGCAAGCGATGCCGTAACCGGCATTCACCTCGTCGACTGCTACGGCCTCGACAACTCGACCTATCGCGGCAACGCCAGCGGACCAGATTCTTCCGGCGGTCCACAGCAGTATCCGTTCACCTCGAACCAGACGAAGTACAACTACACCGTCAACATCGACAACGTCAGCCCCGCGAGCATTGGCTGGGGCATCGTCAACCAGGGGGAGACGGTCACCAACCCCGACCCGTACACCTACAACGCCGCCACCTGGTATCAGGACGAGGCGACGCTCACGGCTACCGCCCAGGGCGTAGGAAACGATCTCTCGGACATCAACGCGATCGTCTGCGGAGTCAACGACCCGTCGTTCGGGCAGCCGAACTCCACCTACACCAACCCGGTCACGGGCGCTCAGGTGCCCTACTACGACTACACGCTCGACGGCTCCGCCTTCGAGCGCCCAACCGACGCCAACAACGCGTATACGGTCGAGATCCCCGTCCAGGACACCAACGGCTCAGGGACCTACTACGTCTCGTGCTTTGCCGTCTCGGGCTCCGGAGTCAACGGCACGGTCACAACCACCGAGGTCAACCTGCAACCGAGCAGCAGCGGCCCCGGCTCCTGCACCCAGTTCTGCCCGACGACGGGCGGAGGCCTCGACATCCCGCCCTCGGGCATTGGTCCGATCCCGGGCGGCCAGCAGTGGCACACAAAGCCCGTTCAGGTTCCCGTCGTTGCGCAGACCCCGTCCGGAAGCGCTCCGGTGGAGTCGATCACATGCGACTCGCCGCCCGCGACGCTCGAGGGCGACAGCACGAACCCCAGCGCAATCGACAACGGCGACGGCACGATCACCTACCCGAATCCGGCCGGGACCAACTCCAACAACGAGTCGATCACCGTCACCGTCGGCCCGCCCGCACAGGGGATCTCCGAACCGCCGCTCGAGTGCTACGCAACCGACAGCGCAGGCGTCAACCACAGCCTCGGCTCCTACCAGGTCAACGTGGATGACTCCGCTCCCACCGGCTACTTCGTCAAGCCCAACAAGAGCGACCCGCGCAAGATCACGCTGTACGCGACCGACAACAACGGCTCGGGCATCGGCAAGGTCGTGCTGCAGTTCATCAACAGTGGCGGCAAGCCCACGAACCTGCCGCTGACCTCGAACACGACCGGCGACGGCGACTACACCGCCGAGCTCCCGACCGACGACCAGGAGACGAAGGGCTCCTACACGCTGCAGGCGATCGTCACCGACAACGCAGGCAACGTGACCAACCCGCCGATCGCCAACTGGCAAAACGGCACACCGGCCAACGTCACCTATCCGCTGCTCAGCTCGGCGACCATGATCGACGCGCTCGGCGCCGGCACCAGCGCCCCGCTGCTCCCGGGCGACAAGGGCACAACCAGCACCAAGGTTCCCAAGACCAAGAAGGTGCGGGTCAAGCTCCACGGCAAGTGGGTCGTCAAGACGGTCAAGGTCTACAAGACCGTCCGGATCCGCGAGAAGGCCAAGGCCGCCGGACACAAGCCCAAGTGGGTCACCAAAAAGGTCCTGCAGTACACGACCGTCAAGGCGACCACCAAGGTCCTGCTCGCCAACGTCAACAAGCCCGTCAAGCTCGCCTACGCCGGGAAGTCCACCGCCGACGGTCTCGTGACAACCGGCGCTGGCGTACCTGTGGCCGGTGGCACGGTCGACATCACACAGAAGGTCGGCGGCACCACCAAGCTGCTCGGCACCGCCACGACCAACAACGCCGGTCGCTGGGTCTAACACGTCCCAGCCGGGCCGTCCCGCGAACTCGACTTCGAGTACATGGGCACCGCCGTGATCGACACGGCAACCGGCTCGGCCGGGGCCGAGGTCGTGACCGGCCAGGTCAGCCTCAGCGCCCCCAAGGCCGTGAAGGTCGGCAAGTCCCTGGTCCTCAAGGGCAAGCTCGCCGGCGGGTTCATCCCCCCAACGGGCGTCGCCCTGCGCGTCTACTTCACCGAGAAGGGCGCGCGCGGCACCGGCGACTACGCCGCCACCTACCACAGCACCAAGACCGGCGCTTTCACGATCAAGGAGCCGTCGCGGGCCAGTGCCCGCGGGCGGACCTACACCTTCTGGGTGAAGGTCGTAACCCCGACACCTTGGCCGTTCAACGGCGCCATCAGCAAGAAGGTCACGGTCAGCTTCCACTAGCCCAACTGACCGATCGGCCCAACCTCCACGCCGCCGCGTCCACGGACAGGCGGCGGGAGGCCTGGGCCGTCGACGTGCCCAGGCCTCCCGCTTCCATCAAACGCCCCGCAACACACGGACACGAATCACCCATCAAAGGACTGAGAAACCAGCAAGATGCGTAACCACCGTTCACACCCAACACGACCCCGGCACGCAGGCCTCGCGCTCGCCGCAGGCCTCGCAGCGACGGCCCTGGGCCTCATGCCCGCCGCCGCAGGCGCGACCACGCTGTCGCCCCAGAGCGCGTCCCCGATGAGCATCACCTTCACCGGCCAGACGGGTACGAGCGCGTGGTCAGCCAACCCCGACACTGTCACCGCGACCGCCAGCACCACGGACGGCTCCAATCCCATCTATCAAACGTCCTGCTCCGTCGACCAGGCCGCAGCCACAACCGTGCTCGGCAGCCAGGAGCGCCTCACCGTAACCGGCAACGGCGCTCACGTCGTCGAGTGCTATCCGACCGCCTGGGACGGCACCCAGGGCCCCGCCCAGTTCACCACGGTCCAGATCGACGACCAGATCCCCTCCGTCCATCTCGCCGGCGCCGCCCCGAGCCCCGCCTGGAACAACGGCTCCGTCACCGTGACCGCCGACGCCTCCGAGGCTCAAGACCTCTCGGGCATCGCGAGCGTCACCTGCCTGGATGGCGCGGGGGACACCACCGTCACCGCTGGCTCTGTCGGCTCTATCACCGTGGGTGGCACCCAGCGCTACTCCGTGTCCTGCTACGCAACCACCAACGCGGGCGTCATAGGCGCACGCACATACGAGCAGGTATGGGTCGACAACACCACGCCGCAGGTCAGCTACATCGACGCCCCCGACCCCACCCAGTGGTACAGCGCGGGGCAGCCCGTCTCAATCAACGTGGCGACCACGTCGGGCGCCGCGCCGATCCAGTCGCTGACCTGCGACTACAACGGTCAGCCCATCCTTCCCAACGGTCAGCTCACCGAGCAGGCCCCGGCCGCCGTTCACACCTGGTCGGTCCAGGTAACGCTTCCAAGCACCGACACCGGCGACGCTAACTGCTTCGCGACCGACGCTGCGGGCAACGTCAGCACGGCCATCAGCACGCGCCAGCGCGTCGACACCGTCGCGCCCAGCGGCGTGTTCGTCAAGAACCCGCAGAACCCCGATGTTCTCGTCGCGAAGGTTGCTGACGGCCTCTCGGGCGTGTACGGCGCGACCATCCAGTACGAGCAGCACGGAAAGTGGGTCACGCTCCCAACCGTCCTGCACGGAGGCATCGCCAAGGCCGTCATCCCGGCCAACAACCCGATCTCCGCGGGCAAGCACGCGTTGCGTGTGGTCGTCACCGACAACGCCGACAACACGTTCGACGGGACCCGCTTCCAGAACGGACGCCCAGCCGTGCTGGACTACCCGGTCGCCGCGGGCCTCCATCTGCTCTACAGCGTCAAGCCGAGCGGCAAGGACCTGTACGGGCATCCGGCCGACAACACAGACACCAACGCAACGCTGCGCCTGGCCTACGGCCAGTCTGCGCTCATCAGCGGTCGCCTCTACAGCACCGCGCGGTCGCTGATCGCCAAGCAGACCATCACCATCAGGGTCCGCTTGGCCGACGGCCGCTCCTATTTCGTTCA
>JAKAED010000139.1 GCA_021820105.1 Actinomycetes bacterium | reverse complement strand
TCTGTGCATCCAGCAGGGGATGATTACCCGCTGGTCCTTCAGGCGGCTGTTGACGCGGTTTTGTGTGACGGGATCGCTGCGGGTGAGGAGGTGCTTGCCAGGATCGCTTACCAGCCCCGCGAGATCCCGCGGCGGCCGAGTCTTTCGAGGTCCGTCGCGGCTCGTGTGTATGTGCGTGATGGGTTTCACTGTCGTTATTGCGGGCGGCGCGTGATCCCCACGGTGATCATGGAGTTGCTCGGTGGTCTGTACCCGGAGAGTTTCCCGTTTCATCCCGCTTGGAAGGGCGGGATGACGCACCCCGCGATCCTGTCGCGAAGCCCTGTGGTTGACCATGTCGTTCCGGGCTCGAGTGGCGGCGATTGGGGTGAGGAGGGGAATCTGGTCACGGCGTGTTGGCCGTGTAACGCCGCGAAGGCAGATCTCAGTCTGGAGCAGCTCGGTTGGCGCCTGCGCCCGATACCGGTCACGGAGTGGGACGGGCTGACCTCGACGTATCAGGCGTTGTGGCGGGCTGCAGGCGAACCCAAGCCGAGGCTGCATGCTGCTTGGCTCAAAGCGTTTGAAACGGCCAGGCACTCCGCCGCCGCGGGCGACCGCACCGTCGTCGATGATTCGCGGATGACTGACATGACCGACAACGAGCTGCTCACCGAGCTTGACGCGAAGCGCGACTGGTTGCGCTCGAACCCGACCGGCATGGCCGGCTCTGTGACCAAGCGCAAGATCAAAGAGCTCGAGCGTGAAGCCGAGCAGAGGGGACTCGAAACCAAACCCGCTCGACCTCAGGGTCAGACGCTCGGGCGGAGCGTGTGGTTTGTGGTCGACGCGCGCGAGACGGTACCGAACCGGTCCCTGCACGCGGACCGGGGGTGCATGCATCTCGCCGACTCACGGGTGCGGGAAGCAACCGACCAGGAGCGGGAGCAGCTAACGATCTGCCCCACGTGCAGCTAACCGGCGGCTACCGGCGTTCTCACCAGAAGCGTCCCGGGCCACCCGGGCGTTGACCGCCCAAGCGCAGCGTGCTTGCGACCAGCAGGGGCTCAAGGACCTGGGTCTCGCCGGTAACGAGCCACGCCCTCTGTATGCGTGCGTCCGACGGCCTGCGCGAAACCGCTTTGGTTGAGCGGCGCGCACGACGCCGGCGGCGTTGGAGATTTGCTCGGGGCCCCTGCGCGTGATGCTCGCACCACTCACGCCCGCCGCGTGCCGGGGCTCACGGCGGGCATTCCAACTCGCGATGCGCCTCAGCCGCCTTGCGCCTGCAGCACCTCCTGGTCGCAGATCGGGATGTCCTGCAGCCCCAGGCTGACCGAGCGCTGATCGTTCTGCGCGCCGCCGAGCGCGATCCCTATCGCCGAGCTGCTTCTGCTGTCGGTCACCTGCGCGTACAGCACACCGTGACGATGCAGACAGGCGACGACCTGTTCCACGAAGCCGAGCGCCTTGGGGTTCGCCGGGTCGTACTGCCAAGGCGGGAGCGGCTTGTAGGGCAGGCACGCGCGCAGACCCGCGGGGCCGACCATCTTCCAGGCTTCGGTGTGGATGTGCCGTGCTCTGTACTCGCGCACCAGAGCTGCGCTCTGATGTTGGCTGAGGCACTGGTAGTAAGGCGCGTAGAGTGCGTTCAACTGGCTGTTGCTCTCATCGAGCTGCTCACGCGGACGCGTGCGCGGTACCGGTGGGGCGGCCGGTTTGCGCCAGTGGCGGTGTGGCTCGGGGTGAGCCGTCACGGTCCCAGGCTCGGTCGCAGATTGGGTCGCGGGCTTCGCCGCCGGGCCGGCGGCCAGCGTGGACGTCGTCCGCCCCGCGCTCGCTTCGCAGCCAGCCGTGGCCGCCGCGACGATCGCGCAGGCCGCCGCGGCCCGCGCCAGGTGATGGATCCTCACTGATGCCTCCTGGTTGGTTGGTCATCCGCCAGCTGCGCGCCGCTCAGGTGCTCGCCAGCGCCTCGGTTGGGGGCAGCAGAGCAGCACGGATCGCCGGATACAGCCCCGCAATCGCTCCCACGCAGACCGCCCCGGCGACGCTGGCGGCCACCACCGGCAGTGGGATCACGACCGGCCAGCGCTCCCACAGCGCGTAGAGGGTGGCGCCGAGCACGCCGATGGTCGAGCCGGCCAGCCCGCCCAGCCCGGACAGTGTCACCGCCTCGCCGAGGAACTGCAGGCGGATCTGTCGGCGTGTGGCTCCGAGCGCGCGCCGCAACCCGATCTCCGGCCTGCGCTCCAGGACCGCCACGAACATCGTGTTGGCGATTCCGACCCCGCCGACCAGCAGAGAGACGGCCGCCAGGCCGATCAGCAGGCCCGACCCGGTGGCCTGCGCCGCGCGTTTGGCCGCCAGGGCATCCGAGGGCCGGCTGACGTTCACATAGCCGGGGTCGGCTGGATCGAGTGTCGGACCGAGCAGGGCTGAGACGCCGGCGAGCTGCCGGTCGGGGGCCCGCACATACACGATGCTCGCGCGGCCGCTCCAGTGCAGGTCAGCCCGGGCGGCGGCCCAGCCGAGGAACACCGCCCAGTCGAGGTCGGCGGTCACCGGCATCGGGGCCGTGATCCCGATCACGGTGAACAGCCGGGAGCCGATCAGCACGTTCACGGGCCGGGCTGGGGTAGAGGCGTGCGCGATGCCGAGGCTGCCGGCCGCCTGGTAGCCCAGGACAGCCACCGGGAAGCCCGCGGTCGAGGTCTGCAGGAAGCGTCCGGTGTACATCGCCCCGCTCACCACCCCGAGCAGGTTCGGGCTGCTGGCAAGCACGTTCAGACCGACGGTCGTCTGCGGGTTGATCAGACCGCTGCGTCGCACCACCGCGGCGGTGTTGCCCAGCTCGGCCGCGGCGGTCACCGAGCGGATGCGGGCTGCCATTGCGGCGGCATCGCTGGGAAAGGAGACCGCCAGGTTAGGCTGCGCCTGCGCCTCGGCCTCGACCAGGTTGCTTCCCAGCGCAGCCAGCCTGGCCAGCAGCGCAGCATTGCTGGACTGCGGGATCGCGACGACGAGCACCAGCGTGGCCATGCCGATCGCGATCCCGAGCGTGGAGAGCACCGCTCGCAGCGGGCGGGAGCGGAGGCCGAGCGTTGCCAGTTGTAGGACATCCACCGGCGTGAGACGCCCCGGCTGCGGGAGCCCCGCAGAAGCTTCGGTGGTGCCCCTCATCCGCGCAGTCCCTCGCTGGCACGGATGCGGCCGTCGGCGATCTCCACCCGTGCGGGCAGGCGGCCGGCGACGCCGGCGTCATGCGTGATGATCACGACGGTCGTCCCGCTGGCGTTGAGCTCGAGCAGCAGCTCGAGGACCGCGCGGCCGGTATTTGAGTCGAGCGCTCCAGTCGGCTCATCGGCCAGCAGGACCAGGGGACCGTGAACCACCGCCCTGGCAATGGCCACGCGCTGACGCTCGCCACCGGAGAGCTGGTGCGGGAAGTTGGCGGCGCGCGCGCTCAGGCCGACGCGGTCAAGCGCCGCACGTGCCATCTGCCGGCGCTGGCCACGGGGAACACCGCTGTAAAGCAACCCGGAGGCGACATTGTCCGTAGCGTTCAGGCGCTCGGACAGGTGGAAGTGCTGGAACACGAAGCCCAGGCGATGGGAGCGCAGCGCCGCCAGCCGCTGGTCAGCCAGCGCGGCGGTGCTGTGCCCGTCCAGCAGCACCTCACCGCGGCTGGGCGTGTCGAGCGTGCCCATCATGTGAAGCAGCGTCGACTTGCCCGAGCCGGAGGCACCCACGATCGCCACCGCCTCGCCACGGACGATGCGGAGCGAGACGTCGTCCAGGGCGGTGACACCCCCCGGATAGGTCTTGGTCACGCCGCGCACCTCCACCGCCACAGGGCAGGCCTGCTCTGCAAAGCCTGGGCTCGTCATACCGCGGTGACCACCCGCAAACCGGCACGCAGGCCGTGCCCTGAGACCTCGGCGAGGTCACCGGCTATCAGACCGACACGCACGGGCAGCTGGTATCCGCCCGGCAGCTGCAGCGCGTAGCCCCCGCTCGGACGCGCCAGCAGCGCCTCCACCGGCACCGCCAGCACATCGGGCCTGCTCTGGGTGGTGACGGTGATTCCCACCGGGCCGGAGGCCGGGAGCAAACCGGGGTCGCTGACCCGCACTTGCGCCAGCACGCGGTTGCCGCTCGGGGTGACGCTGGTGATCCGGCCGGCCACCGGCACACCTCCCGCCGCGCTCACGCGCACCGGTTGCCCGGGGCGGAGGTCCCCGCTGCCACTGAAGCTGATCACCTTGGTGGTCCCCGACAGCGACACGATCGGAGCGGTGGCGTGGCCGCCGACGGTCCCCCGTACGGCCGCGATGCGGGCGGGTCCGTGGAGGACCACGACCTGTGCGGGAGACAGTGCTCCGGTCGGATCGATCCCCGCGGCCACCTGCCAGCGCCGGACCGCGGCCGCGAGAGCCGGGGTGTAGGCAAGGTCAGGTCCGGTCGTGGCCCCGCTGAAATAGCCCAGGGCGGCCAGGTTCTGTGCCACGAGCGCTACATCCAGCCCGTGCATCTGCGCCGTGCTCGGGGGTGCCACATCCCGCTGCGCCTGCTGCAGCGCCTGGATGTCGGTGCGGACGACCGCCCGGTCCGCGCGAAGCTGTTCGCGGTCAGTCTCGGTCGTGCTGGACACGGAGGCACGGGCACCCCGTACGGTCAGCTGATCCTGCGCGACCGCCTGCTCGTCCCCGGCGATCGTCTGGCGCTGTTGCGCACACGATGACGTCGCTGTGGTGAACGACTCGGTGATGCCGTTGGCGCTGCCGTACGCGTTCGAGGCCACCAGCGCGTACACGTAGGTGGTGTCGGGCCTGAGCCCCGTCAGCTGCGCACTGACCTGGATGGGGTCGGCGCCGGACCCCGCATCGCTGTTGGGGGTGCTCCGGCCGAAGGCTGACGATGTTCCGTAGACGAAGTGATAGACGGTGTCCGAGCCTCCGGGGGTGACCTCACCGGTCAGGAGCGCGGTGGTGGTCGTCTCGCCGCTGTCCTGCTCCCCGCCCACGGTCGGCAGAACGGGGGCCGGTGTCGTCACAGTGCCGCCCGGCTGTGTGGCGCCTGGCTGTGTGGCGCCTGGCTGTGTGGCGCCCGGCTGTGTGGCGCCCGGCTGTGTGGCGCCCGGCTGTGTGGAGCCCGGCTGGGTGCCAGCGGAGCCGCTGCCCGTGTCGCGCGCACTCCGCGCGCCTGAGCCCGAGGTGCCGGTGCCCGTTGTCCCGGACGGCGGACCTCCCGTGAGCGCACGTGAGCCCACGGTTGCCGGGGACGCCGCCGGGCAACCCAGCTGCTGATCGGCTTCCAGTTCACGCCGGGCTGCGGCCAGGGCAGCGGTGTCGGTTCGCAGCTGTGCGCGCGCCTGCAGCAGCGTGGCGCGCCCGGTGGTCGCCCGCTGGAGTTCACTCTGGCGCAGCGTCAGCTCATCAGCGGTGACCTGCAGCCTTGCCGACTCAAGCGTTTGGCGTGCGGCCAGCACGCCCGGGGAGGGCCCCTCCGGCGCCGCCCCGCGGCGCGTATCGGCCAGCGGCAGCCTAAGCGTCCGAAACAGGGCCGTGCCGCCGTAGAAGACGATGACCGGCTGGTCGTTGACCCAGTAGAGCGGCTCCCCGCGACCGATCGTGCGGCCCGCCGCGGGGAGTGCGGTGACCGTCCCGCCGGCGGGATCGCTGAGCGTCCGGCCGGCCGTGAAGCCGATCGTGCCCTGGAAGCTCGCCGTTGTCGAGAGGTTGGTGCGGATGACGGCGGTGGTCTGGAGCCTCGGACCCGAGGCGTTGGGACGGCTTCGGCCTCGGGTGGCGGCCAGGGCGCCGAGGACGCCGCCCAGGATCGCGCCGGCAGCGAGCAGGGTGATCAGCAGCGGATGCCCTGCTCGCAGCCGCCCACGCGTTTCCTTAACCATGGCGGCCAGAGTTCCAGGCGTGTGTGGGACGGCGGTGCGGAACTTGTGTGCGTCCTGTGTGGATTGGCGCACCGCCGGCTCCGTCGGGTTCACCCCGGCGGGAGGCCGTCATACGATCCAGCGGATGCCGATCGAGATCATGGTGGCCGAGGACGACCCGAAACTCGCTGAGGTGCTGCGTCGCTACCTCGAGCGCGAGGGATATCGCGTGACCGTGTTGGGGGATGGGCGGCGTGCGATCGACACCGCCCGCCAGCGCCCTCCGCACCTGCTGATCCTCGATCTGATGCTGCCGGTCGTGGACGGTTGGGACGTCTGCCGGGTGCTGAAGCGCGAGACGGACATTCCGATCCTGCTGCTGACCGCCCGTTCCACGCAGGACGACATCGTGCTCGGGCTGGATCTCGGCGCCGACGATTACGTGACCAAGCCGTTCGGCCCCCGCGAGCTAATGGCGCGGGTTCGCGCGACGCTGCGCCGGCGCTCCGCGGTTACCGACGCCGCCGCGGGCCCGATCGTGGTCGGTCCGCTGGTGATCGACACAGATCGCCATCTGGTGAAGCTGGACGGCGCGGCGGTCGAGTGCACCCCCGCCGAGTTCAGGTTGCTTGAGGTGCTTGCCGGGACTCCCGGGCGCGTGTACACGCGCGCCCAACTGCTGGACCGGCTACATGGCTTCTCCAGCTACATCACCGAGCGCACCGTGGACGGGCACGTCAAGAATCTGCGCAAGAAGATCGAGCGTGACGCCCGCCAGCCGGAGCTGCTGCTGACCGTGTACGGCGTCGGCTACAAGCTCGAGCTTCCGGACCTGGACGCGCGCTGAGGATGCGCAGAAGCCTGATCGGTCGCCTCTCACTGCTGACGCTGGTGGTCGTGGTGGTCTCGGTGGCGGCCACGGCCTGGCTGGCGACGCTGATCGTGAACCAGGGCATTCATCAGGCTGACCGCCGCTCGCGGACGGAGGTCGCAAACGTGTATCGGGCGCTTTTGCGCTACGGCGCCGCGCACCGCAGCTGGACAGGGGTGTCGCCGCTCGTGCACGCGCTCGGCGCCAGCGCCGGGCTCCAGATTGAGCTGGATGCGCTGTCCGATCGCCGGATCGCGGTGGCCCGCGTCGGCTCCAGGCGGCTGTCGGTTGGCTCGCCCGTCGCGGTGGTGGACCCGCTGCACGTTGACGCGGCGCTGTACCCGCACGCGCCGGCCAGCCGCATCGATCCGGCGGCCGTGGGCCCCTTCCGGCTCACCACCAACGATCGGGCCACGCTCGATCAGATCGCCGAACAAATGCTGCAGTGCGTGCGGGCCAAGGCGGGGGGAGGCCGCGTGCGGGTCGCGGCGTCGGGCCGACCGGTGATCGTGAGCGCCGACCCGGTGGGCAGTTCCGCGTGCGGCGCTCAGAAGCTGGCCGCCTACGTCCTGCCCAGCCAGCGGTCGGCCTTTGCGGAGCTGACCGGCCTGACCGATGTCTGCCTGAAGACCGCTCACCTTCCCGAGATCTACCTGACCGCGGACTTCCGATGGGGCGCCGCCGCACGGGAGAGCGGACCTCAGCGCAGCCTCACCCAGCGCTGTCTGGACGCCGCGCGCCGGGAGCAGCTGTCCGGTTGGGTTGCCCCGCCGGCAGTGCTCTACATCACGGTGGCCCCCCGGCAGAGCAGCGCGATCGTGCTCTCCACTGGCAATGAGCTGCGGATCGGGGAGGCGGCCGCGATCGTGATTCTCCTGGCCACGGGGGCGACGCTGCTCGCCGGCTGGCGGCTGGTGCGGCCGCTGCGCGAGCTCACGGCGGCGGCGCGCGGGGTGGAGGCACACGGGTTCACCGAGGTGGTCGAGGTCTCCGGCGACGATGAGATCGCGCATCTCATGCGCGCCTTCAACCAGATGGTGAGGACCCAGGCCCAGATGCAGGAGCAGCGCAAGGCGGCGATCAGTGACATCGCACATGAGCTGCGCACCCCGCTGGCGAACATCCGCGCCTGGTTGGAGGCGGCCCGCGACGGCATCGCCGACCGTGACGAGGCGTTTGTGAGTTCTCTGCTGGAGGAGGCGATGCTTCTGCAACGCACCGTGGACGATCTGCAGCTTCTGAGCCTCGGAGACTCCGGCCAGTTCGGTCTCGATCGCCGGGAGGTCCGGCTGCTCGCCCTGCTGCAGCAGGCCTGTGGGGCCCTGGCCAGCACGGCTGACTCGGCAGCGGTGCGGATCGAACTCACGTGCCCCGACGTGACCGTGGTGGTCGACCCCGATCGGCTGCGCCAGGTCGTACAGAACCTGCTCTCAAACGCGGTGCGCCACAGTCACAGCGGGAGCTCGGTCGAGGTTCGGGTCGCGACGCCCGACAGTCAGCTTCGGATCGACGTGGTCGATCACGGCGCCGGGATAGCAGCCGAGGATCTGCCGCACGTCTTTGACCGCTTCTGGCGAGCCGAGAAGTCGCGCTCGCGCGCTGCGGGTGGTAGCGGCCTCGGCCTCGCGATCGTCCGTCAGCTGGTCGAGGCGCACCAGGGCACGGTCAGCGTCCGCAGCGTCCCCGACCGGCGCACGGTCTTCTCGGTGAGCTTGCCGACACCGGTCAAGTCGGCCGGCGCCTGACCAGGCGGCCACGGGCTGAGTGCCGGCTCCGCGGGAGCGATTTGCGGGAATGTCGACACTCAAATGTCGTTCCAATAACAGCGCGTTGCCGTCAGCGCACATAAGTTCGGCGTAGCTGCCCGCTGCCTCATCGAGGCGCGCGGGCGTGAGCGCTGATACCCGGATCACGTCGGCGGGATATCCGACCCGCAGTATGGCGCCCAGATACCCGAGCTGCCGGCCCGTCGACGGCCTTCGCTGCAGTGGAACTCAGGTGGCCTGACGGATGCATCTCCCGTCCTGACAAACACCCGACCGCCCGTCACCATGCCACCGCGCCCGCGGTTTCGGGAGATGCGGACCCTAAGGCTCAGGCCAGAGCCTGTCGTATAGGACATGGTCTGACCCATCATCGGCGAGTTGCACATACCAGAGAGTGCTGCGCTCGCGATACTGGCTTTGCTCAAGTCGCCGGTGGCTGGCACGCTGACACTGCCGTAGGCCCCCAACACCTGGGCTCCGCTCCGCGCGTAGTGTTGTTCCACATGATGAAGCCCGATACGCACTGTCGTTGGCCGTTGATCTCGGCGGCCGCGCTCGGGCCGGTGACCATTGCTGCGCTCGGCAGGCCGCGCTTGCGGCCGCTGGCCGCGTTGCTGTGGCACCAGACTGAGGAATGGGTCTGGCCTGGCGGGTTCCTACCGTGGATCAACCAGGAGGTGTTGGGCTCCGATCGTGACGAGTTTCCGATCGACCGCAGGACGGGGGTTCGCGATCAATGTCCTATACGGGTGGGGTTTCAGTGCTGCAGCGGCGTACCCATCGGCGGCTCCCGGACCGGCGACGATGCTCTATGCCAGCCACATCGGCAACCTCATGCTGCACCTCTCGTGGGCGTTGCGAAACCGACGGTATGACCCGGGTGTTGTCACAGCCGTCGTGACGCTCACGCCAGCAGCGGTAACGGGGCTGCGCCAACTCAGATCCGACCCGGACATCTCCAGGCAGACCCTCGCGCGCGGGACCATTGCGGGCGTGGCGCTCGGCGCCGGGCTCATCCCAATCCTGAAGCTCCGCCTCAAGCTATCCGAGCTCAGACCGCGATCCGACTGGCCGCATAGATCACGCATCCTCACCGACAGCAGCTGTAGACACTCGGCCAAGTGACAGCGAAGCCATGTCAGCGAACGTGCGCTCGTCGACCAAGCCACCGGCAGCTCGGCGATCGGTTGGGCCATCGTAGGACCAAAGCGGCCACGTCTACCAGACCCGGCTTATCGGCACGTACAGCCCGCCAAGCTCCTTCAAATATCACGCTCAACTGGTGGCATCGCGCGAGACGAGTTAGTGGCATCTCGCGAGCTTTGACAGCAAGCGCCAGCG
>JAKAED010000138.1 GCA_021820105.1 Actinomycetes bacterium | reverse complement strand
GTCGGCTGTGTCCAGCTGCCGCTCCCAGCCGCGCGCCAGCGGCACGACCGTCGCCAGCCGGTAGGCCTCCCAGTGGCCGGCCGTGAACGGCACCTCCACCCTCCATGCCCGCGCGCTGGCTCCGGGTTGCGCTCTGAGCAGGCGGATCAGGGGCCGGTAGTAGGTCGCGCTGTTGTCCACGCTTCCGCGGCGAACGTCGGTGACGGCGCTGTGGAACTGCAGGTAGGTGAGCGGCACCGCGGCCACCGCCAGCAGCAGCCACGCGCGTCTTGGCACCAGCAGCAGTGCGGCCACCGGACCAGCCGCCAGCTCGCCCAGGCGGGCGGCGTTGCTGCCGACCGGCGTCGGGATCACAAACGCAGCCACGCAGCCCAGCAGGTAAAGCAGGATCGCCCGGGCGAGTCCGTACCTGCGCTCCCGCACGGCCTGTGCTCCCATGGTGGCTCCGGCCACCAGCAGCGGCCACAGCGTTCCGAACCCGAACGGCTGGCTCCCGCCCAGCGGGAACGCCAGCGCCATTAGGGCGACCGGCGCCAGCGCGGCCACGGCCACGCTGGGGCGCCGGGCCGCCACGCCCGCCAGCGCCGCAAACAGCGCGGCGACAGGACTCGCGAGCGCTGTGAGCACGGCCAGGGCGGCGGCCCAGCGGGGCCGCCGCCGCTCAAGCAGGAGCGCTGTGACCGCCGCAAGGCACAGCCCGACAGCGAACGTCAGCCGTCCGCTGAGCAGCTCTGTCACCGTCCCGGCGCCGAGCCAGGCCGCGCCGAGCCAGGCTTCATCCCCGAAGTGATCGTGCAGCAGCGCCTCGCCGGCGGCTGCGGTGCCGATGCTCGCGACAGCGGCCAGCAGGCGTGGCCCGATCAGCCAGCCCAGCGGGGGGAACAGCACGCTGTAGGCGGTCACGTAGTGGCCGCCGTACCACCAGTTGTTCCAGATGCCGAACCCCTCCGCGGCGAACAGTCGCACGCGCAGCAGCGCCGCCGGGAGGTCCGCGCCGGTCGGTTCCAGGATCAGGTAGACAGTCGCCAGCAGGGCGGCAACGAGCGCCGGACTCGATCTGCGGATAACGTGCGCGTTGGTGAATGCCGAGCTGCCAACCGCGTCGCGCAATGTGCTCTGTCTGGGCGAGCCGCTGGTCGATCTGATCTGCGAGCGGCCGGTCGGGTCATTGACGGAGGCCGACACGTTCGTGCCGCACTTTGGCGGGGCTGTGGCCAACGTCGCACTGCTGTCCGCGCGCGCGGGCGCGCGGGTGGCGCTGGCAGCCGGCGCGGGAGCGGACGAATGGGGGCGCTGGCTGGCGAACAAGCTCGACCGTGCCGGTGTGGATCTGAGCCACTTCAAGCTGATCGAGGATATGCAGACCCCACTCGCGGTCACAACACTCGATCAGCTGGGTGAGCCGAGCTTCCGCATCTACGGGGAGTCCCGCGCGACGGTTGTGAACGCGTTGTGGGGAGGGGTGGAGGAGGCGGTGGCGGCCAGCGGCGGACTGTTCATCAGCACCGGCACCCTGGTCGGACAGGCGGAGCGCGAGGTGACGATGCGCGCGCGGGATTTGGCACTGGCACTTGATCATCCCGTGATCTTCGACCCGAATCTGCGGCTGCACCGCTGGAACTCTCGAACCGACGCGATCGCCAGTGCCAACGCGTGCGTTCCGGGGGCGATGCTGGTGCGGGTCAACGCGGCGGAGGCGCGCCTGCTGACCGGCGAGGACGACCTTGAGCGGGCGGCCCTGGCGCTGCGCAAGGCGGGCGCTCGCAACGTGGTGATCAGCGATCGTCTGCGCGGCGCGATGCTGCGCGGCAAGATCCGCCTGGACGTGCCGGTGGTCCCGGCGCGCGTCGTCTCACGGATCGGTGCGGGCAACGCGCTGACCGCCACGCTGCTGGCGCGTCTGCAGATCACCGGCTACTACGAGCCGGCCATCGCCGCGGCCCTCAAGGACGCGATGGCTGATTCGGCGCGCGCGTGCGAGCGCTGGGGTGCCTGCGATTAGATCCTCGGCGCCGGGCTCGCCGCGGACGCGGCAGGCTGCTGACTGGCGGCCTCCGGCCCGGCGACGCGTGTACGCGATCCGTGACCGGCTGCGGCTGGTGTACGGCATCCCGGTGCTGCGTCCTCACGGCGACGGGCTCGCCGAGTTGATCCTCACCGTGCTGTCCCAGTCGACCAACGACCGTAACCGTGATATTGCCTATCTCGGGCTCAGAGAGCGGTTCCCCAGTTGGGATGCGGTACGGGCGGCGCCGGTTGATGAGGTCGAGTTGGCGATTCGGCGCGGAGGGATCTCAAAGGTCAAGTCAGCGCGGATCAAGGCGATCCTGGAAGCGGTGGCGACCTGTGCGGGTGCGGAGGCTGGTGCGGGTGCGGAGGCTGGTGCGGGTGCGGAGGCTGGTGCGGGTGCGGAGGCTGGTGAGCTGGCAATCGACTGGCTTGCAGACACCACCGTGCCTGAGGCGCAGGCCTACCTCTGTGCGCTGCCGGGCGTTGGCCGCAAGACCGCCGCGTGCGTGCTGCTCTTCGCGTACGGGATGCGCGATGTTCCGGTCGACACGCACGTCTCGCGGGTCGGGACCCGGCTCGGTCTGTTCCGGCCGCGGGCGCCGTTTGAGGAGTTGCACGATGCGATGCTCGCGCTCACCCCCCGCGGACAGGAGTGGGAACTGCACCTGAACCTGTTGCGCCACGGCCGTCGCACCTGTCACGCGCAGCGCCCGGAGTGCGGCGCCTGCGCGCTGCGGCGGATGTGTCCCAGCGCCGGGACGTTCGCTTAGCGGTCGGCTCAGCCAACGCGCCTAAAGACCCAGCAGCGGCGGGATCTCGTGCGGGGCATCCACGATCGCCGCCGCCCCCGCCTCCTGCAGCTCCGCCTCACTACCGGCACCCCAGAGCACTCCGACCGTCGGCAGGCCGTTGGCCCGCGCGCCCTCAACGTCATAGAGCCGGTCGCCGACCATCACCGCCGCCCGCACAGGCTCGCCCACCAGTTCGCCAACCGCCGCCAGCGCCTGGGCGACCGTGACCGCCTTGGGCTCGGCCAGGGCGGTATCCGCCGGACCGCTGATCACGTCGAACAGGCCGGCCAGGCCAAGATGCTCCAGCAGCATCACCGCGCTGGAAGCGATCTTGGACGTGGCAACGGCGAGCGGCACCCGCCCGTGGAGCGCCGTCAGCAGTTCACGCATCCCGTCAAAGACGAGTGTCGTCTCCGTGCTCGTGCGACCGTAGTGCTCGCGGTAGGTGTCGAGCACCGCCTCGATCAGCGCCTCGTCGTCACCGAACAGCTCGGTGAGCATCACGCGGGTCGGTGGTCCGAGGAAACGCCACAGATCCTCCGGCTCGCGCACTGGCTGTCCGTGCGCGGCAAGCGCGAAGTTCATCGATGTCGTGAACGGCACCCGCGAGTCGATGATCGTGCCGTCAAGGTCGAACAGCAACGCGTCGGGTGGCGTCGGCAGCGCGCCCGCTGCCTCACTCGCCATTGTCACCAGGGCCGGTTGCCCCGGCGGGGGCCTCTGCCAGCGGGCCCTCGTGCAGGCGCGCGCGCAACTGGGCGCGCAACTCCTCATCGCAGAAGGCGGCGTCAATCGCGGCTGTCGTCACCTCGCGCAGGTGCTGGTCGTCCCAGCCGAACTGCGCCCTGCACACGTCATACTCGCCGCCCAGGGTTGCCCCGAAGTACGGCGGATCATCGGAGCCGAGCGTGACTCGGATCCCAGCCGCGCGCAGGTGCGGCAGCGGGTGCTCTGCAAGGGACGGATAGACACCCAGCACGACGTTGCTGGTCGGGCAGGTGTTGAGCGTGATCCCGCGGTCGGCTATCTCCTCCACCAGCTTCGGATCCTCGATTGCGCGTACGCCATGGTCGAGCCGGGTCACGGGCAGCTCCAGCGCCGCGCGGATGCTGCGCGGACCCTCCCACTCGCCGGCGTGAATGGAGCAGCCAAGCCCTGCGTCATGTGCGATCGCAAACGCCTGCGCGAACTCGGTCGGGGGCACGCGCTCGTCACCGGCAAGGCCAAAGCCGACAACGTATGGGTGCGGCCGCGCGGCGGCGTGGTGCGCCACGCGCACGGCGTTCTCGCCCCCGTAGTTCCTGACCGCGGAGACGATGATCCGACCCTCGATCCCATGGTCCCGGCGCGCGTCGTCGATCCCGGCAGCAATCCCGCCGTAGTGCTCCTCATCGCTCAGGCCCACGGCGGTGGCATGGTCCGGAGATGCGGTCAGCTCCACATAGATGCCGCCCTCCTGGGCCACCGACGCCAGGTACTCATAGGTGATGTCGCGGTAATCCTCGGCGGTCCGGATCACGCTGGCGGCCAGATCGTAGGTCTCCAGGAAGTGGAGGAAGTTGGTGTAGTGGAAGCGGCCGTCCGCCGCCAGCATCCCGGGCGGCAGCGCAACGCCGTTGCGGGCCGCGATGCGTCCGATCAGCTCGGGCGGGGCGGTGCCCTCTAGGTGCACGTGTAGTTCAGCCTTGGCAATCATGGACGTCCATTGTGCCCGCTGCTCGACACGGCGGTGACTCGAAACGCCTCAGTGCCGTGCCCCGCGCCCCGGCCCGCCCCTGACGCGTTGCCCCTCGCTCTGGCACACCCCTCGCTCCGGCCACCCCTCGCCCCGCGCGCCTCGCCACATCGCGGAGGCGACAGCGGCCGCCACCTCGGGTTGTAGGCGGTGCTTGTGCTGGTCGCCGACAGACCCCGCCCGTGAGGGTGCACAGATCGACAATCTGTCGTCCTGAAACGTACTTTGCCGGAAAGTGTTCGATATCCGTGCATCTGCGAGCGATAAGGAAATCGGCCGCGCAGATTGTCGGATTTGGCATGCTCCGCCACCTCGCGCCGCACCCGCCGCCTCGCGCCGCACCCGCCGCCTCGCGCCGCACCCGCCGCCTCGCGCCGCACCCGCCGCCTCGCGCCGTGCCCGCCACCCAAACCCGCTTGCGCCCTACCGAATCACCTCGAGCAGCGCCTCGCCCCCGGCGCCGGCAGCCGGCTCGCCACCGCCGATCGTGATCGCCGCACGCAGCGCCGCCGCCCCGCTTTCAAAGGACGCCTCATCCCTGGCGTGCAGCACCGCCAGCGGCCGCTCGCCGGGACCGACGCGCTCACCCAGTGCCGCGACCTCCGTCAGACCCACCGCGTGATCAACAGGGTCGGTCTCCCGCGTGCGCCCGCCGCCGAGCGTGACAACCGCCACCCCCACCGCACGGACGTCAATTGCGGTCACGACACCCGCCGCCTCCGCATCCACCGCGCGCACCACCGGCGCCTGCGGCAACAGCTCGTCCGGCGCCTCCAACAGGTTTCCGGGACCGCCCAGCGCCGCGACCATGGCGCCGAAGACCTCGGCTGCCGCGCCGCTTGAGAGCGCGCTGTCAGCGGCGGCGCGGGCCGCGCTCAGATCGGCGGCCAGCCCTCCGAGCACCAGCAGCTCGGCGCAGAGCGCGAGCGTCACATCAAGCAGTCGCCGGTCCGCGGCCTTGGGGTCGGTGAGCGCCTGGACCGACTCCAGCACCTCCACCGCATTGCCGGCGGTGCGGCCCAGCACCTGGTTCATATCGGTGAGCAGCGCGCTGGTCGGCAGGCCGTTACCGCGGGCCACCTCCACGATCGCCGCCGCCAGCTCTCTGGTCTCCGCGTAGCTCGGCAGGAACGCTCCCGAGCCCGCCTTCACATCCATCACCAGGGCATCGAGTCCGGCGGCCAGCTTCTTGGAGAGGATCGAGGCGACGATCAACGGCAGCGACTCAACGGTTCCGGTGGCGTCGCGGATCGCGTAGAGCCGTCGGTCCGCAGGCGCGAGCCGCGCCGTCTGGCCGATGATCGCGCAGCCGGTATCGGCCACGACCCGGCGGAAGCGCTCGGGATCCGGGGCAACGTTGTATCCAGGGATCGACTCGAGCTTGTCGAGTGTGCCGCCGGTGTGTCCCAGGCCCCGGCCGGAGATCATCGGCACTGCGCCACCGCAGGCGGCGACGATCGGCGCCAGCAGCAGGCTGACCTTGTCACCAACACCGCCCGTTGAGTGCTTGTCCAGCACCGGCCGGTCAAGGTCCCAGGTGAGCACGTCCCCGGAACGCATCATCGCCCCGGTCAGGGCGACCCGCTCGGCGGCGTTCATGCCGCGCCACACCACCGCCATCGCCAGGGCGCCAACCTGCGCGTCAGTGACGCTGCCGTCTGTGATGCCGGCCACAAGCGCCTCAATCTCCTCGGCGCTGAGCGCGCCCCCGTCGCGCTTGGTGCGGATCAGCTCGGGGATCAGCATCAGTCGGTGGCCAGGGCGGCGATGAAGGCGACGAGCAGGCGGACGAGGTCCTCCGCCGCGCGGGCGGCATCGGCGAGTGTCTGCTCATGGCTGAGCGGCACCTCGCCCATCCCCTCCGCCAGGTTGGTGATCGCGGAGATGGCCGCCACCCGCAGCCCGCAGTGGCGGGCGACGATCGTCTCGTGCACCGTTGACATGCCAACCGCGTCACCTCCGAGGATGCGGATCGCGCGGATCTCGGCGGCGGTCTCAAAGGCGGGTCCGGACCAGCCGGTGTACACGCCCTCCGCAAGCGGTATGCCCAGCTGCGCAGCAGCGGCGCGCAGCTGGGAGAGCAGGGCTGGGTCGTAAGCCTGCCCCATCGAGGGGAAGCGCGGGCCGATGCTGTCGTCGTTGGGCCCGATCAGGACGTTGGTGCCCGTCAGGTTGATGTGGTCGGTGATGGCCATCAGCCGTCCGGGGCCGACCTCCGCTCGCAGCGATCCGGCGGCATTGGTCTGCACGAGGATCTCGGCGCCCGCCGCCTTCAGCCAGCGGACGGGTGCGCGCAGCTCGTCGATCGGGCCGCCCTCATAGAGGTGTGCGCGCCCCTGCAGGATCGCTACCGGAACGCCGGCGATGAGGCCCTGAACCACCTGCCCGGCATGGCCCGCGACCGTCGGTCGCGGGAAGCCCGGCAGCTCCTCATAACCGATCACGACCGGGTTCTGGATGGCGTCGGCGACGGCTCCCAAGCCCGAGCCGAGGATCACGCCCACACGTGGCCTGAAGCCGCCGTTCACGACTCCAGCGCCTCCGGCTCAAAGGCGAGCGGCAACAGCTCTCCGAGGGTGGTGCGCAGCGGTTCAGCGCCCGGGCGGCCGAGGTAGACGGGCGTGTCCGGCCCGGCGAATTCAGCGAGACGCTGGCGGCAACCGCCACAGGGCGGGCAGTGCTCCACGCGCTCAGCGACCACCGCAACGGCTGTGATCCGGGTCTCGCCGGCGGCGACCATCGCGCCAATCGCCGAGGCCTCGGCGCACTGCGTCTCGGAGTAGGAGGCGTTCTCCACGTTGGCGCCGACGTGGATGGCGCCGTCCGCCCCGCGCAGGGCGGCGCCCACGGGGAAGTTGGAGTAGGGCGCGTGCGCGCGCCGCATCACCGTCGCTGCGGCCTCCAGCAGTTCGGTCCGGTCATCCCGCATTCCGGCATCGTAACGAGGGTGGCGCGCGGTAGGATCGCGCGCCATGACTCCCCAAGTGACCGTTGTCGAACATCCGGTGCTGGCGGACCGACTCACGGTCCTGCGTGACCGCGACACCGCCTGGCCGAGCTTCCGCCACGCGCTGTTTGAGTGCTCCGCGATCCTTGCGGTGGAGGCCGCGCGCGAGCTCCCGGTGGTCGAGACGGAGATCCAGACCCCGCTTGAGCCGACTCAAGGCGCCCGGCTCTCACAGCAGGTCGTGGTCGTGCCCGTGCTGCGCGCCGGCCTGGGGATGGTGGACGGCTTCCTGCGGCTGATGCCGGATGCGCGCGTGGGCCACCTGGGGATGGCCCGCGATGAGACGGCGCACAAACCCGTCGACTACTACTCGCGGCTGCCGCCAGGGATGGCTGACTCCCACGTCTTTCTGCTGGATCCGATGCTGGCCACGGGTGGCAGCGCCGTCAACGCGCTGCAGCACCTCAAGGACGCCGGAGCCCGCCAACTTGCATTGGTTTGTCTGGTCGCGGCCCCCGAGGGGATCGCGGCGGTCACCGGCGCACATCCGGACGTCCGCATCTGGACGGCCGCGGTCGATCGCGGCCTGGATGAGAACGCCTATATCCGACCGGGTCTCGGCGACGCGGGCGACCGCGTGTTCGGCACGCTCTGAGCGGCGCGTTCGAGCAGCTTCACCGGTTGTGAAACGGCGAGCGTCTCAGGTACGCGTGCGGTCGAGCCACTTGTCCAGCGACCGCGGCTCGTACTGCGCCAGCTTCGTGACAAGCTCGCCCGCGGACTCGTCGACGAGCAGGGCGTTGCGATGCTCGATCCCCAGGAAGCGCTCGTCGACCATGTGGTCCAGGAAGCTGAGCAGCCGCTCCCAGTAGCCGCAGACGTTCAGCAGCCCAACGGGCTTGGTGTGGATCCCCAGCTGTGCCCAGGTGAGGATCTCGAACAGCTCCTCAAGCGTCCCGAAACCACCGGGCATAGCCACCACGCCGTCCGCCAGCGACTCCATCAGCGCCTTGCGCTCGTGCATCGTCTCGACGATGCGCAGATCCGGCAGGTCGGGGTGCGCCACCTCCTTCTCGACCAGACCGCGCGGGATCACGCCGATCACCTCACCGCCGGCCGCCAGGGCGGCGTCGGCGACCGCTCCCATCAGTCCCACATGGGCGCCTCCGTACACGACACCGACTCCCCGGGTGGCGAGTTCGGCGCCGAGCAGGGCCGCCGCGTGGGCATACTCGGGCAGGCGTCCGGGGCTGGACCCGCAGAAGACGAGCACGCGCTGCATTGCGTCGAGCGTAGCCGCCCGCGTCTGGAAACGGATCGCCGCGTCAGCTAGCCTCGCTGCTGCAGATGAGCCGACGGCTGGCACACGTGGACCGGGTTGGGATCGAGGAGCGCGCCGCCCAGCTCGGCGCCCGCTCGATCAAGACGACCGCAAAGCAGCAGGGGATCCGCCTGGCGGTCTCCATGCTCGACCTGACCACGCTGGAAGGCGCGGACACCCCCGGGAAGGTGCGCCAACTCTGCGCCAAGGCCGTCTGTCCAGCGCCGGACATCCCGGAGATCCCGTCGGTCGCGGCGATCTGCGTGTACCCATCACTGGTGGCGGTGGCGCGTGAGGCGTTGGCGGGCACCGGCGTGTGCACCGCCTCGGTCGCCACCGGCTTCCCCGCTGGGCAGGTCTCGCTGGACGCCAAGCTGCGCGACACCGAGGATGCCGTCTCGGCCGGAGCCGATGAGATCGACATGGTGATCTCACGGGAGGCGTTCCTGGCCGGTGATGACATGCGGGTGATGCGGGAGATCGCACGCATCAAGGAAGCCTGCGGGCAGGCGCACCTGAAGGTGATCCTGGAGACCGCGGAGCTGGGCTCCTATGACCACGTTCGCCATGCGTCGATGCTGGCGATGGAGGCGGGCGCGGACTTCATCAAGACTTCCACCGGCAAGGCCTCGGCCGGCGCCACGCCCGGCGTGTGCCTGGTGATGCTCGAGGCGATCCGGGATCACGTGGAGCGCACCGGACGCGTCGTCGGCTTCAAGGCGGCCGGCGGCGTTTCCACGAGCAAGGCGGCGCTGCACCGCCTCGTGCTGGTCAAGGAGACGCTCGGTGACGATTGGCTGACCCCCGAGCGTCTGCGCATCGGGGCCTCTTCGGTGTTGAATGACCTGCTGATGCAGTACGCCAAGACTGAAAGCGGTCGCTACGGCCGCAGTGAGGACTTCTCGCGAGAATGAGTGTCGAGTCCCGCGCATCCATCGTCTGGGAGTACGCCCCCGCGCCGGAGGCGACCGACCACCTGCGGTTGCGCGACCGCTACGGCCTGTTCATCGGCGGGCGCTTCTGCGACCCGGCCGACGGCCACTGCGTGCCGACGGTCAACCCGGCGACC
>JAKAED010000012.1 GCA_021820105.1 Actinomycetes bacterium | reverse complement strand
CGCCCCGAGCTGGCCCACCGGCACCTCCGTGTTTTGCGCCTGCACGGCGGCGATTATGTCATTGGCATCGAGATTGAAGCTTTCGAGTTTATCGGGGTTCAGCAGGGTGGGAGCGGAGAAAAAGAAATCGCTCAAGACACCCCATTCGTTCAGCGCGTCCGACGGGAAATCGGGTATCGACTTTCTCAGTTCCTGATAGGCCTTCACCGGCTGGCGCTGAACGACGCCCGGTGCCTTGTGCTCGATCGGGCGCGTGGCGGTGGTGTGGATCGGTCCCTTGCCGTCAAGCGGATTGCCGAGCGGATCGACGATCCTGCCCAGCAGCGCGTCGCCGACCGGGATCTCCAGCAGACGGCCGGTGCGCCGCACCGTGTCGCCCTCAGAGATCTTCTCCCAGTTGCCGAACAGCACCGCGCCGACGTTGTCTGACTCAAGGTTCAGCGCCAGGCCAGTGACGCCGTGCGGCAGCTCCAGCATCTCAAATGACATGCAGTTCTCGAGGCCGTGCACGCGGGCGATGCCGTCGGCGACCGACAGCACGGTGCCGACCTCGGCCAGATCGGCGCTGGTCGTGTCGAGGCCCTCGATGCGGCTCTTGAGAATTGAGGTGATCTCGTCTGGCTTGATCTGCATTGTTCGTTACGGCTCCTTGGCCAATCCTGGTTCTGGGAAAGCTTGGACGTGGGTGTGCTGGACCGGCGCTAGGCCTGGGCCACTTCCCGGCGAAGTTGTTCCAGACGCGTGCGAATCGACGCGTCCATGATGAAGTTGCCGACCCGCAGGACGATCCCGCCGAGGATGTCCGGGTCGACGTTGCTCGACAGCGAGATCTCATTACCCGTCTGCTCGCCGATGCGACGGCCGAGACTTTCAATCGTCTCCGGATCGAGTTCGACGGCGCTTGTGACCTGAACGGGCAGGAGCTTGTTGGTCTTGTCGTAGAGCAGCTCAAAGTCCGTCCGGATCCGGAAGATCACGGGCATCCGGTGGCGCTCGATGAGTGCCTCCAGGAAGTTCATGAAAACGGGCTCAGCGCCCTCCACGGTCCGGTGCAGGCCGCTCTTCTTCTCCTCTGCCGAGAAGTACGGCGAGAAGAAGAACACGGCCAGCTGACGGTTCTCGTGCAGGGCCTGGGCGAACTCGTCAAGCTGCTGCTTGACGGACTCCAACTTGCCCTGCTCCGAGGCGACCTCGAAGAGGGAACGTGCGTATACCTGGGCGATCTCTTCCATGGATGAGCCTTCTGGTGCTAGCGGCGGCGCGCTTTGCCGCCGCTAGCCCTCGCCTCCACCGAGGACGCTGAAGTCGAGGTCACTGAGTGCCTCCTCCACGAGCCGGCGCTGGTCCGCGTCGGTGAGGGTCTTGCGGGTGACCTTCTCAGTTGCCAACACGGTCAGGTCGGCGACCTCACGGCGAATCTCGTCGATCGCGCGGCGAGTCTCGGCCTCCACATCGCGGCGTGTCTGCTGGAGTAGACGCTCGCGCTCGGCGCGGGCGCTCTCTACCGCCTCCTTCTGGTGTGCCTCCCCGGCCTGGCGTGCACGTGTGACGATCTCATCCGCCTGAGTGCGTGCCTCCGCCAGGCGCTGGCGGTACTCATCCAGCACCTCCTGAGCCTCCTTGCGCAGGCTCTCGGCGGAGTCAATCTCGTTGGAGATCATCTGCGCGCGGCGGTCGAGCATCGCGTTGATCTGCGGAAACACTGACCGGCTCAGCACGTACATCACGATGCCGAAGATGACCAGCACCCAGACCATCAGCCCGATGTTGGGGAGGATCAGGAAGGAGCCAGACGCCGCGGCGACCGGAATATGTGCAGCTGCGGGCGCCATCTCGGCCTACAGGAAGAAGGCGATGAAGCCGCCGACGAGGCCGTAGAAGAAGGTCGCCTCGGTGAGGGCGAAGCCGAGCCACTGGTCACGCTCGATGTCCTGGCGCAACTCCGGCTGGCGGGTCTTGGCCTGGATCGACGCGTTGAAGACCATGCCAATGCCGGCACCTGCACCGGCTGCACCGCCGCCGGCCCCGACACCCAGACCGATCGATCCGCCGGCGCTCTTGACGTCGGAGGCAAGGCTGCTGGCTGCGCCGATCAGCGGGTGGAAGATCGACAGCAGGTGGAGAAACATTGTTGGGATAGCTCCTTCTTGATTGGCTAGTGACTCGCGACCGCGTCACCGAGGTAGATCGCGGTCAGGATGGCGAAGATGAAAGCCTGCAGGGCGGCGATCAGAACCGCCTCAAACAGGTAGATGATGATTCCGGCCGGGAACAGCAACCACTGCACCCAGGCGGATCCGACCAGCACCCCCAGCTCGCCGCCCATGAACGCAATGAGCATATGGCCCGCCAGCAGGTTGGCCCAGAGCCGGACGGTGAGCGAGATCAGGCGCAGGAAGTAGGAGAGCACCTCGATCACGAAGATCATCGGTTTGATCGGACCCTCGATCCCTGACGGAAGCAGGCTCTTGAGGAAGCCGATCGGCCCGTGGTGCGCCTTCAGCCGCTCCCAGCTGAAGAGGAAGAAAACGAGCAGCGACAGGATCAGCGGAAACGCGAGGTTGGTGTCGGCCGCATAGATCTGGAAGGACGGCAGGCGGGCGCCGAAGAGGCTGAACTTGTCAAGCGTGTTGACCGGCAGCGGGATGTAGCCGATCAGGTTCGAGACGAGGATGAAGATGAACAGCGTCGCGATCAGCGGGAAGTACTTGCGCGACAGCGTCGTGTCGAGGTTCTCCCGCGCCATGCCGCTGGTCATTCCGTAGAACATCTCAATCGCCGCCTGCAGCCTGCCCGGGCGCTGCTTGAGGCGGCGGGCCGCGTAGATCATCAGCCAGAGCGTGATGACGGCCGCGAGGATGACGTAGAGCACGCCCTTGTTGAAGTTCACGGGACCGACGCTGAACCACGTGTCGAGCTTGAACTCATTGGTGGGCGTGAAGGTCCCGTTGCGGACGTCCAGCGCCTTGTGCGAGCCAAAACCCAGAACGCCGATGAAGAAGATCAGACCCACCAACCAGAAACCGGTCAGGCCAAGGATGATCCTCCGCCTGCTGTTGGCGGTTGGCTTCGGCTGGACGTCACCAGGTGGCGGCGACCCACCCGGCGTCGAGGCCGGGGCGGGGGCGGCGAGTGCGCTCATCTACTAGGTTCTCTTTCCGGGGGTTTCCCACTAGCAAGGCGAATGGCAAAAGCAACCGAGTAAGCGGCGAAGATCAACACCGCCGCGGCAAGGCCATCTTTGCGTCCACCGGCGACGCCAGCGACGATGATCGCCCCGGCCAGCAGCCAGATCCGCCCAAATGACTCGGTCACGTTGATCCCCGCCCGTCTGATCGGGTCCTCGAGCTTGTTGGTCAGGCGCCGGTCTACCAGCTGGACGGCCCGCTGCAGTATCCAGCCGGCGGCACCGACGATCACTCCCAGAGTGGGAGCACCGACCGCAAGCGCGATGATGGCGGCGATCAGGACGAACGGAATATCAAGGAATTTCAGCGCGCTCACGGTTACCCGCTCAGGCGAATGCGTGTTTTGATACAAAGTGGTCATATCCCTTTTGGGCGGTGCCCTGCCCAAAGGCTGAGGCGCTGCATGCTAGCGATTTAGCGTCGTTAAAGGACGCCGCCTGAGACGAGTCTTCATGTGGGGCAATTTCGGTCGTGGCATCTGGCCCTCCGCCCACATCGCGGCCGCCGCAGCGCTCAGCATCCCGGACCGCCCCTCATACACCAGGTAGCGGGGTTCCCAGCGCGGCTGGAACTTGAGGTTGAAGCGGTACAGGCTCTCCACTTGGAAGTGTCTATCAAGCGCCCCGGCGACACGTCCGAGCACAGACTCCAGTCGGTTGGCCGGCTCTCGTATCCACCGGGCGACGGTGGCGAAGTTGAGCGACACCTCCTTGACACCGCGCTCGCGCAACCCCTCGATGGCGGCTACAACGAGGAACTCCATCAGACCGTTGGGCGTGGACGGATCACGGCGCATGATGGAGAGTGACATCGCCTTGCGGCCGTAGCAGGGGACGAAGTGCAGGACGCCGCGCAGAGCACCCTGGGCGTCACGTGCGAGCACCAGCAGCGTGTCCTGTTGCAGGGGGCACCGCACGCCGTCCATCGCCATTGAGAAGCCACGTTCCGACCTGCCGATCCTGCCCGCCTCCATCACCGCCGACAGCTGCTGTCTGGTCTGCGCGTCAAGCCCGTCCACTCCACATAGCTCGGCGCTGTAGCCGGCTTTCCGCAGTCGGCTGACGGATTGACGGACCTTGCGGATCGGCCGTCCCTCCAATGAGAAAGTGGTGGTGTCGACAATCGCCTCGTCCCCCAGGTAGAAGGACCGCAGCCCGAGCAGCCGGTGGAGCTCGACCAACGTCCGACTTGACCCAAGCGCGGCCAATCTGAGCCCGCGAGCGTGCGCGAACCGACGCACCTCGATCAGCAGCGAGGCGAGTGCCTCCGCCGGCCCAACGGGGTCCCCGGACAGCAGCAGCGTCCCCGCCTCAACCCGGTAACCCACAAACGCCGTCCTGTCCTCGTTGAAGAAGTAGTGCTTGTCTGGACGTAGCTTGAAGAAGCTCAGCGTGTCATGGCCGTGCTGGCGCACCAGCTGTGCCGCCCACCGCCTGACGGTCGCGCTGGGCCAGGTCCGTGGCGCTGCGAGCGGCCTGAACACGATGTAGGCGACGCCCAGCAGCGTCACAGCGTCAACGAGGTGGACCGCCAGTGGCATCAGGCGGCCGAGGCTCACCAGCGCGATTGCCCCGGCTCCGATCATCGGCAGCCGCCAGGCGGTTGACCTCAGGGTGACGGGCGCGTGCACCACGTTGAACTGCGCGCGTCCCAGGTAGAGCGCCAACGCCAGCAACCATCCGACCGTCGACTCCTCAAAGTCAAGGCCCTTCAGCAGGTTCAGCAACCCGATCGCCAGCAACAGCACGATCCCGAGCTGCATCGCTCGGCGCCTGCGCCGGAGCAGGTAGGGAGAGACCAGCAACAGCAGCGCACCCGCGGGCAGCGCCAGCGCGTGAAACACCTGCATCGCGCTGACGCCCTCCAACTGGAGCAGCAGGTGACCGCGCCAGCGTATGTTGGGGGTGAGCGCTGAGGCGATGTTGACCAGACCCACAAGCGCCGTCGTCAGTCCTGCCGCGCGCGGCAGCCAACCTTGGTCCAATTGAATCTTCGTGCGCAAAGGTTTCTACGTTCTGAAGCCGAGTCATGAGGTAGCGCCCAGCGGCCGGTGCCACTGCAGATGAGCTTCCTGAGGACCCTGTTTCAGACATCACTGTACTGCGCCGGACCCCGGCGCCTGGCCGCCGCCCTTATGGCTCTGCTGGCGGCAACGGCAGCGTCCCCAGCTGCCCACGCCCAGGGTCGCGCGCAGGTCGCCGCCGCCGGCAGATCCGTGGCCGGCCTCACGCTGACCACGACCCAGCCACCCTCACCGCTGCCCAATGCACTGCCTGGGGGACACGGCTACCAGCCGCCCCCCGGCCACGTATTTCCCGGGGTCGCGGACAAGCCGGTGGCTGATTACAGCGGACCCGTCGGTAAGCACCCGGCCGTCTACCAGGAGTTCGTGGCCTGGGGGCAGTGGCTGCCGACCATCACCAGGGATGCAAAGCGGAACCGAGCTCGCCTGATGATGATGGTCACAACCGCCTACGGCTCACGCAACATGATCTCCCCAGCAGGGATCGCGGATGGCGCCGGCGATCAGTGGCTGATCGCGCTGGCCCAGCAGATCCATGCTTCCGGCAACGTCACGTACCTGCGGCTGATGGCCGAGATGAACAACTGCGAGAACCCCTACGCCGCCTACAACTGCGACGGCAGTTCGCGTGGACCGCAGTATTCAGCGGAGGCCTTCAAACAGGCGTGGCGGCGGGTCGCACTGATCATGCGAGGCGGGTCCGTTTCGCTGATTGATGCGCGGCTGGCCGCGCTGCATCTGCCGCAGCTGCGCACCACGCTGGCCTATCTGCCGACGCCACCGGTGGCGATGGTGTGGGTGCCGATGGTGGCCGGCAAGCCCGACATCCCAGCGCTGTCAGCCGCCGCCTACTTTCCAGGACGGGCATGGGTCGACTGGGTCGGCACCGACTTCTACAGCCGCTATCCGAACTGGAGCGGACTGGACAGCTTCTACGCGACCTACCAGCACCTCGCGCCGTTTGCGATTGGTGAGTACGCGATCTGGGGGCCGGACGATCCGAGCTGGACCAGTGCGCTTTTCAACTGGCTCAGCTCACACCCTCGCGCCCAGATGCTGATCTACAACGACGCGTCACCTGCGTTCTGGCTGACCCATGACCCCGCGAGCGCAGCGGTGCTGCGCTCGCGGCTCGCGGCGCAGCGGTTCCTGGCCTACGCGCCGGAGTGGGCACCTCCCGCCTAGGCCCGCTCACGCTCCAGCGCCTGCTCGAGCGAGGCGAGCTTGTCGACCACGAGCTGCTCCTTATCGGCCAGATCGTCTTCCAGACGGGTTAGCTCCGCGATCCGGCTGCGGACCAGCTCAAGCTGCGTGCGGATATGATCGAGCGACTGCAGGCCCAGAGCGTGGCGCCGCTCGGGATCCTCCGTCTCATAGAACTCGCGCCTGATATCGGCCCGGGCGCTCTCCGCATCCAACAGCCGGGAGAGCTCTTCCAAGCTCAGCCCGAGGAGGTCACGCAGGCGCACGATCTCCATGATCCGGTCCACGTCCGCGCTGGTGTAGCAGCGGTGCCTGCCGAGCTCGCGTCCCGAGCCGCCGGCGAGCAGGCCGATCTCCTCGTAGTAGCGGATAGTGCGGGGGGTCGTGCCAGTCAGCTCAGCCACCTCGCCAATCCGCATGGCCCGCTGGCCGGTCGGCCGCGATCCGTCGGAGGGCTCTGCTGTGGCCGTCATCAGACCGCCGCCGCCCTGGGTTTCTCTCCAGCGGCGGGCACCACCGATCCGCTGGCCTCCGCCTGATCACCGAAATATTTGGGTCGCGCAAATGCGACCACCGCCCCGATCACGGAGAGCGCCGTCATGCACCAGAGCGCCAGGTGCATGTTGGCCAGGAACGGAGCCATCTGAGTCGAACTGATGCGCGTTCCAAGTCCGGAGAAGATGCTGAACAGGACCTTCGGTGGAATGCCGGAGGTGACAACCGCCATCACAAACGCGATTGATAGCACCGCCCCGGTGTTCTGCACCAGGATGCGCGCTCCGGACGCAATGCCTCTGCGGTGCGGAGCCACCACGCCCATCATCGCCGCCGTGTTGGGTGAGTTGAACATGCCCGAGCCGACGCCGACGATCAGCTGGAACAGGCCCGGCCACCAGTAGCTGGTGTTCTGCTGGAGCGTGGTCATCAAGAGCAGGCCGGCGGCGGTGACGAGCATCCCGAGCGAAGCGAGCCCACGGGAGCCCTTCCGGTCGGCGTAGATGCCGGCGATCGGCGAGGCGATCAGCATCCCAACAGCCAGCGGCGCGAGCTTCAACCCGGCGAGGATCGGCGAGTCGCCCTGCACCCCCTGGAAGTAGAAGACGAACACGAACATCAGCGCAAAGCGCGCCAGCCCGTTCAGGAAGGCGGCGGCCGACGCGGCACTGAAGAGACGGTTGTTGAAAATCGTGAGATCGAGCATCGGCGCTCGGTGGTGGCGCTCGATCAGGACGAACAGGGGGATGAAGACCACCGCTGCGGCAAGGCCGCCAAACACGACAGGTCCGTGCCAGCCCTCGATCCCTCCCTTGGAGATCCCGAGCACCAGCCCCGTCAGACCCACGAGGAAGGTCGCGGTGCCGAGGGCGTCAAAGCTCGTGTCCTCACTGCGGCCGGTGATCTCGCGCAGAATCGCAAACGCCCACAGACTCCCGAGCAGCCCGAACGGCACGTTGAACCAGAACACCCAGTGCCATGAGATGTCGACCAACGCGCCTCCGAGCACGGGGCCGATGACCAATCCCACCGCAGCAACCATCGTGTTGGTTCCCATCGCAACGCCAAGCTGCTCGCGCGGAAACGCGTCGGTCACAATCGCGCCGGCATTGGCGAACAGGAACGAGCCGCCCACGCCCTGCGCGATCCGCCACAGGATCAGCTCGGTCCCCCCGGTCGAGAAACCGGCACCTAGCGAGGCGGCGGCAAACAACACAAAGCCGGCGATGTAGGCGTTCTTGCGCCCGAATTGGTCCGACAGGCGACCGGCGCTCAACACAAGTACGGTCGAGGCGATCATGTACACGAGGATCACCCAGACGAGCGTCAGCAGGCTGGTGTGGAGGTGACGCTCAAGGTCGGGCAGCGCGATGATCAGGGTGCCTGAATTGATCGTCGCAAGCAGCATGCCCATGCTGGTGCAGGAGAGCGCCCACCACTTGTAGTGGTCGTGCCCTGCATCCACGCCGAAACGGCGCGCCGGTCCGCTGGCGGTTGTGGAGCTCGACATCTTGTCCTCGGCTCGAAACGTTTTCTTACGTAAACGTCAGCTTAGCAGGAGGTGCTGCCGAAACGGCTCAGGTCGGGGGTGCCGAGCAAGCAAGCCGGCACCCCCGGGAAGCGCTCTAGGGTTGGAAGGCGGCGACCGTAGCCAACACCACGTACACGGCGATCAGCGCGGTTCCCTCGAACGGGGTCGCCTCGCCGTCTCCGGTGATCTGCCAGATCAGGATCGCTGTTCCGATCAACGCGCCGATCCAGACCGGCTGCATCGCGAACGTGAGTCGCGAGGCGGTCAGCAGCGACACCAGCACCATCAGCGGGTAGAGAAACGCGGCAATCTGCGCCACGGAGTTCTTGACGACGCTGATTGCCAGGTCGTGCCTGCCTCGGTAGGCAAGGTAGATGCCGGCGGCGTTCTCCACGGCGTTGCCGGCAATCGCGACGATCACGATCCCCGCAAAGGTCTGCGTCAAGTGGACCTGATGGATGGTCGGCTCAAGCGCATGCACGAACCAATCCGACACGAAGGCGGAGCCCAGGCCGGCACCGACGAGCAGCGTCAGGGCGGTGGCGAGGTTGAGGCGCGGCGCTTCGGTTCCATTCTGTTGTGTTGTGGAGCCGGCTCGCAGGTACTGCCGCATCCAGACCGCGTAGATGATCAGCAGTGCAGCCGCCCCGACGATGCTGATGGTCTCCGCATGCACACCGGCGCTCCCGTGCGAGCCCGCCAGCAATCCGAGCAACACGATCACCAGCGAGGCGACCAGCAGCAGTGTCGCCGTGTCGTTCGGCAGCCCAGCGTGGAAGCGCATCACGCCGCCACTTTCCCGAGCGGAGCCGGTCAGCAGCACGAGACCGAGAACCAGCAGCGCGTTGACGAGGATCGATCCGATCAGGGCCGTCTCTGCAACGGTCGTCAGCCTCGCCTCGAGCGCGAACAGCACCACGAAGAACTCCGGAAGGTTGCCGATCGTGGACTGCAGCACGCCGGTCGCGGCAGGACTGAAGCGCATCCCGACCTGCTCGGTTGCCAGCGATACTGCCCAGGCCTGGCCCGCGAGCGCGAGCGCGGCCAGGATGAAGGCCACCACATCTGGAAAGCCGCTGAGATACCGACCGGCCGCGGCCAACCCGGTGAGCAGCAACACCAGGGCGACGAGCCCCCGCTCGAACCGGGTCACCCCTGCGGCTCCGGTTGCCTGATCGCGTCAAACTCGCCCGTCTCGATGTCGCGCTGCACGCTCGCGACGATCTCGTGCTCAGTCGTCTCAGGATCGGCTCTGCGCAGCTGGGTCGCCCGCAGGTTCTTGAACTTGAAGATCTCCAGCACGTAGACGAGGTAGACGCTGGCGGCCGCTGCCAGCACCAGGATCGCCGCCATCACGATGCTCCAGCCGAGGTGGTAGTGGCCGGGGGCATGGTGGTACTTGTATGGCACGAACTGCAGCGCCACGGCGACCCCGGCGAGCATCAGCGTCCACGCGTACAGGTACGCGACCGTCTTGCGCTGGCTGAAGCCGATGTTCGCCATGCGGTGATGGAAGTGCCAGTTGTCGGCGTCCCAGGGCTTGCGCTTGTACTTCAGCCGCTTGGCAACGACGAAGCCGGTGTCCATGAACGGGACGGCAAGGACCAGCAGCGGTACCGCCAGGGCGATCGCGGCATTGGTCTTGAGCGATCCGATCACGGCCACCACCCCGAGCAGGTAGCCGAGCAGGTTCGATCCCGTATCACCCATGAAGATCTTGGCCGGGTAGCTGTTGTGGAACAGGAACCCGATTGAGGCGCCGGCGGTGACCGCCGCCAGCACAGCGGCGGCGCTTGTGCCCCCCTGGATCCTGAAGGCGATCACTGAGAAGGCGGCGCCATCAATCGCGCAGACGCCGGCCGCCAGGCCGTCCACGCCGTCTGAGAAGTTGACGATGTTCATCAGTGCGACCAGCCAAACGACGGTCAGCTCCCGGCCGCTGTCCGGGAAGGCGAGGTAGCCGATGAACGGAACCGTGAGCCCCTTGATCACCGCACCGGCAGCCGTGGCCGCGACCGCAGCGGCGATCTGACCCAGCAGTTTCAGGAGCGGTTTGAGGTCAACCGCATCGTCGACTGCGCCGATCAGCGCGATCAGCACGGCGCCCATCAGGACCGGCCAGGTGTGCACTACGGACGGACGCAGCTCACCCGGTGATCGCTGCAGCGGGATGATCGCCGGCATCCAGATCGCGGCCGCGATGATGACTCCGGCGAGAATCGCCAACCCGCCCAGCTCAGGCGTCGGCTTGCGCGCCAGCCCGCGGTCAGACGGGTGGGCAATGGCGCCGACACGCCGTGCCAGCCGCCCCGCCAAAGGCGTCAGCAGCGCGGCGACGGCCGTCGCGACGAGGAAGGCGTAGACGGCATCCCAGTAACGCATCTGGCGCCATAAGCATGCCAGCAGCTGGCGACTGGATGATTTGAGCGCCCCGGAGACCAGCTTTCAACACCGCGCGAGCGCCGCTGCGATGCGCGCCAGCACCGCCTCCGGATGCTGGTCCAGCTGTCGCGCGGTGATCCTTATCACCCTGAAGCCCGCTGCCACCAGGCGCTGATCTCTGAGCCGATCCCGCTCAAATGCCGCCCGGCTCGCGTGAAAGCCGAACCCATCAAACTCGACGACCAGCTGCTGCTCACGCCAGAGCAGGTCAACCTCCATCCCCAGCACGCTGGCGTTCACCTCCGGTGCCGGCAGCTCGGCTCGTCTGAGCAGCGCGATCAGTTTGTGCTCATAGCCTGAGCGGCTGAGCATCGGCGAACCATCCCGGTCCAGAAGCGCCCGCAGCGTTGCCACCCCGCGAGACAGGCTTGCCCGCGCGATCGCCGACACGACTTGGCTGCGGTCGACCAGCCCGCGCCTGCAAGCGATGGCGTATGCGGCCTCCAACTCGTCAGGGTCGAGGGTGCTGGCCAGATCAACGAGCGTTCGTGCGGGGCTCGTGACCGGCAGCCGATCGCATCTTTGGATGTCGATCTCCCCCAGGGTTCTGCTGCGATGGACCACGATGCCGGGCCGCGTCTTGGCGCCGGTGGCGCGCGTGATGACCTCGACCGGAAGCTCCGGCGCCTCTGTCAGCTGCCAGATGCGTGCCGCGGAGACGTGGCTCAGAACGCCCTGCCCCCGCAGATGGATGACGGCCGCGGTGCAGCCCGCCAGCGGCTCCAGTCGTGGTCGGCCGACAACGTAGACACCCGGATGCACCACGTGCAACCGACGGCCCTGGAGGCGGTGTTTGATGCCGGCGGCGCTGATGCCGGCGGCTAGCAGCTGCGCTCGGGCGATGATGCCCCGTTGGAGCTCGGCGATCCGCGCCACCTCCGCGTCGCCTCGTCCACGAACCGCCTCGAGCCGCCACACCTCCTCGGGAATCAGAGGCTTGTCGTTCCCGGGCGGCTCAGCCGCCCCGATCCGCCAAATCGGCGCCTCTGTCGAAGGTTTGGCGGCTCGGGGCGGTTCGCGGCGGCGTGACATGCCCCGAATATCCACCCTTGGAGCCAGCAGCGGCCTCGGACGGCCTCCTTTTCACACTTTCGGCACAGATCGGACAGCGATTCGGCACAGATTCGACTGCCCTTCGGCAAGATGGGCCACGGAGCTGGCGCCTCAGACCCCTACCGACCAGGCCCCTCAGACCCCCACCGACCAGGCCCCTCAGACCGCGGCGTAAGGCGCCTCAGACCCCTACCGACCAGGCCCCTCAGACCGCGGCGTAAGGCGCAAGCCCCGCGTACAGGGGGTAGCGCTCGGCGATCGCAGCCACCCGCTCCGCGAGTTCGGCCCGGCGAGCCTCAAAATCGCCCGGGGAGAGCGCGGCCACGATCAGCTCGCCGATCTCGGTGAAGTCAGCCGCCTGGAGTCCGCGCGTGGCCAGCGCGGGCGTCCCGATTCGCAGTCCTGAGGTGACCATCGGTGGGCGCGGATCAAACGGCACGGCGTTGCGGTTGACGGTGATCCCGATCGAGTGCAGCCGATCCTGCGCCTGGCTGCCGTCGAGCTCTGACTCGCGCAGATCCGCCAGGATCAGGTGCACGTCCGTGCCGCCCGTCAGCACGGAGATTCCATGCCCCGCCCCGAGCATCGTCTCCGCCAGGGACTTAGCACCCGCCAGCGTCCGAACCTGGCGCTCCTTGAAAGCCTCGGACGCCGCGATCCGCAGCGCCACCGCCTTGGCAGCGATCACATGCTCGAGCGGGCCGCCCTGCTGGCCGGGGAACACGGCCGAGTCGATCTTCTTGGCGTACTCCTCGCGGCAGAGGATCATCCCGGAGCGAGGACCGCCGAGCGTCTTGTGAATGGTCGTGGCGATCACATCCGCGTACGGGACCGGTGAGGGGTGCAGACCGGTGGCGACGAGCCCGGCGAAGTGAGCCATGTCGACGAACAGGAGGGCGCCGACCTCATCCGCGATCTCCCGGAACCGCGCGAAGTCGAGCTGGCGCGGATAGGCCGACCAGCCGGCCACGATCATCTTCGGGCGCTGCTCATGGGCGATCCGCGCAACCTCGTCCATGTCGATCCTGCTGGTCTCTCGGTCGACTCCGTATGTGACGATCTCATACAACCGCCCAGAGGCGTTCAGTTTCATGCCGTGCGTGAGGTGCCCCCCGTGGGCAAGCTCCAGACCCATGAGCTTGTCCCCCGGCTGCAGCAGGGCGTGATAGACGGCGATGTTCGCCTGCGCGCCGGCATGCGGCTGCACGTTGGCGTGCTCGGCTCCGAACAGCGCCTTGGCGCGGTCTATGGCGAGCTGCTCGGACATGTCCACGAACTCGCAGCCGCCGTAGTACCGCCGGCCCGGGTAGCCCTCCGCGTACTTGTTGGTCAACACGGATCCCTGAGCTTCCAGGATCGACACGGGTACGAAGTTCTCGGACGCGATCATCTCGAGCGTCTGCTGCTGGCGGTCTAGTTCCTTGGACAGGATCTCTGCGATCTCGGGATCGACCTCGGCCAGCGGGGCGTTGAAGTAGTCGGCGGGGAGCTGGGTCATGGATTCCGAGGCTACCAGCGCCCGAAGCGGTCGATGCTGGGGCGCCCTCGCCGCTGCTTCGGGCGCCCTCACGCGGCGACGACGATGGCAAGGTCGTCGCGCTGATGGACCACCTCAACCGATCCAAACCCGGCGGCACTCAACCATCTCAGCAGGTCGGAAAGCCTGCTCGGTCGGTCAAAGCCGGGAGTCAGCGGGATTGCGGCGTCAGCCGGATCGTCGGGCACGATCACATCCGCCAGCACAAAGCGGCCGCCGGTCGCAAGCGCCGTGCGGATGCGCCTGAAAAGCTCCGACTTCTCCCGATCGTCGAGGTGATGGATGGTCAGGGAACTCACCACCAGGTCGAAGCTGCCGGCAGGCAGCGGCTCCTGAAGTCGCCCATGCACGAACTCAACGGGTGCTTCGGGCAACACCCGGCGTGCCTCGGCGAGCATCTCAGAGCTGGCGTCGAGACAGACCAGTTCAATGTCAGGGATTGCAGCGAGCAGACGTGTGGTCGTCTCCCCCGTGCCCACGCCAAGCTCCAGGACCCGTGCACGACCGCGGTCAGCATCCGCGGCGGTCAGCATCGTCGCCGCGGCTCCGGCGACGCGCGCCTGGAAGTCGTCGTATCCGCGGATGTCTGCTCGCACGCTCTCCGCATAGGTCGCGGGGTCGAACTCCCACGCCAAGTCAAGGTTCGCCGCCACCGTCGGCTCGTCCACCGCACCGAGGCGCACGATCGACCACTCGCCAGCATCCTCGTAGCGCCTGAGATCAACGATGGTCGACGGGACCCCGGGCAGCTCGCCGCCGTCGATCACCAGGTCAACGGCCCGCCTGAGCTCCGGTGCGATGTCGGCGAGGCGCCGCGCGTCTGCGCCCCCTGAGAGGTTGGCACTGGATTGCAGAACCGGGACGCGGACAGCTTCAAGCTGTGGCACGGAGATGATCCTCAGCCCGAGCGTGGCTGGATCCGCCCTACATGTGAGCGGGAAGCGACCCCGCGGGTTGTTCAGCAGTGCGGTGATCGGGCCGGGCATGAGGCTGTGGAGCACCCCGTGCGTGCGCGTCCCGATCTCCGGGAGCGCTCGCAGGCCGGCGTGCAGGTCAAAGAACATCACGGCGGCGGCCTTATCGGCCGGGCGTCGCTTGAGTGCGTACAACCGCTCAATCGCGTCGCTGTTCTCAGGGTCACAGGCGAGCCCATACACGGTGTCGGAGGGGAACAGGACAACGCCTCCGTTGCCGATCACGCGCTCAAACTCAGCTGAGCTGCCGCGCTGCATCTTCTCTAGCGCCGTCCGACAACGACGCGCTCGTGTCCGGCCAGGTCACGGAGCCGCTCGACCTCGTGAAAGCCTGCCTGCTCAAGGAGCTTGGCGGTTGCGTCTGCCTGAGTGGATCCGATCTCCAGGGCAACCAGAACGATCTCTGGCCGCGTGCGCGCCTGTTCGATCAACCGCCTGACGATCTCCAGACCGTCGACTCCTCCCAGCAGCGCACCGCGTGGCTCGTAGAGCGCCACCTCCGGTGGAAGCAGCTCATCGTCGGCGACGTATGGAAGGTTCGCAAGCACCGCCGTGCAGTCGATGTCGTCAAGGAGATCGCCCTGCCTCCACTCGACCTGTAGACCCAGACGTTGGGCGTTCATGCGCGCCACCGAGAGAGCGCCGCTGCTCACATCAGCACCGATGACATCCAGGTCCGGGCGCTCATGCTTGAGCGCGAGCGCAACCGCCCCGCTGCCCGTACCGATGTCGGCGACCCGCGAGCCTGCGGGGAGCGTCAGTCCGACCTCAACCAGGAGCTCCGTCTCCGGGCGCGGGATCAGCACGCGTGGATCCACGACCAGCGTCAGGTGCCGAAAATCTCGCTTCCCGAGGATGTAGGCAATCGGCTCGCGCTTGGCCCGACGGCTGAGCAACGCCAGGTAGCGGGTGCGGTCGTCCGGCGCCGCCTCCTCCTGACCCCGCATCACCAGTTGGGCCCGGTCCACGCCGAGCACGTATCCGAGCAGCAGCTCAGCGTCCAAGCGGGGGCTTTCGCACCCCACCTCCTCCAGCGAGGCGGCGGCGCCCGCAATCTCCTGACGCAGCGTGGTCACGCCGCAGCGCGCTCGGCCAGGCGCCTGCGTTTCTCATCGTCCTGCAGCGCGTCAGTGAACTCGTCCAGCTCCCCCATCAGGATCGCGTCCAGGTTGTGGAGCAACAGGTTGATCCTGTGGTCCTTGACCCGACGCTCGCCGTAGTTGTAGGTGCGGATCTTCTCGGCGCGGTCACCGCTGCCGACCTGAGCCGAGCGCGATGCCGATAGTTCCGCCTGCTGCTCAGCGAGAGCCCGCTCGTAAAGACGGGCGCGCAGCACGCGCATCGCCTTCTCACGGTTCTGCAGCTGTGACTTCTCGTCCTGCATCGAGACCACGATCCCTGAAGGCCGATGTGTGATCCGGACCGCCGAGTCGGTCGTGTTGACCGACTGTCCACCCGGCCCGGAAGACCGGTAAACATCGATCTGCAGGTCGTTCTGGTCGATCTCCACCTCCACGTCATCAGCCTCGGGCAGCACCGCGACCGTCGCTGTGGAGGTGTGGATACGTCCCTGAGACTCCGTCTCTGGGACACGCTGAACACGGTGCGTGCCGCCCTCGAACTTGAACACGGAGTAGGCGCCGTCACCCTTGATCGCGAAGGTGTAGGTTCCCTCACCGATATCAAGGGGTTCAGTCTTGAAACCGCGCCGCTCCGCATAGCGGGTGAGCATCCGGTACAGGTCGCCCGCCCACAGCCCGGCCTCGTCTCCTCCGGCACCGGGACGGATCTCAATGATCACGTTCTTGTCATCGTTGGGATCACGTTCGACCATGGCAAGGCGGATCTCCTCCTCAAGCTGGTCCAGGCGCTCGGTCGCGGACCGCAGCAGCTCTTTGAGCTCCGGGTCGTCTCCATCCTCCGCCATCAGCTCACGAGCCCCGGCGGCGTCATCAGCCGCACGGCGGTACTCAGCCGCGAGCTTGGCGGCGGGCTCGAGCTCCCGGTACGCGCGGGACGCTGCGGTGAAACGGGCACGGTCGCCAATTACCACCGGGTCCGCCAATTCAGCTTCCAGATCACGGAAGCGTGTGTCGATCTGATCCACAAGTTGGTCAAGCATGTGGGACCGAGTTTATGTCGCTGCGGTCAAGCCTGACGGAGGAGGCGCTGCGAGCCCCCCAGCTAGGCCACGACCTCCATGCCAACGAGCTCGTGAGGATCGAACGAGCCGGGAGTCTCATGCGCCAGGACCGCATTCAGACCGGCGATTGCGACCTCCAGTTGATCGAGCGATGGCTCCCGTGTGGTGAGCCGCTGGAGCTGCAGTCCGGGGAACATCACCAACTGCACCCAGCGCCGGCTGCGGTTGCGGCCGGCCCACTTGATCAGCTCAAACGAGACTCCGACGATGAGGGGGATGCCGACGATTCGGGTGAGAACCAGGATCCACCAGGCGTGCAGACCAGCGATCGCAAACACGAAGATGGACACGATCATCACCACGAGGAGGAAGCTGGTACCGCACCGCGGATGCAGCCGTGAGTACTGCGCCGCGCGCTCAGGCGTCAGCTCGTCTCCGGCCTCGTAGCAGGAGATCGTCTTGTGCTCGGCCCCGTGATATTCGAATGTGCGACGCAGATCCCCCATCTTGGAGAGCAGGGTCAGGTAGGCGAGGAAGATCGCCGTCCGCAGGAGCCCTTCGATCAGCCAGAACAGGATCGAGGAGTGCAACTGGTGGCGGATCAGGCTCACCAGCGTCACCGGGACTACGAAGAAAAGCCCAATTGCGAATGCAAACGCGACCACCAGGATCGCGACCCAGAGGAACCCAGAGACCTCCTCCGTCTCCTCATCACCGAGTTGTGCGGAGGCTGCGATCGAGAGCGCCTTGAAGCCGATTCCGAGGGACTCGAACAGCGCGATCACACCGCGCAGGATCGGCACCCTCGCGATCGCCCGCAGGCGCGGATGTGCTCCGAACTGGAACTCCTCAACCGCGATCTCCCCGTGCGTGCCCAGGGGCGCGCCCTCAGGAGCAGGCTTGCGCACAGCAACAGCCCAGTGCTTGACACCGCGCATCATCACACCCTCGAGCACGGCCTGGCCGCCGACGGGTGCGTCGCGAGAGGCGGTCAGGCTTGGCTCCCTGACCGCCGCTTCACTCATTTCGGCAGAGATCGGAACGCCCTCAGGCGTTCGCGGCCTGGCGCGCCGCGGCACGCCCCTTCGCCGCGCGGCGCTGGAAGCGCTCCACGCGACCACCGGTATCGACGAGCTTCTGCTTGCCCGTATAGAACGGGTGGCACTCAGCGCAGATCTCTACGTGGATCTCAGGCTTGGTCGAGCGGGTGGTGAAGTTGTTGCCGCACGTGCAGGTAACGTGCGCCTCAACGTAATTGGGATGAATGTCGCTCTTCATGGTCAGGGCAAGGATAGCCGGGGCCCGCAGACGACCGGCGCCAGACCCGGATGCGGGCTCAGGCGAGCGTGTAGAGGGGACCGTCGCCGCCCTCAGGCACAGTCAGCCGGCCGCCTTTGGCGGTGATCGCTCCGCACTGCACGCAGTTGGTGTAGTTGACGATGACCTCGACCTCGCCCTGGGCAGGTGCGTCGTCCGGGATCTCGTAGACGCCGGCCGGGCACATCCATCTCCAGGTCTCCGCGATTTCTCTCGGAACCCGGGTCTGCACCCGGATGTGGTTGGGGGCATCGTCGCGTGTGGCATTGCCGGAGATGTAGACCGAGGAGAGCTTGTCGAACGTGTACTTCCCGTCCGGCTTCGGATAACGCTTGGCCGTGTCCCCGATGAACATGTCCTGCTCGTCATTGCGGTGCCATTTGAGCCGCCCGCCGGGCAGCAGTCCCTTGGTCAGCAGACCGAGGTTGACCTCCGGACCGCCACGCAGGAAGCCCTTCTGGAACGGTTGACGGACGTTGCGCACCTCCCACAGCTCCTTGCCCACCGATGACCGGGCTATGGCCGTCTCATAGCCGTCGAGTGATGCTCCGCGCTTGAGGTGCTGGTGGATGGCCTCGGCGGCGAGCTTGCCGGCCTTGATGGCATGGTGTACCCCCTTCAGCGCAACCGTATCGACCATCCCGCCCGCGTCTCCGACGATCACCGCGCCGGGCATGGAGAGCTTCGGCATCGACCAGTAACCACCACCCGGCAGTGCCTTGGCACTCCAGGACACACGCTCACCGCCTTGGAGCACGTCCCGCACCAGCGGATGGGTCTTGAACAGCTGCAGCAGATCGTGCGCTGAGGTCGTCGCGTCCCGGTATTCAAGGTCGACCACGAACCCGATCGAGACAAGATCCTCGCCGGTTGTCTCGTCCTTCATCGGATACAGCCAGGTGCCCCCGATCTGCCCGTAACGGGCCCGTAGGTTGAGCGGCCACGGCCCGAGCGTGTGGATCACGCGGTCAAGCGGTTTGGCGACCTTCCAGATCTCCTTGACCCCAAGCTCCCAGACCTGCGGCTCGCGATTCTCGGCCAGGTCGAACTCGCGGATCGCCGCGCCCGTCAGATGGCCCCAGTTCCCCTCCGCGAGCACGGTCACGCGCGCCCGGATGTCGCTGCCAGGTTCGAAGTTGGATAGCGGCTCGCCGTCCTTGCCACGGCCCTTGTCACCGGAGCGGACGCCGACCACGCCACCGTCGGCGACGATCAGCTGGCTCGCCGCCGTCTCGGTCAGCACATAGGCGCCGCCCTCCTCCGCCATCCGCTGCTGATAACGGGCCAGCGCCGAGACCGAGACGACCTCGTTGCCATGGTTTCTGAAGTTCGGCGGGGTTGGAATCTTGATCGCCCGCCGCTCGTTCGGGACCAGGTACACGGCCTCCTTGGTGACCTCGCCGAACGCGAACCGCTCCCGCCGCCACGCCTCCCGCGATAGCTCAGGGAACAGCTCCTGCAGCGGTCCGGGCCGCATCACCGCTCCGGACATGACATGCCCACCGCAGGTCTTGGCCTTCTCGATCACCGCCACCGGGACCTCCCCCAGCGACTCAAGCAGTTCCGGATCGTCGGCCAGCAGCTGCAGCAGTCTGTTGGCGGTTGACAACCCGGCTGTGCCGCCACCGACAATGGCGACACCGACATCGATCAGCTCATCCTCGTCGTCAAGGCTGCGCTTGATGAACTCCGTCTGGGGGTCGACCTGCGGAGGGAACTCGCTGGGAGCGGACATGGCGGCTCGACTAACCGGCCTTCCGGGTCCTGATGGCCTCTGTGAGCTTCGGCAGGATCTTGTTCAGGTCACCAACGACGCCCAGATCCGAGAACTCGAAGATCGGTGCGTTGGGATCCTTGTTGATCGCAACGATGTTCTCCGAGGACTGCATCCCGACCTTGTGCTGGATCGCCCCTGAGATCCCGGCGGCCAGATACAGCTTCGGGGAAACCGTCTTGCCCGTCTGGCCGATCTGCGCTGCATATGGATACCACCCAGCGTCCACAACCGCACGCGTGGCCGCCACCGCGGCATTTCCTCCAAACGCCCCAGCCAGCTGCTCGGCCATTTGGAATCCCTCGGCGTTGCCGAGGCCACGTCCGCCGGCGACAAGCACGTCGGCTCCCTCAATGTCGATGTCAGCGCCTCGCTGCTCGCCGCGGGTGACCATCTCCGCCTGCATGGACCACGGCGAATACTCCACCGAAAGGTCCACCACCTCTGCTTGATCGCCCCCGACCTCGCGCACCTCAAAGGCGTTGATCCGGCCGATGATGATCCCCAGTTCGCCCCGGTAGCGCGAGACGGAGATCTTTGTGTCGCCAAGGATCGGACGGTCGGCAACCAGCTCTCCGTCCTGCGCACGAACAGCCGTGACCTCCATTGTCACGCCCGCCCGCCGCCGCGCCGCCAGACCAGCGCCGATCTCAAAGCCGAGCAGACCACCGCCGAAGATCGCGTAACGGTGTCCATGCTCTGAGATGACCCGATCCATCACGTCAACGACCGGCTGCGCGAGCCCCTCCGGTCCTTCGGCCCGGAACACCCGCCGCGCCCCATAGCGTCCAAGGCTGCGGCACAGGTCGTCACCGAGCGAGGCTCCAGCACCGACGACGACCGCGTCGCACGCGCCGCCGACCTCAGCCGCACGGGCCGCGCCCTCAGAGATCGCGCCAAGCGAGTTCTTGTTGAACGCCCCGTCGTAATGGAGGACGTAGACCAGCACATCTGACATCAGATCAGCTTCCTTTCCACGAGCCAGTCCACGATCTTGGCGACCGTCTCATCGGTGTTCTCGTCCTCAAAGACCTGTCCAGCGGCCTTTGCGGGCGGCTCCTTGAACTCACCGCAGTGCACCCGGGAACCGTCGGCGCCCACCAGCGACGCATCGATGCCGACATCGACAGCGGAGACCATCTCAAGCGGCTTCTTCTTCGCGCCCATGATCGCCTTCAGTGACGGGTAGCGCGGCTCATTGATCGCGTCGCCGACTGAGATCACGGCCGGAAGCTTCACGCGCACCGTGTCGTAGCCGTACTCCGCCTGGCGCTCCAAGCGCAGCGCGTCTCCGTCAACCTCGAGCTTGACCACCTGGGTCAGCGACGGCATGCGCAGGTGGTCAGCGACAACAGCACCAATCGTGTAGCACTCACCATCGTCAGACTGCTGCCCGAGCAGCACAAGATCGGGTGACTCGCGCTCCAGCGCCTTGGCCAGCGCGTATCCCGTGGCCGCCACATCCGAGCCGGCCAACGAACCATCGCTCAGATGCAGCGAGCGATCCGCGCCGAGCGACACCGCCTTGTGCAGCGCGCGCACCGCAGACTCCGGGCCCATCGTCACCGCGACAATCTCATCCACCTGCAGCGCGCCGCCCTCCCGCAACTGCATTGCCGCTTCGATCGCATGCGTGTCGTAGGGGTTCAGATTCCTCTCCCCCGACCGATCCATCCGCCCCGTGGACGGATCGATGCGCTTCTCGACAGCGGCGTCCGGAACCTCTTTCACCAGGACGCAAATCTTCAAAGGTGCCTCCTCAGCATCAGCAAGAATGCAGAAAGCTTACCCGATTGACTGGTCAGTCAACTGCCCCTCAGTCACCCTGGCGACCAGCGCTCCGCCCGGTCCTCAACGTGTGACCGCGGACCGAATGAAATCGACCACTGCTTCCGTGCTCGCACCCGGCGTGAAGACCTCGGACACACCAAGACCCTTCAGTTCAGCGATGTCATCGGCAGGGATCGTCCCACCCACCGTCACAACTACCTGCCCCAGGCCCTCCGTCCGCAGCAGCGCGAGAATTCGCGGCACCAGCGTCATGTGCGCGCCGGAGAGGATCGACAGCCCCACCGCGTCAGCGTCCTCCTGGAGCACCGTCTCAACTATCTGCTCCGGCGTCTGATGGAGGCCCGTGTAGATGACCTCCATGCCCGCATCTCGCAGCGCGCGGGCGACTATCTTCGCGCCGCGGTCATGTCCATCAAGTCCGGGTTTGGCAACCACCACACGGATCGGACGGTGTTCGGCGGCGTTCATCTGCTCACTCGGGACATCGGAGCCCTTCTCAAGATGGCTGAGGTTGCGGCGCTGGCACCCACGGCTACCGCGATCAGGCCAGCGATCGTCAGCTTCTGCCCAAGCCGATCCAGTCGCAGGATCTCCCAGCCTTCAACTCGCGCCAGCGCCTCCAGATCAGCGTCCGGGTTGACCACCACAGCATGTCCGACCGAACGGAGCATCGGGGCGTCGGAGACCGAGTCGGAGTACGCATAGCTGGCCGAGAGGTCAAACCCCTTGGTGCGGGCCAGTTCCTGGATGGCGACCGCCTTGGCCGGGCCATAGAGGAATGCGCCGGTGGGCCGCCCCGTGTAGACGCCGTCCTGCACCTCCGAAAGTGTCGACCCGAGCGCCCCGTCAAAGCTCATGACCTTGGCCAGCACACTGGCCATGTCCTGCGACGCGGCTGTCACGATGTAGGCGGGGCGGCCGGCGTCCTGATGGGCGTACGCGATCGTGAGCATCTGCGGGTAGAGCCGGGGAAGGATCCGCTGCATGACGCGAACGCCGAGTCGCTCCAGGTCGCGCACGCGAACGCCCTCGAGCGAGGTCGCGATGCGGATCCTGATCGCCTCGGACTCCTCATCAGTGGCCCCCCTCAGCCGGAAGCGCAGGTTGGCAATACCGTCGGACACGAGTTGTCGGCGGCTCATCATCCCGGCCTCGCGCACGGCACGGGCGAACTGAAATCCGGACGAGCCCTGCATGAGCGTCTTGTCAAGGTCGAAGAACGCGGCCCCGTGTCCCGATGGCTGCGCGATCACGCGCGCGACCTCGTCCGCGCCGCTGACCTCCTCAACCACGTGCGCCCTCCAAGGACAGGCCGCAGCCATGCTGCTCGATCGGCAGCCCGAGTGCTGGCAGGATCACGTACTTGGGCATCTGAGACATGTTCCTCTGCGACTCGGTCTCCGTCTGTATGGGCCTGATTGCCCGGGAGACCCTCGATCTGATCGTATTGCGCCAGCGGTCACAGCGAACGCTGATAGCGGCTGAAAGCTCGCGAGGCAACGAATGCCGCAACTACTGCGAGTCCGGCCAGGAGCGCGATGTGTGTGCCCACAACGCCCCAATCGGTCCTCTGCATCGCGGCGGCTCGTGCACCCACAACCGCCCAATTCACGGGGTTGTAGGCGGTCACCGTCTGCATCCAGTGGGGCAACAGGTTCTGCTGCATCATGCCGGTCGAGAGGAAAGTGAGCGGCAACTGGAAGAAGCTGACCACACCGATCACGGTCTCGCGCTGACGCCCCAGCACACCCACGGCGTTGGAGAATGAGGCCACGGACGCCGACAGCAGCGCACCGATCACGAACATCAGGATCACGCCCACGATGCCGCCTTTGAAGTTTGCTCCGAGGATGAGCGCGAGCAGCACGATCAGGACGGTCTGCACCATCACGACGGTAGCCTCGTAGGCGATCCAGCCGACGTTGAGCGCGCCCCGCCAGACCGGCGATGTCAGCATCCGTTCCATCACGCCGTTGGCGATGTCCTCGACGAACGCCATGCCGGACCAGCCGGCACCGAACAACGCAAGCATCACGACCACGCCAGGGGTGAAGAAGTCGATGTATGTCCCGTGAAAGCCTGGGATTCTCGAGACCGACTTGAACAGTGCGCCGAACAGCAGCAGCCAGACGACCGGCTGCACGATTGTGATCAACAGGAACGCCGGCTGACGCATCAGCGTCCGGATACCGCGCATGAAGACCTGCCAGGTCTGACGGAGCGCGGTCATTTCTTCACCGGCTCCGCATCGGCGTCTTCAAAGGCGCGCCCGGCGAACCGCAGGTAGACGTCGTCGAGGGAGGGCCGCGACACCTTCACCGACGCGACCCCGATCCGGCGTCCGTCGAGCGCCGCCAGGACAGCCGGCAGGGCCGCAGCACCGTCGTGCGCGCGAGCGCGCAGCAGGCGGCCATCCACCTCGACCTCACCAACGCCGCCGATGCGCTCCAGTGCGGCGGCAGCATCGGTGCCTCCTGGTTCCACCAACTCCACGTGCAGGGCATCCCCGGAGACCTGGCGCTTGAGCTCGTCGGGCGTGCCTCGGGCGACGATCCGACCGCGGTCGACGATCGCCAGCTCTCCGGTCAGATTGTCCGCCTCATCCATGTAGTGGGTCGTGATCCAGATTGTCATGTTCTCGTCAGCTGCAAGGCTCGCGATGTAGGTCCACATCTGCGAGCGCGCCTCCGGGTCCAGCCCCGTTGTCGGCTCGTCCAGAAACAGCACCGCGGGGCGGTTCAGGAGACCCATCGCGATGTCCAATCTGCGCGCCATTCCGCCTGAGTAGGTGCGCACCTGGCGGTTGGCCGCCTCCACCAGCTCAAAGCGCTCGAGCGCCGCCTGCACACGGCTCTTCAGTTCTTGCCCGGTAATCCCGTTGAACTCACCTTGCAGGACCAGGTTCTCCCGACCGGTCGCGTTTGGGTCCGATCCGTGCTTCTGTCCAACAACACCGATTGCGCGTCGGACCTGCACGGGATGCTTGAGCACGTCGATTCCGGCAACAGTGGCGCTGCCGCTATCCGGCCTGGTGAGCGTGCTGAGCACGCGCGTCAGCGTGGACTTGCCAGCGCCATTGGGTCCCAGGACCCCGAAGATCGTTCCCGGCTCCACGGAGAGGCTGACCCCGGCAAGCGCCTGAACCGAGGGTGGGTAGCGCTTGCGGAGATCAACCGCCTCAATCGCTGCTGGCATGCTCGTTCCTGGGCTGCACCTCAGCCAGGATCGCAGCAGCTGCAGACGCAGGATCCAGTTGGCGGCTGACAACCTGTTCAAGCAGAGCCACAAATCCCGGCTCCCGGACGAGCGCGGTCTCCAGATCGCGACGGAGTCGCCTACTCACCAGCGACAGCACCTCAGCGCGCAGATGACTTCCACGGCGCCGAGTAAGCGTGCCGTTTGCCTGGATGTGGGCCCGATGCTCTGTCAGCGAAGCAAGCAGCTCGCCGACACCCTCGCCGGTGGTGGCGATCGTCCGCAGCACCGGTATCGCCCAATCGCGGGGCGGCCCGAGCGCGAGCGTGCTCCTGATGTCGCGCACCATGGAATCGGCGAGCGGATGGTCGGCCTTGTTGACGACGATCACATCGGGAATCTCCATGACACCCGCCTTGAGCGCCTGAATGGAGTCTCCAGACCCGGGTGTCAGCACCAGCACGACGCTATCTGCGTGGTTGATCACGTCCACCTCAGCCTGGCCCACTCCAACAGTCTCCAGCAGCACGAGGTCACGCCCCGCGGCATCCATCAGCAGCGTCGCCTGCAGCGCCGCCTCACTCAAGCCGCCCAGGGCACCGCGGTTGGCCATGGAGCGGATGAACACGCCCTGGTCCAGAAAGTGGTCGCTGAGCCGGATGCGATCTCCCAGCAGAGCTCCGCTTGAGAAGGGCGAGGTCGGATCGACCGTGAGCACACCCACGGAGCGCCCGGCAGACCGTTCAAGCCTTGTCAGCTCACCCAACAGCGTCGACTTGCCCGCTCCAGGCGGCCCGGTGAAGCCGATGATCGCCGCGGCGCCGGTGTGCGGGTAAATCTGCCGCACGATCTCCCACCCATGGGGATCATCGTTCTCCACGAGCGTGATCGACCGAGCGAGCGCGCGTCGGTCCCCGGCCAGGAGTTGTCGCGCAAGGCCCGCTCCATCCACAGCTGTTGCCTCAGACATTGCAGCTGATGATGACGGCAGGAGCCGACGTGCCAGAGATCACGCGCTCACGTGATGCAGATGGTGGGCCGCTCATGGGGCGCGGTCCGTGACTAGGATTGCGCCGTGCCGCCGCGCACCAGCACCCGACCGCCGATGCCGCCGGTTCCGGCAAGAACCCCACCAGGGCCGTTGCGCGGAGGGCCGGCGGAACTATTTCGCTTTGCCCGCGCTAACCACATGCTGCACTGGCGTTACGCCGTTTACGCGCTGCGCTGGCTGTGGTTGAAACTGCGTTGGGGCGGAAGGCTGGTGACTGACGGGCCGTGCTTCGTCTGTGGTGGCGTGAAGTTCGAGATCGGCCGCGATGCGAAGGTCGTGCTGGGTCGTTGGTCGTGGCTGGGCGACGGGTGCAAGGTCCGCGCCCATGAGGGAGTGATTGAGATCGGCGCCAAATCGGTGCTGGGCCAGGAGTGCACGCTCTCGTGTTTCCAGCACATTTCGGTCGGCCGGGAGTGCATCATCGCCGACCGCACGATGATGATCGACTTTGATCACAACACCACGGAGGTCGAGCGTCCCATCCGTGAGCAGGGGATCTACAAGCGCGACGTGCGCGTTGGTCACAACGTCTGGATCGGGTATGGCGCCTGTCTGCTGCGCGGCGTCACGGTCGGAGACAACGCGATCATCGGCACAAGCGCAGTGGTGACGCACGATGTGCCTGCAGACGCGGTCGTGGGTGGCACTCCGGCCCGGGTCCTGCGGATGCGCGAGCGTCCCATGACGCTGCGGTACGAGTAGCTCCCAAGCTCAATCCAGCGGACCTGGAACGGAGGTTGAACCCGTTGCGTTCGGAACCATTGTCGCGGGCATGCCTTGGAATGCGACGGGTCTAAGAAAGCGACGAACAGCCGTGGTTCCAACCGAGGAGTGCAGGGGATTGGTCGTAGCAGGCCAGGGACCTCCGTGGTGCTGCGCGCGGGTCACGCTGACACCTGTCGACCAACCGTTCCACACCACCCTGCCAACCCGCTGGGCGAGCGTTGCCACGACCTGCCGCGCGCCCCGATCATCGACCTCGGCGTGGACACACCCGACCAAGGCACCCTCGAGGCTCCCGAGCACGCTGAGCAGCTCATCCTGTGACGCATAGCGGGAGAGCACGCCAACCGGACCGAAGCACTCCACCTCAAGCGCGGTTCGGTCCTCCAGCAGGTGCTCGGCAGCGACCTCAAACAGGAGCGGCTCCCTCCCGAGGCTGCGATCTCCGGCCACCGCTGCCGGGTGAAGGGCGCCGGCGAGCACCTCGACGCCTGAGGCCGACGCAACCAGATCAATGCTGCGCTCGAGCTGCTCTACGACTCCGGGGTGGAGCAACAGAGCCCGTTCCCTCGCGGTCAACTCGGCTTTGATCTGCTCAACCAGCGTGGCCGCGGAAGCCGGTACGAACAGCAGCGATGGATTGGTACAGAACTGGCCGGCCCCAAGCAGCAAGGAGTCCACGTACTCACGTGCGAGCGTTGGTCGATGTGCCGCAGAACCCATGACGACCACGGGATTGACGCTGCCGAGTTCCCCGTAGAAGGGAATCGGGTCCGGGCGAGCGTTCGCCAGATCAAGCAGCGCTCTGCCGCCACGCTGAGAGCCGGTGAACGCACCTGCACGAATCTCCGGGTCTCTGATCAACGCAGCTCCAGCATCAAAGCCGTGCACCATTCCAACCACGCCCCCAGGCAGGTTGCTCTCAACGAGCGCCTTGACCAGGATCGCGTGCACCGCCTCCGATGTCTGCGGATGTCCCGGGTGAGCCTTGATCACCACCGTACAGCCCGCGGCCAACGCAGAGGCGGTGTCGCCACCCGCGACGGAGAACGCGAATGGGAAGTTGCTGGCCGCATAGATCGCGACGGGCCCGATGGGAAGCAGCAGTCGCCGAATCTCCGGATGACCAATGGGCGGAGCTCCGGACACTTCGGTGTCCACAATCGGATCGGTGTACGTCCCGCCTCGGATGTCATCTGCAAGCATCCGCAACTGAAAGGTGGTACGGGACACCTCGCCCGCCAACCTGACCTTTCCGAGGGCCGTCTCCGCGTCCGCCAGCGCGACCAACTGATCCGTCGCTGCATCGAGCTTGTCGGCCATCGTCGTCAACACATCGGCTCGTGCAGCCGCACTCAGGCCGCTCCAGCGGGGGAACGCGCTGGCAGCCTCCGCACACGCCAGGCGTACCTGGCCATCGTCGGAGTCGGCGAACTCAGGTCCGAACGGCACGCCGTTTCGGGGATCAATCGATTGGGTGCTCATGACCATCTCCAGATTGGCGCAGGTTCGGGTTGATTCGCGATCCAGTTTCCACTGGCCAGGCCACTCCCGGCAACTGCGTCCCTAACCCGCGAAGGTCGCGAACGTCCAGTGGTTGCCATCGGGATCGGCGATCGTGAAATCTCGGGACGGATAGTCCGTCTGGTCGCTGAGCTCGTGGATCACAGCTGCTTCGAGGCTACGCGCACGGTCAAAGACGGCATCAGGATCGCTGCTCACCACGTGTAGCCAGCTGCTGCCCGGGCGGCAGGGGGTGCTGCGCTCCCCGGTGCTGGCGAGTGTCACGCGACCTCCATCCGGCCAGTCCAGCTGGCAGTGGTGGAGCGTCCCGGGGCGCTCACCCGGTATGGCCAGATCGACCGTGAATCCCAGCGCCATATGCCAGTCCCGCAGGCCCACGGCATCGTCACTGACCAGGCTCGGCCAGATGCTCGGCTGACGAATCCCACTTGTTCTGAGAGTCATCTCCTCCACCCGAAGCCTACAGCAGCCCGGGCGGTGGGCAACGAAAGCTGTGCGCCGGTGAACTCCCCGGAGTCGGTCCGGCGCACGGTTCCGGGTGGGCTCCCTGGTTGAATTGTCGTGGTGTCTCCCACGCCAAAACGCAACGCTCAGCGCCTTGCCGGGAATCTTCCAGAGGCGGCTGCTGGAGAGGTCCTGATCTGGACGGACGGCGCCTGCCAGCGCAACCCGGGTCCGGGTGGGTGGGCGGCACTGGTGTGCTGGGAGGATGGGATCATCGAGGAGCACAGCGGTGGACTGGCGCTGACCACCAACAACATCATGGAGATGACCGCCGCCCTGGAGGGACTGCGTGCCATCCCAGCCGGCTCACGCGCCTGTGTAGTGACCGACTCCCGCTACCTGCATGACGGCATGACCTCCTGGATGGCGGGCTGGAAGCGCAAGGGCTGGCGCACCGCGTCGGGCGATCCGGTCAAGAACAGGGAGATCTGGCTGGAGCTCGAAGCCGCCGCTTCAGGCCATGAACATGTGCGCTGGCACTGGGTGAAGGGCCACATCGGGCATGCCCTGAACGAACGGGCCGACAGTCTGGCTGTGGCTGCCGCGCAGAGTGCACTGCTGGCCGGCTCCTGAGCTGCTCAGTCCGCTCCGGGATCACCTGGCCTCAATCGATCGATCCGTTCGTTCTCCACCCGAGAGCGAACGGAGGAGGCGTGGTCCTGTCAGGTATCGGTGCGGGCCTGGACAAAGCGGCTGAGCGTCACGAACAGCGTGCCGCCGATCAGATTCCCCGCCAGCGCGACAACGAAGTTCTCGCCGATCTCTCCCCAGGTCGCCTGCGTGTGACCACCGAGCACGCCGAAGAGCAGCTCACCGGTGCCGACAATGACGTGATCCATCTTGGGAGCGGCGATCGTGAACCCGATCGCAAGCGCCACGAGGATGCGGCCGACGTCAGTCCTCACGGCCAGCCCCAACCAGGTCCAGAGCGTCATGACCATTCCGGCCAGGACAGCACTGAAGAAGGCGGCAAGCGTGGTTCTGTGAGCGAGGATGTCAGCGGTGTGGCCGGCCGCAATCAGCGCGCTCCGGTCAAGCACCGTGCTCTGGGCGAGGATCAGCGCGATCACGACCATCCCCACGACGTTCGCCACGAGTGTGGGTATCCAGAGCGTCGGCAGACGCCAGAAGGAGCCGCGTTGCTCGAGCACCGCACCAACCGGGATCAGGAAGTTCTCCGTGAACAGCTCCGAGCGGCCAAGCGTGATCAGCACGAATCCAACACCGAACACGAGCGCACCAAGCGTGGAGGCGAGCGTCAGCGGCATCACAGATGACAGTGCACCCGCCAGCACGCTTGACACCGCGACCCCGACCATCACGTCGAAGCCACCCACGAGACCGGTTGCCGCCGCTGCCGTTGGCCGCCGGCTGAGCCTGAGCTCACCCTGCTCTATCCCCTGCTCCCAGAGTTCGGCCGGTGTCTGTTCAACAGCGACCTGTGCGCCCGAGGCGCCAGGATCCGCAGGCGCACGCTCGGCTGGCCGGGCACGCTCCTCCTCCCGGCTGATTCGGTAGCTCTCTGAGTTCATTGCGGCCGATTTACCCGATCGGCCGCTCCTGCAACCGGAACTCAGATCAATGAGGCGTCACAGACGCAGCCCCAGCAGAGAGAAGCGGTCGTCCAGCGCGTCCCAGACGACCTCCCAACCCCGCTTGAGATAGAAGTCGCGAGCCGGGTTTGCTCTGCGGCGGGTGGTCAGGACCGCACGCCGGTACGGAAGCGACTGCAACAGCTCAGACCGGAGTTCGCCGTACAACATCGAGCCGATCCCGCGCCCATGCAACTCCGCGCGGACGCAGAACTCCGTCAGGTCGAACTGATCTGTGAACCACTCGTCATAGACCGCCCGAGGCACGCGAGCTCGCAGCCAATCCTCCCACCACTCTCCATCCCTGCCGTGGTAGCCGTAGATGAAGCCCACGAGCGCGTCACCATCGTGAGCTGCGATGAACCTGAACGCCTCCCGCCGCGCGTGGAGCGACAACGTGTGGTCCGCAAACGTCTGCACCTCCTCGTCGGTTGGGCCGTCCGGGAAGATGGAGAACGCCGAGCGGTAGACGTCGGCCACCTGCTGGATCAGCGGAGCTGGGTCGCGCACATGGCTGAGCCGCACCATGCAGCCAAAATACCGATGGTGCGAGCGCGGCTGCGATCAGCTGAACGTGATCGTCGGCGGCCCACCCAACGGACGGTGGTGGTGCCGACGAGGGCGCCGATGCCGTCTGCGATGCGGCCTGGTGGCCTTAGCGACCTTGCCGAGCGGCTCCAGCGTGGGACCGGTGCTGAAGTAGCGCAGCTCTGAAGCCCATGTGAAAGTGAGATCAGCGGTGGAGTAGCCGTCCAGGACGAGGTATGCGTAGGACCCGTTGCCGGCCACGGTCGCACGTCCTCCCCCAGCCACCAGCGTGGAGCTCGTTCCACGCAGCAGAATGATGTCTCGGTGCCCCCAGCAACCGCTCGCTCCGGCGGACGGGCACGCGAGATTGCTGTTCAGGCCGTTTGGTCCGTCGTCGTACATCCACAGGTAGTCGGCGGCGAGCACAGACGGGGTCCCAGCCCAGATCGCTCCACCGTCGAGGAAACCTCCGGACGGGAACGACGGATCGTTGTTCTGCGCCGCGCCGGCTGATGCAAGCTGGTTAAGCGCCGCGCTCAAGCCGATGATCGGCGGCAGGCCGCGGTTGACGCGCTCAAGGTTGATCAACACAAAGCCCTGCTGAACCGGGGTCAACTGCTGCCAGTTGCTCGGCAATATCAGCGGACCGACGCCCTCAAGGGCGCGACACCTGTCGATTCCGGCGATCCCCCAAACCTGAGGCTGTGCGTTGGCGTGGTCACAATCAGCCGCCGGATTTGCAGGCGGCAGGATCCCGGCAGCACCGGCCGCCGCAGCATTGGCTCCGGTCCAGACTGCCACCAGCAGACACGCGCTGACGCTGAGGCTCGCCAGCCGTTGGATGAGGGAAGGTATCTGCACCACACCTCGAATCGGACGTTTGCGAGCCGTGCATTAGCTGGCTCCTTGCACGTAAGACGTCCGTCCAAGGCATTTCTCGCCATGTTTGCCCGAAAATTTGTCCGCGTCGCTACGCGGCGCAGTGCCCGCTAAGGGCGGCAGACGGCCAGGAAGTCCAGCGCCTCATGCAGCGGCCGCCGCTCTGCCAGCACAAAGTCCGCGGTCGTGATGCTCGGCGTGAAGCGGTCATAGAAGAACCCGGTCACGCCCAGGGCACGGTGCAGTCGATCCCAGCCGAGCGCCAGCGCCGCCGCATGCCAGCGCAGCCTGCCGGCATGGAACACCCCATAAAGCTCAACGCGGTCGAACGCGGACTCGCACAGTGAGCGGAACTCATGCGCCCGATACTCCTTGAGGTGCCACGGGTTGTCGGACTTCTCCGCTCCGGCGGGCGCCAGCGTCAGCAGGTTCGGAGTCGACACGTACACGACGCCTCCTGGGCGGAGCAGGCTTCGGAAGTGCCGCAACACATCCTCTGGGTTTGCGACGTGTTCGATGGTCTGCAGAAAGGTGACCGCGTCGCACGATGCGGGTTCACCGTAGTGTTCGACCATCGCACGAGCGAAGCCAACCGCTGAGCCCGAATACCGCAGCCGCGCATGCTCAAAGGCCTCCGGGTTGGCCTCGACGCCGATCACCTCGGCCGCGCTGCGGGCGAGCGTCGCCGCACCGTAGCCCTCACCGCTGGCCATATCGATCACACGCATCCCGGTGACCCGCTCCGCGATCCACTCATAGACGGCAAGGTGCCGGCGGTACCAGTAGTTCTCAGCCGGCACATCAGGCAATGTGCGTTCGCCGGTGAGCGTGAGCGGCGGGACCCCGGGAGGCTGGTTCTGCTGCACGTAGAGGGTCGCCATCACCAGCGACACGGTAACGTCATCCGCGCGATGCAGGCACTTCAGGCTCACCAGCACATCCGCGACGTGAACACGCGCTACCACGATGTTGCCGCCGCCACCTACGACGAGAAGTGGGGCATCGACTTTGGCGAGGTCGGTCAGGGTCAGGTGCTGGGCAAGGTCCGCAAACTTCTGACCCCGGGGCAGACCGGCCCCTTCCAGCATGCTCTGGAGATCGGCGCCGGGACCGGCTACTTCAGCCTGAACCTGATGCGCTCCGGGCTGATCGAGGAGCTCACCTGCACCGATGTCTCCGGCGGCATGCTCGAGGTTCTCGCCGGGAACGCCCGGCGGCTCGAGCTCGAGCCGGTCACGACCGTCCAGGCTGACGCTGAGTCGCTCCCCTTTCCTGACGCAAGCTTCGACCTCGTCATCGGCCACGCCGTGCTCCACCACCTGCCCGACCTGGAGCGCGCCTTTGGCGAGTTCCAGCGCGTGCTGCGCCCCGGAGGTCGGATCCTGTTTGCCGGGGAACCGTCACTCCTGGGCGACCGCATCGCCCGGGCTCCCAAACGCGCCGCGCTGCTGGCGGCCCCGCTGTGGCGCAGGGCGCTGCGGCTCCGGGCCGCCGCGCCCCACCAGCACGAGGCTGGCCACGAGGGCGACCTGGCACTTGAGGGCGAGGTCGACATCCACGCATTCAGGCCGGCTGATCTGGAACGACTCGCGGCCTCCGCCGGCTTCAATGACGTCACCGTTCGCGGCGAGGAACTGCTGGCCAACTGGTTTGGCTGGTTCAACCGCGGTCTGGAGGCCACAGCTCAGCCCGAGACGATCCCTACCTGGTGGCGCCGCTACGCCTTCCACGGATACCTGCTGCTGCAGCGGTTGGACAGCCGCGCGCTCGAGCCACGCCTCCCCCCCGACGTCTTCTACAACCTCCTCCTCAGCGCCCGTAGCGCAAGGGACTCGTGACCATGTCCGGCGGCTTGGCCAGCGGCTTTCCCCTGTTTCCCCTGCAGCTCGTAGCACTGCCGAGCGAGGTGGTGCCACTGCACATCTTCGAGGAGCGGTACAAGACGATGGTCGCCGACTGCATGGCCCGTGACGGTGAGTTCGGAATCGTCTGGCTGGCCGACGACGGCCTGCACGACGTCGGCTGCGCCTGCCGCATCGATCGGGTTCTGGAGCGCTTCGACGACGGTCGGATCAACCTCTTGGCCCGCGGCACAAGGCCGGTGCGAATCGTGGAGCGACAACGCGACCTTGCCTACCCCGCCGGGATCGTCGAGTTTCTCTCAGACCTCCCCGAGGAGCCTCGGACCGATCTGCTCGAGGCTGCCCAGGCCGCCTACGCGGACCTGGTGCGCAAGGCAACCGATCACACACCCGAATCCGCCGAGATCACCAGCCTGGACGCCTACGCGATGGCCGCCACCGTCGACTTTGGACTGGAGGCCAAACAGGGCCTTCTAGCGCTCCGCTCAGAGAACGCGCGCCTGCAACTCGTGACGAGACTGTTCCGCGCCGCGCTCAAGCGACTCGACTTTGTTGACCTGGCGCAGGCACGCGCCAAGTCCAACGGCAAGGTCCGATTCGGCTGATCATCGCGGTGGCGGTCCGCTGACCGCCACCGTCCGTCAACCGCGGGGGATGAACTCCGGTACCTCGAGCACGTCCGCGATACGCGGTGCGCGCAGCGGCGCAGCCGAGTCCTCCCGCTCGCGGCTGCGGCTCACCCGCGGCTCGCCTCTGGGCTCGACCAACCGCCCGCTCTGCCGCCGATCGTCGTAACCGGTCGCAACCACGGTGATCCACACCTGATCGCCCTCAATCTTCTCGTCGACCATCGCGCCGAAGATGATGTTCGCCTCCGGGTGCGCCGCTTCGGCGACCGCGCGGGCCGCCTCATTCACCTCCCACAGGGAGATGTCGGAACCGCCGGTGATCGAGAGCAGGATCGACCGTGCTCCCTCCATGCTCGTCTCGAGCAGTGGCGAGGCCACGGCCGCCTCGGCGGCATCCACCGCACGCCGCTCACCGGTGCCCATCCCGATCCCGAGCAGGGCGCTGCCGGCATCGGACATGATCGTGCGCACATCCGCAAAGTCGAGGTTGATCAGGCCGGGTAGCGTCACCAGGTCCGAGATTCCCTGCACACCCTGGCGCAGCACGTCATCTGCAACCCGGAAGGCGTCAACCATCGTCGTATTGCGATCAAGCACCGTCAGCAACCTGTTGTTCGGAACGACGATCAGCGTGTCGACAACCTCGGCCAACGCCTCGATCCCGGCCTCCGCCTGATCACGTCGCCGCGTACCCTCAAACTGGAAGGGTCGGGTGACGATGCCAACCGTGAGCGCACCCAGTTCGCGTGAGATCTGGGCGACCACCGGCGCGGCGCCCGTACCCGTACCGCCACCTGCCCCGGCGGCGATGAAGACCATGTCCGCCCCGCGGAGCACGGCCTTGATCTGGTCGTACTCCTCGCGCGCGGCCTGGCGGCCCAGTTCGGGATTGGCACCGGAGCCGAGGCCCCGCGTGATCGCGTCTCCGATATGCACCGTGGTGTCGGCCGCCGAGATCTGCAGCGACTGCAGATCCGTGTTGATGGCGACGAACTCGACGCCCTCGATCCCAGCCTCGATCATACGGTTGACCGCGTTCACGCCGGCTCCGCCGACGCCGACGACGCGGATCACCGGTCGGCCCACCGGCCTGATCGAGGAGACCGGCTGGTCGTAGAAGCCCTCGGTGCGCGCGTAGACGTCATGCGCGGGCGCAGGCGCAGCCGGCGTAGCCGGTCTCGCCGGAGCTGGATCCATCAGGCTCGCAGGGATATCGGCGGCGAACGCGGACTCAAGGCGCTGTTGCGGGGAGGGAACACCCGGAAGCCGGGGCTCTCCGGTTCCGACCCCACCGGTCTCGGCAACCTCGGCATCCGCAGGGACGGATGGACGCAGTGATGGATGCGGCAGCGCTCGCTGTTCAGCCGGCTCCGCGACAGCGGGAGCGGGAGCCGCAGCCTCGGGCTCTTGGACCGGAGTCTCGGTGTCCTGTGCGGTCTTGCGGAAGAGCTGGGAGAGTGGTCCCTCGCGCATGCTCGCGCGCTTAGCTGTGGGCATTGGAGAGGACCTCCTTCGCAAGCTGACGGTAGGAGTGCGCTGCGATTCCGTCAGGATCGTACTTGAGCACCGACATTCCCTTCACAGGTGCCTCAGCAAAGCGAACCGTCTTGCGGATCCTGGAGGCGAACACCCGGTCGCCAAAGTTCTCCTCCAGCAACTCGATCGCCTCCTTCGCATGCAGCGTGCGGGTGTCGACCATCGTCGGCAGGATCCCCTGAATGTCCACGTCAGGATTCAGGTTCTCGCGGATCATCGCGAGCGTATTCTGCAGCTGGATCAGACCCCGCATGGACAAATACTCGCACTGGACGGGGACGATCACCCTGTTCGCCGCCGTGAGCGCGTTGATCGTCAGCAGTCCAAGACTCGGCGGAGTGTCAATGAAGCAGTAGTCGTAATCATCGGCGACCTCGTTCAGAGCGCGCTCGAGCGCACGCTCGCGACCGATCATGGTCGACATCGCGATCTCCGCGCCGGCAAGGTCGATTGAGGCGCAGGCGACGTCCACCTCGCGCTTATGGATCACCTGCCTGATCGACATCTTGTGCACCAGCACGTCATACATCGATGCCTTCAGGTTGTCTGGATCGATCCCCTGCGACATTGTGAGGTTCCCCTGGGGATCCATGTCACAGCAGAGGACGCGATAGCCCTCCTCTGCAAATGCCGCGGCGAGATTCAGCGTTGTGGTGGTCTTGGCGACGCCGCCCTTCTGGTTGGCGAACGCAATCACCTCGAGGTTGGCCGTCACGAGCGGTCCTCCGGGAAAGGGCTTGAGTCTGTGAGACGCATCGCGGCTGTATTCGCAACGCTCGCGCTGAATCCTTCAACTCTCGGCGGATCGCGGCGCTCGGGTATGTTCCTCATCTGCCGTGTCGCTTCCGTTGCTGAGCCGCCGCCTGATCTTCGCCACCGGTAAGGGCGGCGTCGGTAAGTCGACGGTTGCACTCGCACTGGGTCTGGCGGGGGCCCGCGCCGGACTGCGGACGATCGTCGTGGATCTGGAGGGTGACGGTGATCCGCACGAGACGGAGCTCGCACCGGGCCTGTTCCGGCTCTCCGTGGACCCGCAGAGCGCCATGGAGGAGTACCTGACCGTGAAGGTGCCCGGCCCTGCGGCTCACGTGCTGCGTCAGAGTCGTCTCTTTCACACCTTTGCGATGGCAACGCCGGGCATGCGTGAGCTCCTCTGCATCGGCAAGCTCTGGGAGTTGGCTCAGTTCGAGCGGCGCACACCTGACGCTGACGCATTTGACCTGGTCGTGGTGGACGCCCCGGCATCCGGACATGGAGCCGCGATCCTGCGCACGCCGCGGACGTTTGCGGAGATCGCCCGCGTTGGCCCGATCGCGCATCAGGCCCGCACCATTGCCGACACGATCGCCGATCCTGCCTTCACCGCCGTGGTGGCGGTCTCAACGCCAGAGGAGATGCCGGTCAATGAGACGCTGGAGCTCAGCGAGAGGCTGAGCGCCGGACCCGAGCCGCTTGAACTGCAGGCTGTGATCCTCAACGCCCGCTACCCCGATCGCTTCACGGCGGCTGAGGCCGCGCACATGGACAGCGCGGCGTCCGCGGCCGCGGACACTGCACCCGAAGCGGCGACTCCCCTGCAGCTCGCGCTGGCCGAGCACCGGCGCGCCGAAACCCAGCGCGAGCAGGAGCGACGTCTGCGGGAGAGCTTCGGAGACCGCCTGATGGTGCTCCCGTTCCTGTTCGAGCGCAGCCTGAGGCTCCCCGAGCTTGAGCGCCTGGCTCGCGAGCTTGAACGAACGGGCGGGGACCCGGCCTCAGCCTCCAAGGAGCAGACTCCATGAGCGCCGCCGAGCTGCTCGCCGGCAAACGGACCTGCATCTGCGTGGGCGCGGGCGGCGTCGGCAAGACCACGACCGCCGCCGCGATCGCGCTCGGCATGGCGGCTCAGGGTCAGAAGGTTGCGGTGGTGACGATCGATCCCGCCCGGCGACTGGCCAACGCGCTCGGGCTTGAGCAGCTTGAGAACGACCCGCGGCTGGTCTCGCCCGACCGTCTGCCGGGCGTTGAGCTGCGCGGCGAGCTGTGGGCGATGATGCTGGACCCGAAGCGCACGTTTGACGAGCTGATCGAGCGCCTCGCCCCAAGCCCCGAGCGAGCCGAGGAGATCAAGCGCAACCGCGTCTACAGGGAGCTCTCCTCCGCCGTCTCAGGCTCGCAGGAGTTCACGGCGATCGAGAAGCTCTACGAGCTTGCCGAGGCCGACTTTGACCTGCTGGTGCTGGACACTCCCCCAGCCCACAGTGCCGCTGAGTTCCTCAACGCGCCCGGCCGATTGACCGCCTTCCTCGGTGGTGGCGCGCTGCAGGCTCTGCTGCGCCCGACCGGCGTCGGCATGCGGTTGCTCGGGCTTGGCGCTGGGCCGGTGCTGGCCGCGCTCAAGCTGGTGACGGGTGTTGATCTGGTGTCGGATGTGACCACGTTCTTCACCCTGCTCGGCGGCATGACCGAGCAGTTCAACGCGCGCGCCGCGCGGGTCGAGCAGCTGCTGCACGCACCCGAGACCGCCTTTGTACTGGTGACCTCGGCACAGGATCGGCCGGTCGAGGAGGCGGTCTGGTTCCGTGAGAGCCTGCGCCGCGACCGGATGCCGTTCAGCGGCGCGATCGTCAACCGCGTCAACCCGCCGGTCTCCCTTGGGGAGGTCCCGCTTGACCTCCCCAAGGACCTGCGCGCACGCCTGGCCGAGTGCACAAGCGATCACGCCGTGCTCGCCGAGCGCGACGCCGCCAACATCAGGCGCCTGCAGAGCGCGTTCTTGGACGAGCCGATCCTGCAGGTCCCGGACCTGCCAGATGACATCCACGACATTGCGGGCCTACTGGCGATATACCGGGTGTTGTTCGATGAGTGAGCTGCTGGCCATAGACACGGCGCTTGAGCTCGTGCTCGAGCAGGCGCGCATCCTGGAGGCCGAGGATCTCCCGCTCACGGCTGCGCCAGGCCGTTACCTGGCGGAGGCGCTGCGCGCCACACGCGATCTCCCCGCGTTTGCGGGCTCTGCGATGGATGGCTTCGCGCTGCGCGCCGAGGACACTCCGGGTGACTTTGCAGTCATTGGCGAGTCCGCCGCGGGAGCCCCGTACGCCGGTCGCATCGGGCACGGTGAGGCGATCGCGATCTCAACGGGCGCTGTGATCCCAGAGGGCGCAGACGCGGTGGTTCCCATAGAGGACGCCTGGGTGCGCGAGCCTGGACGCCTGCTGGAGGTTCGTCACCAGGTGGCTCCCGGCGCGGCCGTGCGGGCCGCGGGCAGTGACGTCCGCAGCGGTGCTGAGGTGTTGCCGGCGGGTCTGCGCCTGACGGCCGCTCAGATCGGCGCCGCAGCCTCGCTCGGCGCCGCTTCTCTGCGCTGCATCCGGCGGCCACGCGTGGCAGTTGTGACCACCGGAAGTGAGGTGCGCGCGGTCGGTGAGACGCTCGGCCCAGGCCAGATCTACAACTCCAATGGCCCGCTGCTGCAAGCTGCGCTGACCGCTGCCGGTGCCGAGGTGGTCACGGTTCCAACCGCCGCTGACACGGCCGCAGCGCACCGCGATGCGCTCACGCAGGCGCTCGATTCTGACGTCCTGGTGAGCACCGGTGGCGTCTCCGTCGGAGTGCACGACCTGGTGCGAGAGATCGAGCGTGACCTGGGTGTGCGGGAGCTGTTCTGGCGGATCGCGCTCAAGCCCGGCAAGCCACTCAGCTTCGGGGTGCGTGAACGGACGCTTGTCTTTGGAATTCCAGGCAACCCTGTCTCGGTGCTGGTCTGCTTCGAGCTCTTTGTACGGCCCGCGCTCGCCGCCCTGCAGGGCGCCTCCGATCCGCGGCCGGCCTACCGCCTCGCCGCTCTTTCGGCGCCGGTCAGGCGCAGCCATGACCGTGACGAGATGATCCGGGTAAGAGATCTTCGTGACGGGCGGATCGAACCATTGGGCGGCAGGCAGTCGCATCAGCTGGCGCTGACGGCGTTGGCATCCGGATTGGCTCGTATCCCGGCGGGCCGAGGCGAGCTGCCGGCGGGCACAGCCGTCTCCTACCTGTCGCTGACCGGCGAAAGCTGAGCGCGGCCGCGCTCCAGCAGCGCCCAGGCAGCTTGCAGGACGGCGTCCCGGCGCTCTCCGTCGGTGGCGTCCGGCATGAGTTCAGCGGCTGTCGTGAGCAGCTCGGTTGCTTCGATCGGGCCGGCACTCAGGCGGCCGGCAAGCCGCTCGCGAAGCAGATCGACACTCGCAGCCCTGGTGTCGGGTGCGCCTTCAAGGGCGCGCCGGGTGTGCTCCCGCGCGCGCTGCAGCACGCGCTCGGTCACGTCCTGTGAGGTGCGCTCCACGTTCTGCCATGCGCGGCCCAGGCCGAGCTGATCCGAGCGCAGCTCCGGGCCTTCGTAGACCTTCATCCTTGTCTTGCGCGGTGTGAACTCGTGGCCGGCCACGACGAACTCCCGGTCAGCCATCAGCGGCGCCAGAAACTCGAGCCAGAGGCGCTGCTCGCTGAGGTTGAACTCGCGCACCAGTTGGATCCCGGAACGCATCTCCACGTGGAACATAGGCTGGGGACGCTACAGCCTTATGTTGCTCGTCACACAGTGGCGGCCGTGGCCGCATCAACCTCTTCGGCCAAGAGCTCATCCGCGACCGCCCGCAAGTCAGCGTCAAGATGTCCGCATAGGATGTCACGCAGAATCGCTCGCAGATGCTCGGCGAGCTCATCCACGAGTGTCTCGACAGCATCATCAGACGGCGCCAGACCGGCGATCACCGCTCGCTCAAGGGCGATCGCGCGGGCGGTGCGCTCAGCCAGCCCGGACCGATCCTTGGGCGCCGCGCAGATCATGGAAAGCCGCTGAGCCAGGCGCGCGCTGGCAGGTCCCTCAGGTTCGAGCAGCGCCCTCAATGCCAGCAGGTGGTCACTCAGCTGCTCGTGCGCGGCAGCTCGCTCACAGCCCATCTCAAAGCGCGCCAGCGCCCACGCGAGCTCACCGGCACCGGAGTTGTCGGGACGACGACCCCCGGAGTGTGCCGCGCTCAGGCGCCGTGAGATCAGGTTGCAGAAGGCACGCAGCTCGTCCTCACTGTCACGCTGGATGAGCGTCAGGCGGCGTGTACGACCACTGAAACCGAGCGCAATCGGTGACCAGACGCCGTCGTCGATCCTGGAGTAGCCGAGCTCACCGATCGCGTAGCTGCCCTTCTCGAACAGCCGCAACGCTGTCAGCACGCGGCGGAAGCGCACACGCGCAAAGGCGGTCGAGGGTTGCTGATCCCGGTCATGCGCGACTCGGAGCACCAGCAGCAGCGGCGGGCGCTCGCCACCGCTCAGCGCAGGCGGGGCCTCGGCCAGGGCGGAGGCACGGAGGATCGCCAGTCCCTCGCCAAGGGCCAGCTCGTCCGTCTTGGCATCAAGGTCGATCCCGTGTAGCGCGCCGACCACCTCGGTGACGCACCGCCCCTGGTAGATCGCTCGCTCCAGCTCCTCATAGGCCAATTCAAAGCGAGCCGTGTCAAAGGCGAACTCGCTGCGCTCCTCGAACACTCTGGAGAGGAAATCTCGCAGGGCAAGATCGGTCAGGGAGCGCGATTCCTCAGGCAGTCGGAGGTGTCCACGGGCGCGGAGGTAGAGCTCAAGTCCGCCAACTCCCTCAAGCGCCCGCGCAGCCGGCGCGTAGGTGGGAAGCGCGACGAGCAGCCCGAGCCGCTCGCGGATGAAGTCGCCCGTCAGCGGGCGATAGCAGTAGAGCGGGATACGTCCCGCAGAGCGCACACCGTCGGTCTCAACCACCTCGAACGGAACCTGGTCGCCCGCTGATGCGGCCAGGTCCAGACGGGCGCCGGCCTCGGCAGTGAACTCCTCGAGCGCTCCGTGCAGAGTCAGGTTCCTCACGCCCTGCGTGTTCGGCGGAGAGTGCGCGGCTCCTCCATCTGGGAGGGGCCTTGCAGCCCCAACTGAGGCTCAGACTGAGGCGAGCGCCGCGTCCACGGCAGTGCTGCAGTCGTCGCTGAGCCAAGCCAGCCCATAGACGCGCATGTCCTCGATCAGCGGCACCAGCGCGCGTCCCTTTTCGGTCAGCGCGTACTCGACACGAGGTGGCACCTCCGGGAAAGTGGAGCGGGCAACGATCCCCTCCTCCTCCAGGGCGCGAAGCCGCAATGAGAGCGTGCGCGGGCTAATGCCCTCAAGCGACCGCTCAAGCTCACAGAAGCGCGACTGCCCCTCCGCCAACTCCTTGACGAGCAGCAGCGTCCACTTGCCGCAGACAACCTCTGCCGTACGGCACACGGGGCATGTTTCCGGTGACGACATATCTCTCAGTCAGTTTAGCGATCACTTCAAACTATGAAGCGTCGTGTTGCAAGGCTTTTTTCGGGTCCCGCCAGCCAAAGGCGGGGGCCACCTCGAGCGCGATTATCTCCAGCATGCGCGCGCAGTACTCGACTCCCAACTGGTTGGGGACCGTCAGCAGCACGGTGTCTGCCATCTGGACGGCAGGATCGCGGGCCAGTTCCTCCGCGATTCGATCCGGCTCTCCGGCGTAGCTGCGACCGAACCGTGCGGTCACGCCCTCCAGCTGTCCGAGCTGATCGCGGCCCTCGTCGCGACCTCCAAAGTAGAGCCGGTCCTCATCGTTCACGATCGGCAGCACGCTGCGGCTTACGGAGATACGCGGCTCGCGTTCCCATCCTGCGGCAAACCAGGCGTCGCGGAAGCAGTCGATCTGCTCAGCCTGGAGTTCCCCGAACGGCACCCCGGTGTCCTCTGAGAGCAGCGTCGAACTCTGCAGGTTCAGGCCCTGCGCGGCCGCCCAGCGGGCCGTATCACGTGTGCCTGATCCCCACCAGATGCGCTCGTTGAGACCCGCCGATTGGGGCTGGATCGGCAGGGCGAAGCTACCGCCCGTCATCGACGGATCGGATCTGGCCACACCGGCGCCACCGATCGCCTCGCAGAAGTGGATCGCTTTGGCGCGAGCCATATCCGCATCGCTCTGCCCCTCAGGCGGCAGGTAGCCGAACGCTCTTGCGCCGTTGAGAGCAGGCTCCGGCGAGCCCCTGCTGATCCCGATTTGCAGGCGGCCACCGGCGATCAGGTCGGCGGCGGCCGCCTCCTCAGCCATGTACAGCGGGTTTTCATACCGCATGTCAATCACGGCGGTGCCGATCTCAATGCGCTTGGTTGTGGCTCCGATCGCCGCCAGCAGCGGAAACGGCGACGCCAACTGGCGTGCAAAGTGGTGCACCCTCACATAGGCGCCATCCAGTCCGATCCGCTCAGCCTCCTGGGCGAGCTCGATCGTCTGCGTGAGCGCCTCGGCGGCGGTGCGGGTGCGTGACATCGGCGAGTTCTGCCAGTGCCCGAAGCTCAGGAAGCCGATTCGCTTGCGCATGCAACCAATCGTAGAGACAGCGCCTGGCGCGACGCTTGACCCCCTACTCGGGCTGCACTTTGCGCAGATGGCGAGTCAAACGCGTTGAGGGCGGGCTCGTGGCGAGCCCGCCCTCAACGGAAACGGAATCTGGGAGCGATGCGCGAGCAGAGCGGCTTCGCGCGAGCCACGCGCGCCAGCGGCCTACGCCACGTCGCGCAGCTTCTGCGCCTCAGCCAGAGACTGCAGCTTCTTCAGCGACTGGTTCTCAATCTGGCGGATCCGCTCACGCGTAACGTTGAACGTGCGGCCCACCTCATCCAGCGTGCGCGGGTGCTCGCCGCCGAGGCCGTAACGCAGCTCCAGTACGCGGCGCTCGCGGTATGAGAGGTTCTCCAGCGCCTCGCGCAGCGCCTCCTTCGTGAGGATCTCAGCCGCTCGCTCATAGGGCGACTCGGCACGCTCATCGGCGATGAACTGGCCGAACTCAGACTCCTCCTCATCACCGACGGGCTTCTCAAGCGAGACCGGCGCCTGCGCCGAGCGCTTGATCGACTCGACTTCCTCAGGCTCAATGCCGGTGACCTCGGCAATCTCCTCGGCGGTGGGCTCGCGACCGAGTTCGGTGACCAGCTTGCGCTCAGCGCGACCGATCTTGTTCAGCTTCTCAACGACGTGAACCGGGATACGAATCGTGCGTGCCTTGTCGGCCAGCGCGCGAGCGATCGCCTGACGGATCCACCACGTGGCGTACGTCGAGAACTTGAAGCCCTTGCGATAGTCGAACTTCTCGGCAGCGCGAACCAGACCGAGCGTCCCCTCCTGGATCAGGTCGAGGAAGGGCAGACCCTGATTACGGTAGTTCTTGGCGATCGAGACCACGAGGCGAAGGTTGGACTCGACCATCTTCTGCTTGGCGTCGAGATCACCGCGCTCGATCCGCTTGGCCAGGTCGACCTCTTCCTGCGCGGTCAGGAGGCGAACCTTGCCGATGTCCTTGAGGAACAACTGCAGAGAGTCGGTCGTCATGTCCGGCTTGAGGTCCAGAGTGGTCTTGGACCTGCGCCGTCCCCGCTTGTCTGGTGCGCGCTCGACCTCAGCCTCGGCAATGGCCGGATCAACTTCCTCCACCAGCTCGATCTCAGCTCGCTCGAGGTAGCCGTGCAGCTCCTCTAGGTCCGTGTCATCGAGGTCAAGCTCGGATACCGCGCCGCTGATCTCCGCGAACGTGAGCACGCCGAGCTGCTGGCCGCGGTTCATCAGGGCCTTGACCTCTTCGAGTTCCTGCAGTTCCGCTACTGACATCTGGTTCCGTTTCCGTCGTGTTCCCAGCAATCCGATCCACATCGGACGCTCGAAAAGTGGTTACGCACGCCCGCGGAGCGCGCACTGAACCCACTCAACCATGCTGCGATTTTACTTCGCACCGCCACCTCCCAAGGACTAACGGCGCGAATCTTTCAAACCTGTAGCAGGACGATGTCGTCCTACGCACCAAGAGGATGCCCCAGAAATATTGCACGAGCGGCCACAGAATTGGACGAAGGATCACCCGCCGGCACCCGCCGGGCTGCGATGATCTCCGCTATGAGCGAGGAACCGGAGCGCTCGGTCATGGCGGCGCTGCCGCACACGCGTACCCATCGCCGCAGCGAGAAGCGCGCTGCACCGCCCCAGGACAAACCCCGGGCAGAGCCTCCACCCGCAGCGCCTGCAGCGGCCCCAGCGCCCGCAGCGGCCCCAGCAGCCGCAGCGTCACCTGAGCCCGCCAGCCCCTCCACCACAGCCCAAATTGAGGAGATCCTCGCGCTGACTGTGAGAGCCGGCCTGGAGCTCGCGGAGATTGGCGTGAGCGCGGCTGCCCGTGCGCTGCGCGGCGCCGTGGGGCGGTTGCCGCGCCCCTGACGGGTCGCGTATCCGAGCCGCCGCAATGGCGGAACCGCGACGACACCAGAGCCCGCTGAGCACACGAACAAAGTGGCCAAACTGCGCGATTCTCAACTCAGAATCCGCAGTTTCCCGCAATTGCCGAGGTCTCCAGCAACCATATAATCGGTTCCTTGACGAACGCCGAACGAGCACCCGTCCGCGGGTGCTCGGCGGGGGAACCGTTTGCGGCACCTTGCCGGGTGCCGCGGGGGCGAATCTGATGCAACAGTGCATCGGTAGCGCTTGTGCGCGAGCCCGTCAGCTCACCCCGTAGGCGCCCACACAGCCGCCGCCAATTTGAAAACAGCGAACCCATGGGCTTAGCCGCCGCGTCCCGCCGCACCTGTCGGGCGATCATCTGCGCGCCGTTGCTGTGGGCGCTGGCGATCGGCCAACCTGCGGCAACGGCGAGGACGATGCACACGAATGGTGGGATCGGGGTGAGCGGCGGCGGAGCCGCGTCAGGCACAGCAACTGGGACCCCTCAGACGGTCGGAGGCACCCTTCAAGCGGTCAACCGCGCCGTCCCCGAGCAACTGCATGGCTCGGTGACGGCCAGCGGCAACGGGATGACACTGCGCATCGCCGCCATGGGGGTCTGGCGGCATCCATTGGCGATAGCCGGCACAGCTCCGAGTTCCAGATCGGGCGTAACAGTCCTGATCGAGGCATCACCGGCGACGAGAGCGAGCAATTGGATCCCAGTTGCCACCGCCGTGATCTCGCCAACTGGCGGCTTCGCCACCGTGTGGAGCCCAACTATCAAGGGTGAGGTCTCCCTGCGGGCCGTCCTGGGGGCCGAGGTAGGTGCGGCCGGAAGCACCAGCGGCGGCAGCGGTCTACCCGCCACCGGCGCGGCGACCACAGCCTCCGATCTGGTGACCACGCCGACCCTGCAAATTCCGATCTTCCGGAACGCGCGGGCGACGTTCTACGGGCCTGGCTTCTGGGGACACCTGACCGCCTGCGGCGAGCGCCTCCGACCCCAGATGCTCGGGGTCGCCAGCCGCACGCTGAAATGTGGGACCCGTGTAACCATCTTTTTCCGGGGCCGTGAACTGACGGTGCCGGTCATTGACAGAGGCCCGTTCGCCAACCACGCGCGTTGGGATCTGACGGCCGCCACTGCCACCGCACTCGGGATCTCAAAAACCGTGGTGATCGGCACCCTGAGCCCGGCGTCACTGTCACCAACCTCGGTCAGCAGCTGAAATCGCAGGCATCAGCGGCGCCGCTGATGCACAATCGGACGATGGAAACCGCGGCCGCCACAATCGCTGCACTGTTCGCCTGGGTGCTCTTCAGAGGCCGCCGCCAGCGCCGCCGGCGTGGCCGCACCTACATCGTGTCTCCACGTAACTCCACGCGCGTGGCTGCCGATGGCGCCGTGCACTCGCTGCAGTCGGCGCACATCGAGCTTCCGCGAGCGGAACTCGACCGCCTCTGGGCGCCGGCTCAACTGGAGAACCTGGGGCGAACGTACTGGCGCTTTCTCAGCCGCGCGACGCTCGGCGCGATTCGCGTGATCTACGGTGAACATGAGCGCGTGGTCGTGCTGCTCGCACGACCGCTCAGGCTGCTGCGTTTCGAAGCACCCACCTACACACTGGAGCCTGATCACGCGAATATCAACTGGGCGATCCGCGACGGCCTGCTGGTCTCCCCGTCCGGCCGGGGATGCGGCTTTCTGGCTGTGACGGTGCGCCGCGACACTGACCGCGGCGAGCCGGCCAAGGTGGACGTGGACGTGGAGGTGGCCAACTTCTATCCGGCCATCGCCTCAGGGCTGGGAACAAACTTCTACAGGGCCACCCAGTCCTTTGTGCACGTGCTGCTGACTCACGCCTTCCTGCGCTCGCTGGACACGCTGGAGCTGGCGGAGTCCAAGGTCGGCAGGCTCCGGCAGCACGACTGACAAGCGTCGCGGTCAGGACGGACCCGAGCGGGCCTGGAAGCGACGTGGCCCGGCGCAAGTCGATCCCGATCAGATGTCAAAACCGGCGTTGAGCTCGCGCAACTTCGCGCGGTCGTGACGAGCGCTGATCCGGCGCACAGTTCCAGAGCGGGTCCTCATCACCAGCGATTCCGTCGATGCCTTCCCCTCCGCGTGGTAGTGAACTCCCCGCAGCACATCACCGTCGGTCACGCCGGTCGCCGCGAAGAACACATGCTCGCCCTTCACGAGATCATCCTTGTCCAGGACTCGGTCCAACTCGTATCCGGCAGCAGCCGCAAGCCGCCGCTCCTCGTCGTCACGTGGCCAGAGACGCCCAAGGATCTGGCCTCCAAGGCACTTGATAGCGGCTGCTGAGATCACACCCTCGGGCGTCCCGCCGATCCCCCACAACGCATCGACTGAGGCATCGTCGGAGACGGCGAGCAGCGATGCCGAGACGTCGCCATCGACGATCAGGCGCACGCGGGCACCGGCCTCGCGAACGGCGGC
>JAKAED010000137.1 GCA_021820105.1 Actinomycetes bacterium | reverse complement strand
GCAGCTGGGCCTGATCCCGGCGCCACGGCGACTCGCGGCCGCGGTCAACGCCCGCACGTGGGTGCGTCGGACGCTCTACGGCGTTGAGCCGCAGGCAATCGCCGCCGGGGTTTGGCTGCTGCGCGGCGGACTGCCGCGCAGGATGAACGTCTACCTGATTGAGGACGAGGGTGGGGTGACCGTCTTTGATTCAGGTTGCCGGCAGATGCGCGACGCGATCCGCGCTGCGGGAGTCCGCTTCGGCGGGATCCGGCGCGTGGTGCTCAGCCACGCCGACAGTGATCACCGGGGCGGTGCCGCGGGACTCGAGGCACCGATCTACTGCCACCGCCTGGAGCGCTCGGCCGCCCAGTCCCCGTCTCCCTACCGCGACTACTGGAATCTGAGTCTGCTGAGCCGCTGGTCACGCCCCACCCTCTCACGCCTGTTCGGCGTCTGGGATGGCGGCCCGCTTGAGATCGCGGGCACCGTCGAGGAGGGCGATCAGATCGCCGGGTTCACCGTTCTGCACCTGCCTGGCCACGCGCCCGGGATGATCGCGCTCTACCGCCAGGAGGACGGGCTGGCGCTGGTATCGGACCTGTTCTACACGCTGAACCCACAGACCGGCCTGGGTAAGGTCGCGCATGTGCCTGAGCCCGCCTTCAATCTAGACACCAACCAGGCGCGCGAGTCAATCCGCCGGCTGGCGGCGCTGCAGCCCACCGCCGCATGGCCGGGACACGCCAGGCCGATCACCGGTGAGGACGTTGAACTGCAGCTGCAGCGGGCTGCGTCCGCCGCCGTCTAGCCTCCAACAGATGGGCAAGCGTGCACGTAGGCGCTCAGGTGAGCTCGCCGGCCAGCGGGCCGGCGAGCTCAGGGCTCCGACCTCGACCTACAGCGACCCTGAGGCGGGCGAGCTTGAGCTGCGGGGCTCACTCACTCCCAGAGCGCGCGCCGAATATGCCGCCGTCCTGACCGGCGGTTCCGATCGCGAGGATGCCTGGCAGCGCGCGGTGGAGTTGCTGTTTGAGCGGCTCGCCGTCGCCTGGACCATCGCGGGCGTCCGCACCGACAGCCAGCGCGAACTGCTGGGCCGCTACCGGCTGGCGAGCGCGACCGAGCGCCGGTTCGTCCGTGAGAGTCTTAGAACCCACCTTGCCGAGCACTTTCCCGATGTGGAGGCCCCATGATCGACGCTGATGCGTTTGCCGTACTGATCGCCGACTGGTGCCTGGAGGTACAGCCCGGTCAGCAGATCCTGATCGAGACCACCACGCTCGCTGATCAGGCCGCCGTCGCACTGCACCGGGCCGTGCTCGAGCGCGGCGGCTGGCCGCTCCTGCGCCTCTCGCCTCCGGAACTGGAGCCCGACTTCTACCGGCATGCGCACGACCGCCAGCTTGATGAGGTGGCGTCGATCCAGCTGGCGGAACTGCAGGCCGCCGATGCGAGCGTGCGGATCCAGGCGCCCGGGAGCACGAACCCGCTTGCGCATATTGATCCGGCCACCATCGCGCGACGCTCGCGCGCGCAGGGAGCGCTCCGTGAGGCGCGGGCGGCGCACCGCTGGGCGCTCACGATCTGGCCCACTCCGGCACTCGCGCAGCAGGCTGGGATGTCTGAGCAGAAGTACGAGGATTTCCTGGAGGCGGCGCTGTTCCTCGACCAGCCGGACCCGGTGGCCGCGTGGTCACGGCTGCGCGACCGGCAGCAGCGCGTGATTGATCGGCTCGCCTCTGTCCGCGAGGTGCGGATTCAGGCCGCCGGCACCGATCTGCGCCTGAACGTCGGTGGACGAACCTGGATCAACTCAGACGGGCGGCGCAACATGCCCAGCGGCGAGGTCTTCACCGGGCCGCACGAGCGCTCCGCCAGCGGCACGATCCACTTTGACGTGCCCTCGTCCGGCAGGGGGGCGGACGTGGCCGGGGTCGATCTTAGGTTTGAGGATGGCGAGGTTGTCGCCGCGCACGCACGGGTCGGAGACCAGCATCTGCAGGCCGCGCTGAGCACTGACGCCGGTGCGCGCTTCCTGGGAGAGATCGGGATCGGCACGAACTCCGGGATCGACCGCGCCACCGGCTCCACGCTGCTTGACGAGAAGATCGCCGGCACGATCCATCTGGCGCTCGGTCGCTCCTACCCGGAGACGGGTGGTGTCAACGAGTCGGCGCTGCATTGGGATTTGATCTGCGACCTGCGCAAGGGCGGAACCGTGACCGTTGACGGTGAACTGCTGATCGACGCCGTACGCTTCGTCTCCTAGGCCGATCGGCTCCTGACGGTGACGGTCGATCAACGGTGGCGAGTGGCGATCGCGCCCGACTTTTCTGTAGGGTGTTTTGCGTGCTGACGAACAAAACTCCTGATCGCGACTGATCGTGCGCCGTACAAAGATCGTCGCCACCATCGGACCTGCCTCCCAGGACCCTGAGGTGCTGGCACGCATGGTTGAGGCCGGCATGGATGTGGCGCGGCTCAACTTCTCTCATGGCAACCGGGAGCTGCATGCCGAGAACGCAGAACGGGTCCGCGCCGCGGCGAACGTGGCCGGACGACAGGTCGCGATCCTTCAGGATCTGCCGGGACCCAAGCTTCGCGTGGGAGCGATCGAGCACGACCTGGCTGACCTGAAGCCGGGTGAGAATCTGATGCTGATGTGCGGCTCCAACGAGCTGGGCAACGGCCGGCGCCTATCCGTCAGCTGGCCAGGTCTGGCCGATGCTGTCGAACCAGGAGACGTGATCTACCTCGCGGACGGCAAGATCCGCCTGCGGGTCTCCAGCGTCCGCTCGGGAGCTGGTGAGGTTGAGACAAAGGTCGAGGTCGGCGGTGCCGTGGCATCTCGCCAGGGTCTCAACATCCCCGGGTCGACCAAGGGCCTGGAGGCGGTTCCGGCGGAGGACCTTGACATGCTGCGCTTCGGCGAGGAGATCGGCGTGGACCTGGTGGCGCTCTCCTTCGTGCGCTCGGCGGAGGACATCACCACCGTCCGCAGGCATACGCGCCAACCGCTGATCGCCAAGATCGAGAAGCCTCAGGCGATGGCTGCGGCGGAGGACATCATCCGGGCTGCTGATTGCGTCATGGTCGCCCGTGGTGATCTCGGCATCGAGTTGCCGATTGAAGAGGTTCCGCTCGCGCAGAAGCGCCTGCTGAAGATCGCCGGGCAACTGGCACGACCCTCCATCACCGCCACCCAGATGCTCGACTCGATGGTCTCCTCGCCGCGTCCGACCAGGGCGGAGGCGACCGATGTCGCCAACGCGATCTTTGACGGCACCGACGCCGTGATGCTCTCGCAGGAGACGGCCGTTGGCCAGTATCCGGTTGAGACGGTGGCGATGATGGCATCCATCGCTGAGAACACCGAGCAGGGGCTGCCGTACCGGGAGTGGAACGAGCACCGAGTCGGCCGTGACGCGCGCGACCCGGCCTACACGGTCGCCTACAGCGCCTGCGCGGCCGCGCGCGAGCTGCATCTGGCAGCGATCGTCACGCCCACGCTGTCAGGTCGCTCCGCGCGACTGGTCGCCTCGCACCGACCCAACGTGCCGATCATTGCACTCTCACCAGGCCGCGAGACGGTGCGTCGCTGCGGCTTGATGTGGGGTGTGCGGGCCGCGTCGATGCGCCGCCACGAGGTGACCGAGGCGCTGATCGCCGATGCTGCGAGGCGTGTGGTGGAACTCGGCTGGGTCAAGCCCGGGCAACGCGTGGCCATCACAGCCGGCCTGCCCAGTGGCCGTCCCGGCACCACCAGCCTGCTGCAGATTCAGCGAGTCTGACTCCGCTCGGCGTAGAACGCCGCCTCCTGTTCACCCAGCGGCGTCGCTGGGGGGTCACCGTAGTACCACTCGCGCGCGATGCGGTGGAAGTTCCCGCGCGAGCGCAGCTGCGAGATCACGGCCAGCGTCAATACCTCCATGCGCCGCCCGAAGATGTGGTCCGGCGGAGCTGATTCGTGCCGCAGTTGGCCGAAGTACTCGGAGCGCGGATCGCTCATGTCGATCAGCACCTGGGTCGCGTACTCCGGCGTGACCTCGATCTCCTCATCCACCGTGTACCAGGAGGTGGCGGCCCGGAAGTGCTCGAGCACGCGGTCCGGGTCGAACTTCTCGGGTTCGGGGAAGAAGCCGATCTCCGTTCCGAGCTGCATGATCGTGCCGGAATCCCCCTCAATCACCGCGCGCGCGATCTGCAGCTCCAGATCCACCGCGGCGGCCGGCATGCGCTTGAACAGACCAAAGTCGAAGAAGGCCAGCCGCCCGTCTCCCAGCAGCATCGAGTTGCCCGGATGCGGGTCTCCCGAGAACTGGTGGTGGCGGTACATGCACCCGAAGTAGAAGCGGAACAGGATCTCACCGACCCGATCCCGATCGGCCTGCGGGAAGCCCTTGATCTCCTCGAACCCGATGCCTTCGACAAACTCGCTCACCAGCACCCGTTCCCTTGAGAGCGACGAGACCACGTCCGGGATCACGATGAAGGGATGGCCGCGGTAGAGCCGCGCGAGCGTACGCTGGTTCTGCGCCTCTAGCTCGTAGTCGAGCTCCTCCTCGATGCGTAGGCGGATCTCCTCACCAACGGTTCTGGGATCCAGGCCCGGGGCGATGCGCTTGGCGAGCCGCAGGATCATCCCCAGGTTCTGCAGGTCGGCGCGCACCGCCGCCGCGACCCCCGGGTACTGAACCTTGACCGCCACATCACGGCCGTCGTGCAGGCGAGCCCGGTAGACCTGGCCAATCGACGCGGCGGCGATCGGCTCCTCCTGGAATTCGGCAAAGGCGTCGGCCAGCCCCTCGTCCAGCTCCTGCTCGATCACCCGGCGCATCTCCCGGAAGGTCACCGTTGGCGCGGCGTCGCGCAGCCGCGCCAACTTGCGCTGGAACTCGTCTCGGTGCTCGGGCGGGATCAGTCCGGCGTCGAGGAAGGAGAGCACCTGCCCGACCTTCATCGCGGCCCCCTTCATCGTGCCCAGCGCGGTCACGATCTGCTCAGCGGCCTCCAGGTTGCGGCGCTCGAGCGCGGCCTCGCGGCCCTCCTTGCTGCGCATCACGTTGGTGGCGACAGTCCCGGCCTGGCGCAGCGCCTGTCCAGCTGCGAGGCTGCCGATTCGCGCGGTCCGGCTGACTCTGGATCTGGGGATCTTGCTGTTGTCCGCCATCGCTAGCTCTAGTCGGTCGGCCGGTGCCGTCTATTCGCCGGCGCGAGGCTGGTCACGCGGGCTCGGGTCCGCGTCCAGTTCGATGCGTGATCCGGGCACGATGTCATCCGAGCCGTCCGGCCAGCGCACCCACGCCTTGTGGCCACCGTCGTAATCGGTGGCGAGCAGGATCAGGGTGGCCGGCTCGCCCAGCGCGCGGCACGCGCTGGTGCCCTCGGGATCCACGCCGCGCCAGATCCGCACGAACGGATTTGTCTCGAGCTCATCGCCGACCGTGGTCGGTTCGGTGTGACCTGGGTGAATCCGGGTCTGCGTGGGCAGGCTCAGCAGCGTACCCATCACCGAGTGCTTGAGATCCGCATAGGTGGTGTGACCCGGTGCTCGCACGCCGCCGACCGAGCCCCTGAACAGCGTGTCTCCGGTGAACACATCGCTGCCGTTGAACAGCAGTGAGAGCATCCCGGCCGTATGACCGGGAGTGTGCAGCGGTTCGATCCGGAGCTTGCCGGTGATGATCAACTCGCCCGGCAGCAGCTCGCCGCCCGCCTCTGGGACGAGCTTTCGCTCAAGCGGGTGGATCAGCACCTCCGCCTCTGGGTGTGCTTCCATCACGCGGCCCAGTTCGGCGACGTGGTCGTGGTGGTGGTGGGTGAGCAGCACGTGTGAGAGGCGCTGGTTGTCGGCCCGCAACCGCTCGAGCAGTGGTTCCACCGGGCCGCCTGCGTCGACCAGCACGGCGGTTCCGGCACCGTCCATCACCAGATACGTGTTGGAGAGCCATTCCGGGCTCATGGAACGTTCAACGATCACCTGACAGAGCGTAACCACTCATCGCCGTACCCACTTGCGGTTGGCGCTGGCCGGCGCTAAGAAACCAAAGATGAGTGATCTGAGCACTGCGATCACCGGCCCTGATCCGAACGGTCGGGCGCGCTCCGTGCTGGACGCTGTGGCAGTTGGCTATCTGGTCACCGAGCGCGGGCGGATCGTGGAGGCCAACCGCTTCCTCTGTGAACTGCTCGGATTCGAGCCGGAGGAGCTGGTCGGCAGCGAATCCCCATGGCCCTTCATACCGCCAGACGAGGTCGAGGTCGGTCGTGAGCTCGCCGCCCGCATGACGGATGAGGCCCTGCTCAGTCGCGCCGGATACAGCGCGCCGGTCGAGTTGCCGCTGCAGCGCAGCGATGGCACTCGCTTTGCCGGTGAGGTGATGATCGCTCCGGCGCGCGGCGTGCGGGGGGAGGTCGCAGCCTGGGTTCTGACGGTGCGTGCGCTTCCCAACGGGCGCAAGGACGAACTGGAGCGTCTCACCCGGCTTGACCTGCTCACTGGCCTGCCCAACCGCAGGCTGTTTGACGAACGTCTGGACCAGGAGATGGCCAACGCGGTGCGCCATCAGCGCTCGCTTGCCGTGGCTCTCCTCGAGCTGGAGGGGCTCTCGCCGGCCTCGGGCAGCGGCCGCGGCCGCGCTGATCCCGCCTTTGCGCGGACGCTCTCAGCGGCCGCCGATCGCCTGGGCCAGGTGAAGCGCCAGGGTGACCTGCTGGCGAGAGTGGGCGCTGAGCGGTTTGCCTGGATCCTGCCCGACGCTCATCCGCACGGTGCCCGGGCTGCCGCTGAGCGTGCCCGCCACGTGATCGCCGACTCCCCGTTCGATGGGATCGGCGGCAGGCTCACCCTCTCGATCGGAGTAGCTCTGCGTGGCGAGCTGACCGAGGCGGGCGAGCTTTATGAGCACACACTGCAGGCGTTGGCGCAGGCCGCTCGTGAGGGCCGTGACAGCTGCGTGCTCTGGCGGTTCGACCAGCGCCTCTGACGGTCCTGGTCAGCCTCGCGATTGTGAGCTGCGGAATCGGCGCGTCGTTGGGGTAGGCTTCCTTGAGAGATGGCCGACACCGGACCCAGCAAGATCGCGTACCTGCTCGAGCGGCTCGCCCAGGGCGTGGCCGCGCATGATCGCGAGAACCCCGGCCATCACACCTGGGGCATCGGCATGTCCCACTTTGACATCGAGCGGCTCGGCCTCGAGGAGGGCGAGCAGATCCTCCCCGGCATCGTCCTGCAGGTCGACGGCGGTGTCACCGGCGCATTCCGTGTGCTGTGCGACGGCGACCACAACCGTGAGCAGGAGGAGGCCGAGGAGGAGATCGTCGAGGCCGTGGCTCAGGAGGCGCGTGAGCTCGAGGTGGTCCGGCCCGGTGGCGGTGGCGAGGAGCCGCCTCCGCTGCGTCCTCCCTTCTGAGAGCCTCGTGCTGCGGTCCGTGGCCCGCTGGCCACGGACCTACCAGACCGGCGTCACCGCGACAGGCCCGCGCGGGTGCCTCGCGGCCGTCTGCGAGACCGCCACCGAAGCGGCTAAGCTACCGCAACGCAGGCGGGAGAGGAGGATGTCGGATGCGTCGTATCGCCGGTTTGGGCGCAGTACTAACGGGCACGCTGGCAGCGTGCTTAGCGGCAAGCCCAGGGCTTGCGGCCGCGAAGGTGCTGCTGGTCGGCACCTACAAGGGCATCCACGGCCAGTACACCTCCTTGCAGGCGGCTGCAGACGCGGCCAGGCCAGGCGACTGGATCCTCATCGGTCCCGGTGATTACAAGACGACCAGCTATCGCGCCCCCAAGGGGCACCCGAGCGTTCCGGCCGCGGTCCTGCTCGACAAGTCAGGGGTCTATGTCCGCGGTATGAACCGCAACCGCGTGATCATCGACGGGACCAAGCCGGGCACCCCGGTCTGCAGCAGCAAACGCTCGGCCCAGAACTTCGGGCCCCGCTACCACGGCGGGCGCGCCGGCCTGAACGGCATCGAGGTGTGGGAGGCGAACAACGTCTGGGTGCAGAACCTCACCACCTGCAACTTCCTGGGAGGTACCTCCGAGGCGGGCAACCAGATCTGGTGGAACGGCGGCGCAGGCCTGGGGCACATCAACGGCCACGGCTTCCTGGGTTCGTACCTGAACGCCACCTCGACCTACTTCCACGGCGAGAAGACGGCAGCCACCTACGGCATCTTCTCGAGCAACTTCAACGGCGGCGTGTTCGCACACGACTACGCCTCCAACTTCAACGACTCCGGTTTCTACATCGGGGCGTGTCAGTCCAGCTGCAACCAGACGCTCAAGGACAGTCAGGCTGAGTTCAACGCGTTGGGTTACTCGGGCACCAACTCCGGTGGCGCGATGCTGATCGAGCACAACCTCTTTGACAACAATCAGGATGGCTTCGACACCAACTCACAGAACAACAGTGACTGGCCCTCACCGCAGGACGGTGCCTGCCCGCCGGGGGTGAAGCCTCAGATCAAGGGTGCGCCCACCTGCTGGATCCTCTACGACAACAGGTTCATCAACAACAACAATCCGAACGTGCCGGCGATCGGGGCCGCCGCCGCCGGTCCGGTGGGCACCGGTGCCTCGCTGGAGGGCCGTGATGACACGGTGATGGGCAACACCTTCTCAGGCAACGGCGCCTGGGGCGTTGTCTTCCAACCCTATCCGGACTTGGGCACGCCGCCCGCCAACGTGATCGCCGCCGGCCTGGATTGCCACGGTGGTACGACCAACTACAACCTGCTCGGCTTCCAGACGATCCGCTGCGTCTACGACGACTGGGGCAACGCGCTGATCGGCAACACCTTCACGCACAACGGCTTCTACGGCAATCCCAGCAACGGCGACTTTGCCGAGCTGACGCTGCTTGGCGGCCAGCCGATCAACTGCTATTCCGGGAACGTCGACACCGGGGGCACGCTCACGAGCTCACCGGCGGACCTGCAGAGCACCAATGCGCAGTGCGGCGCCGTCACGCCGAGCACCTCGACCGGGGACGGCAACGTCACCTTCCTGCTGCAGGCCGCCTGTGATACGCAGGCACTCGGTCCCGGAGTGGGCTGCGCGGCCGGCGCCAAGGGCTATCCGCGGATGACGAAGGTGGTCATGCACAGACTGCCGCGGAAGCTGCCGAGCATGCGCAACCCCTGCAAGGGCGTCCCGGCCAACCCGTGGTGTCCAGCACACAAGAAGCGGCGTAGCGAACTACCGTTTGGTGCGTGGCACCATCCGCACACATCCTCGCCCGCGGCCCGTGGCAGCTTCGCGACGTGCAGATCGTGTGGAGGCCGGAGCCGTTCGAGCCTGACGCGGCGGCGGTTGCCGAGGCTGACCAGCTGCTCGAGCAACTGCGTGAGCGCGGTTCCCCCAGCTATGACGGCTTTGCGGCGCGGATGGTCAGTTACGAGCAGACCGGTGGTGGCCTGCGGCTTGAGCTGCAGCCGATTCGCTGGGCGCTGCGGCTGACCTCGGCAGCCGCCGGGGACAGCATCTCCGCGCTCTGCATCGTGCGCGACGCGGAGGGCAACTGGCTGGCGGGACGCCGCGCGGCATGGGTCGCCTCCTGGGCGGGGCGCTGGGCACTGGGCGCCGGAGGGTCCGTCGAGGTCGATGAGAACCCGACCGACACCCTGGTGCGAGAGCTGGAGGAGGAGTGGGGTGTGCGCCCTGAACGCGTCCAGGCGGAGGCGCTGATCCGGCTGGATAACGGGATGGTGATGTTCGTCGGTCAAGCCTGGTTGCCGCCGGGAGCGTCTGTCAGGCCCGATCACGAGCATGACGGCTTTGCCTGGTGGCCCGCCGAGGTGGCGAGCTGGCCGGCGGAGGCAGACTCTCCGCTGCGCAATCTCGGTACGCTGCTGAGCACTCGGTAAACCTGCCGAGCGCCCCAAACCAGTGTTCACCCGCGTAATCACCTTCAGGCGTCTTGAGGCCGTCTCCGGCTTCCACTCGTGCGTCTATCTGGGCCTGCTGCTGTGCGCC
>JAKAED010000136.1 GCA_021820105.1 Actinomycetes bacterium | reverse complement strand
TCCGATCTGGCACCCGAGGGCCGAGCAGTTGGCCGTTGGCGATGCTGAGCGCCCTCAAGTAATGCTCTCCTTCGTCCGGCCCTGAAAATGCCGGGCTCGACATTGCCCAGGACATCACTAGCAGCGAGACTCCGAGCGCAAGCAACGCCGCCGGGCTAACGAGCAGACGCAGCTCACCTGGCCTCAGGCTGGACATGGATCGGTTTTATACCATCCGCGCGTTGCCTGCGACGCAAGCTCGGGGCTGCCCCGCCGCATAGAATCCACACCTATCGGCAGGCAGCGTGCGCCGCACGAGCTTACGAGCTTGGATCGCTTCGGGTTGAGACGATAGGCCGGACCCTTTGCCTGCGGTCCCACGATAATGTCCCGATGATCAACTGTGAGTTGGCGCTTTGCCGCGACGAGTTTTCCTTGCCTGAATTTGCGGTGGCATTGAGTTCGGCTCTGGAACCCTCACCAGGGAAGGCCACGGCCGCCGTTCCTGATGCGGGTTTGACGAACGGGCGCAACGCCGGCTCTCAAACGCGCGCCGACACTGAGAGTCAATGGGTGAGCTGAGCACCACCGCTCGGCGACTCGCTGGCGCCAGTATCGGCCAGGGTTTGGCGACTGTCTGGAGCGCCGCACTCGGACTATTCACGACGCCTTTCCTGCTCGGCCATCTAGGGGCTGCGAGGTACGGAATGTTCGCGGTGATCTCAGTTGTGAGCAGCTACCTCTCCAACCTGGAGTTCGGTTTCGGTCATGCGAGCCTCCGCTTCCTCGCTCGGGCTCACGCATCCGGCAACCTCAGCGATGAACAGACCGTGTTCGGGGCCGGCCTTACTGTTTTCGTGGCCGGCGCGCTACTCGCCGCCGGACTCACCTTCTTTGGGGCTCACATAATCGTCAGCGACTTCGCGCACGGTTCGGAATCCCTCCACCAGACATTCCTTGCTGCCGTGCGGATCGGCGCTCCGATCATAGGCGTTTCGATGCTCTCGTCGTTCACGGCAGCCTCGCTCCAAGCGCTTGGGCAGTACGGCCGGCTGATCTTCCTCTCATGGCTTGCAGGCACGTTGCTGTCGGTCTCCGCCGTCACGATCGCCGCAGCCGGCGGCAGCCTGCTCGCGATCATGGCTGCCCAACTCGTCATCAACTCACTTCTTTTGCTCGCCTACTGCGGGCTTCTGATCGCAGCCTCGTCTTCCGTCGTCTTGCACCCACACCTGAGCAGCGGCACATTCGCGGCGATGGCGAAGTTCTCGGGGTGGCTGATGCTCGCGGGAGTGGCTACGCAGACCATGGTTCAAGCCCCTACCGCAGTTCTAAGCGGTTTCAAGACAACCGCGGTGGTTGCTACCTACCAGGTACCGAACATCATCTTTCAGCAATTGACTGGGTTCGTGGGCGCGGCCAGCTTCGGATTCCTCCCATTCGCTAGCGCCGCCTCTGCGAGCGACGATCCTGGGCCAGTGCGAGCGATCTACATCGCCAATTTGCGGATGACGATTCTCGTTCTGGCCCCCCTGGTGTCGTTCTTGGCAGTCTTTGCTGATCCGTTGCTCACTTTCTGGCTCCCGAGGCACTTCGCCTCGCAAGCAGCCGCCCCTTTGGCGCTTCTCTCGGGAGGTTCCCTCGTCCTCGGTGCTTCGGCAGCTCCCAGTGACCTAGCCCGCGGTTATGGCGAGGCGCAACTCGTCACTATCTACACCACGCTCACCGCGGTGGCGGTCGCGGCTCTGGCTCTCCTTGCCGTACCCGGCCACGGTGCGACGGGAGCTGCGTTCGCGCTGTCTGTTGGCCTCGGCATTGTCACCATACCCTTCATATTCCTGGTAGCTAGGCGCATCCTCGATCTGCCACCGGCGGCTCTACTGCGTGACCTTCTTGGGCCACTCTGTGCCTTGTGCCTCGTTGCCGGGTTGGACGTGTGCGGTCGGCTCCTTGCTGACACAATCGTCTCGGCCGCTATCACGGGCGCGACTGGGACCATGATCTACCTTTGGGCTAACGCCAAGGTTTTCCTTGACAGCCGCGAGCGGCGCGTCTTGGGTTCGCTTCTCCGACGTGTTCGTGCAGTGCCAGCCACTTCATGACATTTGAGACAGAGCGCTTCTCCCGGTCGCAGTACCGCATGCCAACATCTGGCCGCACTTACTCGCATCGCCCCGAGAACGGGACACGACAGGCTCAACCTGACCCGCATCAGCGCGGCCACGGATATCTGTGACGTTGTGCGACTCCGCCAACACCCCAGAGCTCACGGTTGACGGCGTACATCTGGAAGCATCGCTGAAATCTCTGCTGCAACGGCTTCAAGCCCGCTCCGGCTGCGCGCTTCACTCACCCACCGGATTGTTCGCTCTGAATTCATGACTCGCGACACAAGCCCACAACGGCTCAGCGCCAACACCTCGATCGTAGTGCCGATGTACGTCGGCCACAGACGAGTCGCCCATGCGTCGACCATCGCTTGCCGAACCGTGTCATAAGCAGGCCTGTATCCATCCTTAAGGTTCCCCAGTCCCAGATGGATCACCTGGAAATCAACGACGTAACAAGACCCTCCCGCTGCTATCGCATTCAGACAGAGATCCGTCCCGTAAAAGTGAAATCCCCGAAGGTCGGGCGTGCATCGCGGTTGGTTGGCACGATTCAGGATGAGGAACACCTCGTCCAGGGACATGACTAAGACGGGCATGTCATGGTCGCTCCTTCCGCCCCACAGGTCCAACACTGCGCGCGCGACCTCCAGCTCTTGGGTTACACCGGCTGGCCCAGCAGCCCACCAACCTCCGTCGCGCCGCTCGAGTTGGTCAAGAATGCCGAATAGTCGAGCCGGCGTAGAGATCGCCGTAAGACGAATGTCCTGGTGACACAAGACCGCATATGGCGCCCCGCTCCCTCGACCAATATCAGTGATTGCTGAAAAGGGTTCTGAGGTCGCATCGCTCAAGCGAACGAATGTCGCGCACTCCGCGAAGCCAGCCAGCCGGAAGGATGCGAGCATGCCCGCATAGTCATCCTCGTCCGTTACGAAGGTGTAAATATCGATGCGATGGTCGCGAGCCGGATGCGGGGGTCCGGCTCGAAACAGCCGCGGCGTTAGCAGACGTCGCAACATTCCTCCCACAATGGGGCCGACGCGATGTAGCCACGACCGCATCTGCTGCTACTCCCCTGACCAGCGCCTACAGTAGGTCATCGCAGCGCTATTGCAAGCGCAGGAGGTGTCTCGCAGTGTAAAACACGAGTGACCTTATCGCCTTAGCATCGCGCTCACGGGCCACCATGGCGGCATGCCACGCATATTCACGCCAGTTGTGAGCGTTTAGCTGACGCGCCGCGACGTCGACATTGGCCGACGCCACCGCTTGGCGTACGCGTGTTCGCGTGGGTTCGTCCATACACATTAGCCAGTGATGGCGTGCGGAGCTGGTATCGCGCCACATTTGATTCTCGTGAGTATGTACGCCGGTCCCACTGTCACGATAGGCGGCGAGCACCGCTTCACTCCTGCCCACTGCACCATGGTTTGCAGCTACAAGTACCAGGAAATAGTCCCAGACCAATGACCTTCGGGGCAAAGAAGCGGCAACCTCGGCTGCGACTTCTCGTGTAGTCATCAGGGTCGAAGCACAGGCGTGATTGCCGCGGATAACTTCACGCAAGTCACCCGCCGAGAAGCGCCCAAAAAGCGAGGAAAACGGATCGCCTGTCTTATCGCCGTTGCCATCGATGACGTCCGCCTCGCTGTGCACAAGGCTCAGGTTTGGGTTCTCGGCAAACATGCGTAGCTGAGCTTCGATCTTGCTCGGATACCAGAGATCGTCGTCATTGAGAAGCGCCACGTATTCAGCATCGGGACCGGCCCTCAGCCCGACCGCGACGCTGTCCGCTACACCCCGATTTTCGGGCTTTGCCACCACCGTGAATCGGTGAGGCTGGTCAATGGCATACGCAAGCGCGACCTCCCGTGCCTCAATTTCAGAGCAGTCGTCAACGATGACAACATGCAGCTCAGAGTAGGTCTGCGCGAGCACACTGTCCACAGCAGCGCGAAGCCAACTCGGTCGGTTGTAGCTAGTCACCACCACCTTCACCAGCGGTCGAGAGTCAGTAGCAGCGGATGTCATCCAGTGCCTTGTGATCGGTTACCAAGGAAGTGATCGAGTTCGGATGCTTTTCTGAAGTGCACTGGAAAAGTGCTGTTCAGGCTGCGCCATCCGCGCCACTCGGGCCTAGACCGACACGACGCTAGTGCGTGTCTCAACTGACGTTTCCGCTGCAGTTCTGCTCTCCGCGTGCGAAGTATCTAGGCGGAACCGCGAAGAAGTTTCGAATCGCCAAATCAGCGCAACCCCAAACGCAAACGACAGAGCGCCAGCAAGCAAAACCCAGCCCTTGCCAGCCTGCGCCACAAAGATCGTCATTCCGCAAAGAACCAACTGGGCGCCGGCGAGCGTAACCGCCACATTCCTAGGGCTACCAACGAGTCGTCCAAGCCGGTGCGTCGTGTGATCTCGCCCCCCACTCAGAACCGATCGCCCAGCCCGAGATCTTGAGATGGTTACAAGGGTCGTGTCGAATATCACCAGCCCAACCAGGAGCGCGCCGATGACCACTCCGCTCGGTCCAAAGTACTCGCGCGTGACAGAGTTCATCGTCAGCGCCGAGACGAGCAGCCCCAAAGGCAGGCTCCCCCCATCCCCCATGAATATCTTGGCTGGATTCGCAAGGTTCCGCGGCAGGAAGCCGACGCAGGCACCCGCGGTCGCCAGACAGAGCGTTGCTGGCGCCCGCTGATTTGACAACAACGCGAGACAGGCGGCCCCCAACGCAGACGCGGCTGCGGTGGTCGCGGCCGCCCCATCCATGTTGTCCATCAGGTTGAAGGCGTTCATAACGCCCAAGACCCAGAACACCGTGAGCACACCGTCGGCGATGCCCTGATGGAAGACGTTCCAACCGAGCCCACCCACAGCAAGCGCGATCCCAATCCCGACCTCAACGACTACCCGCAGGAGGATCGGCAGGCTGACACGATCGTCAATCGTCCCCATGATCCACACCAGCACTGCGGCCACCACGACGATCACATAGTGACTGTGCAGGCCGCCGGCCACGATGCCGGTCAGCAGACCGAGCATGATCGCGGTGCCCCCAAGGTATGGGGTCGGTGCCTTATGCCCCTTGTAGCCGGCGGGCTTATCAAAGAATGATGTCCTCACCGCCAGCCTGATGGCCAGCGGTGTCAGCAGGTACGTCGCAATTGCCGCGACCGCACCTGCCACTACCGCATGCATCTACATCACGCCCCAGCAGCGGTGGCCGAATCCAACTCCTCGAGCTGGGCCCGCTCGTAAGCGATCACGTCATCAATCGCGTCGTTGATTGTGAGCGCCGGCGCCCAACCCGTCAGGTCCTCAAGCGCGGTCGTGTCCGGAACCCGGGTGCCGAGCTCCTCAAAGCCGGACGGGTAGGCCTGCTCGTAGGGCACGAGCTTCAGGCCGCTCTCACTGCCGGAGCGGGCAATGACCCGCTTGGCGAGCTCCTCAATCGAGATCAGGTTTGGCGTGCCGATATTGAACGTCCTGCCGGACGCCTCGTCGTGATCGCTCAGAGCGAGCAGCGCAGCGACGGTGTCGCCCACGTGCGTGAAGCACCGCGTCTGCGTGCCGTCGCCGTAGACGGTGAGATCCTCGCCCAGGAGCGCCTGGCGCACAAAGCGCGGCAGCACCATTCCGTAGGTCCCCGTCTGGCGCGGACCCACGCAGTTGAACAGACGCACGATCGTCGCGTCCACCCCACGCTGCCGGTTGTAACCATGGATCAGAGCCTCACCGAAGCTCTTGGCAATCGCGTAGGTCCAGCGTCCCTTGGCAGGCGACCCGAACACCAGATCATCCTCCTCAGAGAGGAGGTTCCGAGCCGGCTTACCGTAGACCTCAGAGGTTGAGCTGAAGAGCACCCGCACACCGTTGCGGGTGGCCGCGTGCATCACCACGTTGCTTCCGCGGACGCTCTTCATCAGCGTGTCCAGCGGCTCGTTGACAATCATCTGCACACCGACCGCTGAGGCCAGATGGATGCACTGATCGGCCTCGCGGATGAGCGCGTCGACAATCGCCGCGTCGGTCACAGAGCCCCGGACGAAGCTCACACGGTCACCGTCAACCAGGTGATCGATGTTCTCGAACGACCCCGTTGAGAGGTCGTCGAGAATCACGACCCGTGCAGACTTGTCACGTTCAATCAGCGCCTCAACCAGGTGCGACCCGATAAACCCTGCGCCCCCTGTCACCAGATAGCGCTTGCTCCTTGTGGCTTTCAAAGTCTGGCGCGCCTCACGCAGTGGCGTCGCACGCCGGACACCCGAGGCCTGGGTGGGCGAGTCGAGGTCATGGCTGCGGTAGTAATCGACCGTCCGACGTATGCCCTCCTCAAGGCTCACCGTGGGCTCGTAGCCAAGGTCAGCCCGAGCAGCGCTGATGTCCGCAAGCGAGTGACGAACGTCACCGAGTCTGTCCGGTCCATGGATGGGTTCGACATCGGCGCCGATCTCCTCGCGCAGTCGCGTGGCGATCTCATTCAGTGTGATGCCCGCGCCGCAGGCGATGTTGTAGACGCCCCCGCCGATCCCGGGAACCTCAATCGCCGCCATGTTCGCGTTGACCACGTTCTCCACATAGGTGAAGTCGCGCGACTGCTCACCGTCGCCGTTGATGACCGGTGCTTCCCCGAGGCGGAAGGCGCGGATGAACTTCGGGATCACGGCGGCGTACTCAGACTTGGGGTCCTGGCGGGGCCCAAAGACGTTGAAGTACCGGAGCGCCACCGCCTCCAGCCCGTACACCTCATAGAAGCTGCGGCAGTAACTCTCGGCTGCGAGTTTGGACACCGCGTAGGGGGAGATCGGGAGCGGTCGCATTGACTCGCGCTTCGGGAGCTCACGCGCGGCGCCGTAGATCGATGATGAGGACGCGCTCACTACGCGGCTTGCCTCCGCCTCACGGGCAGCGTTCAGCACGTTGAGCGTTCCGGTGGCGTTGGCCTCATGGCTCGCCGCCGGATCCGCGATGGAGCGCGGCACTGAGGGAAGCGCCGCCAGGTGGATGACGGCGTCGCAGCCGGTCATCGGAGCCCTGAGCGCGTCGGCATCACGGATGTCGATCTCAAAGAACTCAATCTCGCCAATGACCTCGTCGAGGTTCGATCGGCGCCCGGTGGAAAGATCGTCAATCACCCGGACGTCATGTCCGATGGCGAGCAAGCGTCGGACGATATGTGAGCCGATGAAGCCGGCTCCGCCCGTTACCAGTACACGCACGCTAGTTTCTCCCTTGCCAAGAAGATCGGAGGTCGCCCGAACCACCGATCAGCCCCAGCTCCATAGGTTGGTGAGAACAGTCCCTTGGCCCAAGAAACTAGTGGATTTCCCGGGCTGCGTCCAGTAAGTTCCCGCAATTTATCGTGCATCGGTGGGCGTCCTTGCAGGCAATCCGACGGTCACAACTGTGTCGGCTCGCCCGACGGCGAGCTTGAGGTCAGCGCTAAACGGCTGGTCGATCAGGCTCAAGAACCCTGTCAGATGCCGAGCTGCTCGCGGATCAGGCGGTTGATCTCACCGCCGTCTGCGCGGCCCTTGGTCTCCCGCATCACGTAGCCAACCAAGGGGCCTACCGCCTTCATGTTGCCGCCGCGCACCTTCTCCGCCGCGGAAGGGTCAGCCGCTATGGCCGCGGCGACGATCTCGGCCAGTCCGGAGTCCTCTGAGGAGAGCGATCCCAAACCCTCCCGTTCAACGATCTCAGCTGGCTGTCCGCCATCAGCAATCATGATCCCAAGCACCTCCCGTGCGGCATCACGGCTGACCGCCTTTGCGGCGACCATCTGCACCAGGGCGGCAAAGGCTGCCGGCCCCAGCGACGACTGCGATGGATCGGAGCCCTCGGGCAGCTTCTCCACCAGCGCCTGCATCCAGTTGGCCAGCGCGACTGGGTCAACCCCGTCACCCGCTGCCAGTGCAGCCTCGTAGAAGTCGGCAAGCTCGGTTCGGAAGGCGAGCTCCCGCGCGCGGTCGCCCGCCAGACCGAGGTCCTGTTCGAAGCGCTGGGCGCGAGCAGCCGGTAGCTCGGGCAGCTCGGCGCGAGCGGCGGCGAGCATCTCCTCGGTGGCGACCAAGGGCACAAGGTCCGGCTCGGGGAAGTAGCGGTAATCATGCGCTTCTTCCTTGGAGCGCATCGACGTGAGCCGGCCCGTGCCTGGATCAAAGTGCAGGGTCTCCTGCAGGACCGGCTGGCCGGAGCGCAAGAGCGCGACCTGCCGATCCACCTCCGCCTTGATCCCCTGGGCCAGGAACCTGAACGAGTTCATGTTCTTCAGCTCGGTCTTTGTCCCGAGCTCAGTCGTCCCTACAGGCCGCACGGAGACGTTCGCGTCACAGCGCAGCGAACCCTCTTCCATGTTGACATCGGATACACCTATGGCGCGCAGCGTCGTCCGCAGCAGGTTCAGCCACTCCCGCGCGTCATCAGCGGAGTGCAGGTCCGGCTCGGTGACGATCTCCGCCAGCGGGGTGCCGCCCCGGTTGAAGTCAACGGCGCTGCGGTCGGCGCTGTGGATCCGGCCACTGGCGCCCGCATGCACCAGCTTCGCGGCGTCCTCCTCCAGGTGCACGCGGTGGATGCGAACATCGCCGAGTCGTCCGGCGCCGCAGAGTGGCACGTCGTACTGGGAGATCTGGTAGCCCTTGGGCAGGTCCGGATAGAAGTAGTTCTTGCGGTGAAACTGCGAGCGCGGGGCGATCTCACAGTCGAGCGCCAGACCGATCATGATCCCGTAGTGCACCGCCTGCTCGTTGATCACGGGAAGTGTGCCAGGGAGCCCAAGGCAGCGTGGACAGGTGTGGATGTTGGGCGGATCTCCGAAGGAGAGCTCGCAGCCACAGAACATCTTCGTGCGGGTCTTCAGCTGGACGTGGATCTCCAGGCCGATCACCGGCTCGTATTCGACTTCAGTGCTCACGCTCCCACACCTCCGTTGCGCGCAGCGCGCCCGTCAAAGCCGAGCGTCTGCTCAAGCGCATAGGCGGCGTCCAGTAGCCGGTTCTCACTGAAGGCCGGACCGGCCAACTGCAGGCCCACCGGTAGCCCATCGCTGAGGCCGCACGGTATCGATATGGCCGGGATGCCGGCTAGCGACATCGGCACCGTGCAGAAGTCGTTCAGGTACATGGCCAGCGGGTCATTTGACTTGGCGCCGAACTCAAAGGCGGTGCTAGGTGCGGTCGGTGTGACGATGAAGTCGACATCCTGGAAAGCGGCACGGAAGTCCTCGGCGATGCGCGTGCGGACCCGCTGCGCGGTTCCGTAGTACGCGTCGTAGTAGCCGCTTGAGAGCGCGTAGGTGCCGAGCATGATCCGCCGCTTCACCTCTGGGCCAAAACCCTGCGCTCGGGTGCGGCTGTACATCGTGGTCAGATCCGTATCACCGGCGACCCGCAGGCCGTAGCGCACGCCGTCAAAACGGGCGAGGTTGGCGGAAGCCTCCGCCGGCGCGATGATGTAGTAGGCCGACAGCGCGTGGGTCGCGTGCGGAAGCTTGCAGGGGACGACGGTGGCGCCCAGTCCCTCGGCGAGCTTCAGCGCGGCGTCAAAGCTCGCGCTCACGCCGGGCTCGATCCCACCATCGGCTCCGATCAGCTCTTCAGGAACACCCAGGCGCATCCCCTTGAGATCTTCCCGCGACGGCAGCACCACCTCTTCCGGGAAGGCAAGCGACGTGGAGTCGTTGGCGTCCTGGCCGACCATGTGGCGCAGCAGCAGCGCGGCGTCGGTCACGTCGCGCGTGAGCGGCCCAGCCTGGTCAAGTGATGAGGCAAAAGCGATCATCCCGTAGCGCGAGCAGGCGCCGTAGGTCGGCTTCAACCCGACGATCCCGGAGAACGCAGCAGGCTGGCGGATCGAGCCACCGGTGTCGGTTCCAAGCGCCCATGGCGCCAGTCCGGCC
>JAKAED010000135.1 GCA_021820105.1 Actinomycetes bacterium | reverse complement strand
CACAACGGTCGAGCTGACCGCCCCGGTCTTCTGCGCAACGACAACGCGCTCCCGCTGCCGCTCGTGACCAGGCTCGTCAAAGCCTTCTCCGATCCCGGAGAACTCGTTGTCGACCCGATGCTCGGCTCCGGGACCACCGCGATCGCGGCGCATCTCGCCGGGCGGCGGTTCATCGGCGGAGACCTCAACCCAAATGCAGTCCGGTTCGCCGCCGCCAGGTTGCTCGATGAGCACCTGTGGCCCGCGTGGCGCGCCCCTTCCCTGTTCGCTGCCTAGCGTGTCGCGACCGCCATTCATGGCTGCTGTGCGCGCCTTGGCTTGACCTTCCCAGGACGCTCCGCGCCCTGCCGGTGCTGCGCCGTCACGCACACCAGCCACCCAACCCAGCCCATGACCAAATGCTCATCACTCATCAGCTCCCCCGCCCGCGAGGAGTCCACCTCCTCCGATCGTGCAGCCAGCCGACTCAAGCGGCACCGCGGCCCTGCGATCGTCATCAGCTACGGCCCAAATCTCTACAACGCGACCTCAGCGGCCCGCGCTGCTCGCGGCAACGTGCTGCGCTACGACCCGTTCAACCTCTCCGGCGGCCACCCCGGCGATACATGGTCGCCGCTCGCCGGCGTCACCAACTGGGATAGTGCGCTCCACGTCGGCTGGCAACTGACCCTCGCCGGCCAGTACGACCAGCGCAACGTCGAGGGCGGCGACTTCTGGGCCGTTTTGGTCGAGCAGCGCCTCGCCCCGATGCTGCTCGCGGCCGCACGCACGCAAGGCGGCGTCGAGACGCTCGTCGGCTGGGCCTACGGGCAAAACGCAAGCGGTCTCGCCAAGGCAGTCGCCACGATCGCCACGTCCGCCCAAACGTCAAGCGAGCGCTCCGACGCCCACGCGCTGCACAGCTCGCTCCAAGAGTTCGTCACCCAACCCGAGCGGACGCGCACGAGCGTGGATGCGACGATCCAAGCGCTGCTGCGGGCCTTTCGCTTCACACGGGTAGCCGCCTCCGCCCACGGCTCGGCGATCACCCCCGAAGCGCTGTTCTCGGGAAGCAACACCGTGTATCTCGTCGGCGACGCCAAGGCCGCGAAGCTGCTGCGACCCCTCATGACCGCGCTGCTCGAGCAGATTGTGATCGGCGCGATCGACTCCCCGAGACCATTGCTGATCGTCACCGTCGACGGTGAGAACGTCACAAGCACCTGCCCGGCGGTCGAGGCGCTCGTGGGCGCCGGGACCATCCGCACCATCACGGTCGAAGGGGACGTCTGGCCCTATCCCAAGAAGCAGCCGCGGCGCAGGCTGCAGTTCCGCTCTCCCCTCACGTTCGGCTGAGAACATGCCGACCGCATCACCCGCCATCGCCGCACAGCGCGCCTCGGCGCTGCAAATCGGTGACACCATCCGCTCGCGTCGAGCCGAGCTGAAACGCGAGCTGAGGGGCAACCCCGAAGCGCCCGCGCTGCTCGGCCGACTCATCGTCGACCCGGCCGGCTACCTGAACTCGGCGCGGATCTTCGACGTGCTCACCTGGCTTCCCGGCATCAAGGCGCCACGCTCCGACGCGATCCTGAAGGCCGCCGGCGTGACCGGCGCTCTCACCACTGTCGCCGAACTCGACGACACCCAGCGCATCGCGATAGCCAGGCACGTCGCTACGCCCCCGTCGCTGACCGCCTCAAAACGCGGCAAGCCGCGCCGACTCGTCGTCGCCCCCATCCGCGACGACATCCCGTTCTGACACCCAAACCATGCTCCCACCGACAATCTCCCTGATCGACGTCCGAATCGCCGACCACCTTTCGGAAGAAACAACGGCGTTCACCGCCCAGATCGAGCTGGGAGGCCGGCCGATCGGCACCGTCACAAATGACGGCCGCGGAGGCCCGCACCTCATCCGCATCGCCAACGCCGCCGCCGGGCAGCGTTCGACGCGCTCGTTGAACAGTGGTCGGCCACACAGCACGTCAGCCTGTTGCCCACCGATCGGCTCATCAACGCGCTGCTCGACCTCTTCGAGATCACCGCGGCCGCCCGTGCCTACTCGCAGCGATCCGGCCACCCCAACATCGTCTGCATCCGCAAGGGCCCATTCCCGCTTGAGTCCGAACCCTCCGCCCCACCGCTTGCATGGGAAGAGACCTACCTTCTCCCCCTCCCGGAGGGTCACACCGCCCAGCAGCTCGCCGCCCGCGAGCACGCGGACAACTACCTGACCTTCACGTTCGGGCAGTCATCCCCGCCGCCGCTCACCTGACCTTGTCCCCCCGGGCGCTACCCGACGCCCCGAACCCCTCTCCAACATGCGTATCGACGGCTACCACGGCGGTCCCATCTACCGCCGCAACTTCGCGCTCTACATCGCAATCGGCCCCGGCGCTCGCGAGGTCGCCGGCACCTACGCCGAAGCCCGCGGCCCGGTCGCCCAGTTACAGCGCGTCAGCTACCTCCCATCCCGTCCGCTGACTCTGACCACGGGCGAGCAGGTCCGGCAGCTGTGGCGGAGGGCGGGCGCTCTCGCCCCCGACATCCCCTTCTATCACCACGCCCAGGACTGCTCGCAACGGCGTCTCGCCACCTGGGCTGTTCAGCACGGCTACGACGCGATCCTCGCCACACCCCCGGCCTTCGACGGCGAAGCTGGTTATGAGTGGGCGGCAGGCACCTTCGGGGAACCGCAGGCCGTGTTGCTTGACCCGCCGCGGGCCCAGATCACCACCGACCACCCCAATGCTTCTCCTCGTCACCCAGGCCCACTCCACCCTTGAGCCGCATCACACGCCCTCGCTTGGGCGGCTTGTTCAGCCTCGGCATTTCTCGACTCTCGAGCAGACGATCCGCAGCGGCTGGCGGTGGGCTGCTGATAACGACTGTTTCCAGGGCCTGGCCCCGCGCCGTTACCTACACATGCTCGACGGTTTGCACGCCGCGCTCGTCGAGGCCAACGACGGTGAGTGTCGAGCCGAGCGATGGCGCGGCCGGCCGCTGTTCGTGACCGTTCCCGACGTCGTCGCCGACGCTCGCGCCACCGCGCACCAATGGACGGTCTGGGCCGATGCGGTGCGCCAGCGCGGCCTGCCGCTCGCGTACGTCGCCCAAAACGGCTGCGACCACCGAAACATGAGCCCACCCTGGAATGAGTTCGACGCCGTATTCATAGGCGGGGACACCGCCTGGAAGCTCGGCCCGCAAGCCCGCCGCATCGTCTCCCTGTGCAAGGAGCATGGCAAGCACGTGCACATGGGACGCGTAAACACCAGGCGGCGGCTGCGCTACGCGGAGACGATCGGCGTCGACTCCGTCGACGGCACCGGGTGGGCTCGCTGGCGCAACGCGCACCTCGACGCCGGCCTTCGGTATCTCGACCGGGTTCCCGCTCCGCCGCCGCACCCGGCGCAACTCGCGCTGATCGCATAGACGCACGCCGAAATTTGCTCGGCCGCGGGCAAGAACCGCTTCAAACGGCCGTGCGCGCCGCGACGCTCCACCTATGACAGATCACACCCGCCCCTCCACCACCAACACACGCAATCGCATAAAGCACGTTTTCGACCGTGCCACCGCAGGCGAAGCGGGCTGGGCAATCAGCGGCGCGGTCGCGCTCGCCCTCATCGAGGTCGTAACCGGCCTCCTCGAAGCCGTACCGCCCTACCTGTTGCCGACCGTCGTAGCGCTCGCGCTGACACTTCTGCTCGCGGCCGGGCCACTCATGAGCATCGTTCCCGAGCGTTGGCGACTCTGCCGCCAAGCCCTCCGGATCCTCGCGGTCCTGCTGGTGCTCAACGCCGTTCTTATCACCGTCAGTATCGAGAAGATCACCCACCGCCAAGACGCCCAGGCGGCAGCCGCGTGTCTGACGACCATGTCTCGGCTTGAGAAGCACGCCGACAGCTCTGCTCGCCTAACCCTCTCAGTCGGCCGCGCGCTCTGTGAAGAGTCAGCGGCCGAACACGGCTAGCCCCTCTCCGTGTGGCGGGCTAATCGCCCGCCGCTCTTGCTTCCGCGGCCGCCCTGGGTGCGTTCGCGCCCGCAGGATGCCTCGCCCTTCCGGGCTCGGCACGCGTGGCTCACCGCACCACGGCGACCACCAGGAGACCCCTACCTCAATGACACGTTCCATCGATCAGATCAGCTTCGACGCGCTCACCCCAGGCCTGCGCGACAACACGCGCACCTGCCCCACCTGCGCAGGCGTCGGAGTCCTCACCGCCACCGACCTGTTCTGCGGCGCCGGCGGCAGCTCGCTCGGGCTTGAAAAGGTCCGCTGCCTTGACTGCGGCCGCTCGCTGATCGAGGTCAAGTACGCGCTCAACCACTGGGACCTCGCGATCCAGGCCCACAACGCGAACTTCCCGAAAGCCGACCACGCGATCAACGGCGCCGGCGAGGTCTCACCGACACTCTTTGGCTTCACCGACCTCGGATGGTTCTCACCAGAGTGCACCAACTACTCCAGCGCCAAGGGCGCCAAGGACAACTCCGAGCAAGCGGTCCGCTCCCGAGCCACCTTCAACGACATCATCCGCTTCGTCGGCCACTGGAAGTACTCGGCCGTTTTCGTGGAGAACGTCGTGGAAGCCCGCCTGTGGTGCGACGAGCCCGGCCACGACGGGCAGTGCCGCTGCGGCGCGACCTTCGGTCGCTGGTACCAGCAGATCCTCAACCTTGGCTACGACGGGGAAATCGTGTACTTCAACAGCCAGTTCGCGTACCCCACGCCCCAGTCGCGAGACCGGATGTACGTCGTGTTCTGGCGGCGCGGGATCGAGCGGCCGAACCTCGATTTCACCCCGCCGTCCTGGTGCTCGCACTGCGAGACGGTCGTGCCGGGCATCCAGACATGGAAGAAGGCCTCCAAGGGGAGCGTTCGCGCGCTCGACGGCCTGTTCAAGTGGGGTCGCTACGGCACCCAGTACACGTACAACTGCCCTTCCTGCTCCAATCCTGTAGCCCCGGCGGTTACCGGCGCGAAGACGATCATCGACTGGTCGCTGCCCGCCCAGAAGATCGGCGAGCGCACCAAGCCGCTTGCCGCCAACACCATGAACCGGATCCGCAAGGGCCTGCAGTACATCGGCACGCACCGGCCGATGACCGTCCAGGTTGGCGGCAACCTGTATGAGCGAGACGGCTACGCGCGTGTGTGGGCCGTCGACGGCCCGGTCAAGACGCTGACCGCCACCAACGAGCTGTCGCTCGTCACGCCCGCCGGAAGTCTTGAGGCCAACGCCCGTGATGCCGGGCGTCCGATGCACGCGCTCACCGGATCCGACCGGCTCGCCGTCACCTTCCGGGCTGGCGGACAGTCTGTCGCCCCGGCGCTAGCCAGCGAGCCGATGACCACGATCACCGCCCACGACCGCCAGCGCGCCGTTCTGGTCCAGGCCGGGGGCACCACCGGTTCCGGTCGCAACCCGCGCGGCGTCGACGAGCCCGTCGGCACCCTGACCGGGGAGAACCACCGCGGCGTCGTGATCCAGAACATGAACGGAAACACCGGTCACAGCTTCGGCGAGCCCGTGCCCACGGTCACCACCAAGGGCAACCACATGCTCGTTCAGGTCACCCACGGCGGCGACCGGCGAGTCCGCAACCTCGACGAGCCATCCCCGACGGTCGCTGGACATGGCGAGCTCGGGATCGTCTCCATGCGCAACAACGGTCTGACGAGCACCGGCGCTGAGCCCGTCTCCACCCTCACCGCAGGTGGTTATCACCACGGCGCGATCATGTACAACGGAACGCCGGGGTTCGTCCGCTCACTTGAGGACACCGCAGGCACCGTTGTCGCTCGCCCCGTTCAGTCGCTGCTGGTGCCGTACTACACCAACGGCAACCCCACGAGCACCAACGAGCCGTCCGCCACCATCTCCACCAAGGACCGGGAGGCGCTCGTCATCACCGACGAAGACATCGACGCTTGCCAGTTCCGGATGCTCACCTGGCGTGAGCTGCTCCGCGCGCAGGTAATGCAGGAGCTTCCCGACGGGTCCCCTTATCTGCTGACCGCCCGTCAGCGCAAGGCCAACGGCAAGTTCGGCGAACTCTCCAACGAGAACCGCGTTCGCATGATCGGAAACGCAGTCTCGGCGCCGGTCGCCACGATGCTCGGCTACGCCGTTGTTGATGTCCTCGCTGGCGACAGTTTGGCGTTAGCCGCGTGAGCGCTACACCGTTCACCGCGCTAACCGACTCGCAGCTCACCACGCTGCGCGATTTGCTCAGCACAGCGCTTCGCGCCGACCCGAACCTCGCACGAGGCGATGCACTGACGCTCGTCGCCAGCGCCGACTCCGAGGCGGCGACGCGAGCGCTGGGCCAGCTTCCAGGCTTCGACGTTCCCGTCCCCGCCCCGCCGCCAGTCGCCAGCGATGAGCTCGTGGCCGCTCTCGCGGCCGCCGCCCTGGCCGTCCGGCCGGAGGTCACAAGCACCACCAAGTGGGCAACGCTCGATTCGCTTCTCGGGCGAGCCCTCGGGGTCTCTCCCGAGACGGTCTACGTGACGAGCGTCGGCGGCCTCAGCCGCAACATCATCGTCCGGCTGGCCCAGTCGCGCCGCGCGCGCGAGGCCTCCGTCGCGGCTGTCATCTGGACCGTCGGGACCGAGCCGCTACAGCAGGCGATCGCGTCCACGACGCGCGCGTGTCTCGACATCCCCCGGCTGACGCTCGTATTCACGATCGACGGCTCGGCCTTCGACCTCGCGGCGATCGTTACCCCCCCGTCGCTACCGGCGCCGCCCACGTTGACGCTCGCCTACCCGGCGGCGCTCGTCGTTCACGCCTCACCGACCGGCGACGCCGGCACCTCCTGAACCATTCCTATGACCATCCTCTGCGAAAGCTCCGCTACGGGAGTCCTGCCCGAGCCGCAGCTCAACCTCTTCGGAGACGACGGCGCTCCGCTGCTGCCCTGCCTGCGCGCCTACGACATCCTTCTCGTCAACTCATCTGCGGGCAAGGACAGCCAGGCCATGCTCGACTGCGTGTACGAGCGCGCCTCAGCGCAGGGCGTCGCCGATCGCATTACCGTCGTGCACGCCGACCTTGGCGACGTCGAATGGCCCGGTACCCGCGAACTCGCCGAGGCCCAGGCGAACCGCTACGGCGTCCGCTTCGAGGTCGTCGCAGCACGCGAGGGTCTGCTCGAGCGCACGGAGCGCCGGGGAATGTGGCCCGACGCCGCCCGCCGCTGGTGCACATCGGATCTCAAGCGCGGGCCGATCCGCACGCTCATGACCCGATTGGCGCTCGAACTCGATCACATCGACCGGCCCCGCATCCTCAATCTGATGGGGTTGCGTGCCCAGGAGTCTCCCGCTCGCGCCAAGCGTCTGCCCCTGGTGATCGACGACGGCGCATCCAGCGGCCGTCGCGAAGTGACCACCTGCCTGCCGCTCTTTCACTGGCGCGTTGAGCACGTTTGGGACCGGATCCGCTCCGGACAGACCGCTGATCTTGTGCACCCCGCGTATGCGGCCGGAATGCCTCGTCTCTCCTGCTCGTTCTGCGTCCTCGCACCCACGCCTGCGCTGATCAAGGCGGCCCAGCTGCGGCCCGACAAGGCCCGCGAATACGCGCAGCTCGAGCAGCGCATCGGCCACTCGTTCAAGGCGAATCTGACGATGGCGCAGATCGTCCGCGCGGCGGAGGCCGGCGAGAACCCCGATGTAACCAGTTGGCTTGGCTGATCGGCATGAACGTAGCTCTTTCAGAAAGCCAGCAGCTCCCCTCTTTCAGTCGGTGCTCGCATGAACCTGAGTGAACTCACTGAGAAGCAACGCCACGACCTGCTCATTGAGGCGGCCCTCGATTACATGGAACACCAGGACTGGTATTGCTCCGAGTACGACCCTGACCCCGAAGTCATCGAGCAGCTCGAGCAGCTCTACCGCGACACCCCGAGTCTGCAGCCGACCCCGTGCAGCGGGAGTCCAATCTTCGACACGGGCGTCACGCTGGCGCTGCTCTGGGAACGCGATCGCCGAATCGAGTACGAGGAGGCCATCCCCCTTTGGCGGTGTGACTGCGGAACCGAATACAAGCGCGAGCATTGGGGCCACGGCAACGAGACCTTCTACACCGTCACTCCCGACGGCCTGTTCGACGAGCTGGTCGGCAGCCTCAAGGGCAAGCGTGGCATCGGCACCAGCCCCCGTGACCTGAAGTGGCCGGTCAACAACGGGTCCTGTCCAAACTGCGGCAGGTCGTTTCGCTCCACCCTTGAGCGCCAGGCAGACCCGCAAACCTCGCTGCTCTTCCAGTTCGCCTGACCGAGCCGCCTCGGAACATCCCTCAACCCTGGAGTTCTCACGTGCCCAACAGCCGGTTTCAAATCACCTTCAGCGACGAGTCCGCTGGTACGATCGCGCGCGGCCTCGATGCCTTCAGGCATTCGCTCGTGAACCTCGCCTATCGCTCCGACGTCGTGCCGTACTGCGCCAACCCCGTCCACCTCATGGGCACCACCGATCATGCGGCCGTGATGGTCAACGAGGTCGAGCCCCGGCCAGACGATCTGCACAAGCACACGATTCCGTTCGAGTCCATAACGGGCATTGAGATCCTGTAGGAGCTGCTGATGCCCGCATCACCCGCAACGGTCGACGAGGTCCTCGTCGCAGGTTCCCTCGCCGGCGTTCCCGTCACCCAGGCGCAAGCCGAGGCGATCGTCGCCACCATCGCCCACTTCGAGTCCCCTGAGACAGCGTGCCTTGGTCTGAAGTCTTGGAACGTCGCGGACCCAGAGATCGCGTTCGCACCGCAGGTCGACGACTCGTTCGTCGAGGTCCACTTCCACTATCTGCCCGAGGACTCCGCGCAGCTCGAGTCCGCGCCGCTCGGACTGGAAGTGACCCTCTTCAACACTGACGGCACCGTCCGCTCCTCACAAGATTTCGGCTAAGCGACAGCGCCGAAGCCGCCGGGCGGTGCGCCCGTTCCGCTTGCACTAAAGCGTCCGGCGCCGCCGGCCGCTCATTCCGTTTAGCGGAACGTAGCTGCCCTCCCGGCTGACGTTCCATCTCTCCCTCCCACCCAGCGGCCCGCCGTACCTCCTCCCACGGCGGGCCGCTCCCCTTCATGCTCTTCGCCAACGAATACGAGATTCAGGACTGGGTCATCCGCTACAGCAGGCAGCCCGTCCTCGGTTGCGCCGCACGGACCTTCCAATCCCTCGTTGACGGGGTCAACAGTTGCAGCGACGGCTGGCCGTACTGGTCGGCTCCGGTCAAGTCCGCCGCCAAGCTCATCACCCTGCTGGCCGAGGCCGACAAGAGTCGTCGTCGCGGCGTCGCCCCGACCGCGACAGTCGCTGACCTTCAGCACGCCTACCGGCCCATCAAGGCGTTCCACACCCGCTACGGCACCAAGTACGGCTTCACGGTCGATCTGCACCTGCCGAGTGAGCCGAAGCCTGAGCCAGCACACCAGGCACTCACGCTGTTCGCCTGAACGCGCCGTGGCCGATCCTGTCTTTCTCCCGGGCGTTCAGTTCTCGCAGGCCAACAAGCTCTGCTTCCGGGCCCCGCCCGAACAGTCCGCCTGGCTGGCTGCACACCTCGCCGCCACCGGCAAGTCGATCAGCGCGGTGCTCCGCGACGCGATCGAGCTCTACATCGCCGTCAACCAACCCGTCGAGTCTCATGACCACACACACCTCTGACCTAGCCGAGCTTGCCTACGCGCACGCCGAGCAGTCTCTCCTCAGCTTCGCCGACAACGAAGGCCTCGCCGACGGCGTCACCACCCGACAGCAGTACATCGACGCCTACGAGGCGACCCGCACCGAACTACTTGAGACCTACCCCGACCTTGAGGGCCCCCACATCGGCGATCTGCTCGGGGAGGCCGCAAACGCGGTCTGGCCACACGTCGCCGGCCAGCTCACCTAGCCCGCGCGCGCCATGCAGACCCTCGCCTACTACCTCAACTTCTCCGCCCACCCCTCCCTCTACGCGCCCACAGGGCTGCTCGCCGGATCTCGGCAGCCTGACGCGCTGCGCCTCGGGCCGTTCCATCATCTGATCGATATCACCCCGAAC
>JAKAED010000134.1 GCA_021820105.1 Actinomycetes bacterium | reverse complement strand
TCTCAACCCCCAACGCGTGATCCGGCACGGCCAGCCGACAGGAGCAGCCGCCTGAGACGGACCACAGTTCGGACCACGCCGGCCCTCCAGATCCGCGCAAAGGGTGCATCTCGGCGCCTGGTTCGAGATGCCCCTGCTGGCACGGATGCGGGACGCGGCCTCTCTGTCACAGGTGGCCAGGCGCGAGCCGCGGACGGCTGTGACCGGGTGCGCGGCATCCCGCATTGCGATCACTGGTGCTGATGTTTCGGGCGGATATGTCGGGGCAGATCGACGCCTTGCAACGGAGAGGTGTCCGCTGCTGTTGGCGAGTCGTGATGACTGTCTGGGCCAGAGCTGGGAGCCGTCCTGCCACTTCGGTCTGCGTCTAATGCGTTGTTACGCGGCGCAGGTCTTTGGCGGTATTGCCTGAGGTGTCGAGGTAGAACAGCGACCCGTCGAGGGTGATCACGGCTGGGTTGGGTTCTTCTTGGCTGGCGTAGCGCGAGCGGACGGCTGCGACTGTTGCCTCGTGGCGGCTGTTGGGCTTCACCTGAATGACGGATTCTTTGCCGTTGTCGAGGACTACGTTGAAGTACCCCTCGGTCGGGCTGCCTGCGACGGTCGGGGAGCCGACGCCGAATTCGGCTCCCATCGGGCTGTCACTGAGCTCGGGACCGTGCGTGGGTCGCTTGTTGGCGGTGAAGGTCCAGACGGTTGAGAAGCCGAGGCTCTTGGGAACCGATACCGCCGCGGATGCTGTGTGACCGGCGGCTGTCAGCCACCGGGCTCCGTCACCGCCCTCGATCAGGACCCGTTTGGGCTTGGTTGCGTTCGGCGCGATTCGGTACAGCGATTCGTATTGGATCAGGTCCGCGGGGGGTGGGAGCGGGCCGGGCACTCCACTTTCGATTGAGGGGGACAGCCAGAGCCCGTCTGAGTCAGCGGCCAGCAGCGGACGCAGGATCGACGGCATGCTCCAGCGGCGCAGGACCTTCCCAGTCTTCACGGAGATTCGGAACAGCTCGCCACCGCGCTTGTGCTGGTTGGCGGTCGGGTTATAGACCCAGAGAAATCCGTCACCGCGTATCCAGGTCGCTTGGCAGCCCGAGCAGTACGGGTAGGTGGTCAAGACCGGGCCAAGCGTGTAGCCGTCGCGCGCGCCGGGAGTTGCTACCGCGATGCTGATCGCGAGCATTGGGCCGTTGCTGCCGGCTGCGCTGCCCCTGCGTACATAGGCGACCGGCATCACATGCTCTCCGTACAAGCTGGGGTCACCACAGTTGGCCGTCCTCACCGGCCCTATCACGAGTGTTCGAGGATCCACGATCGCCGCGTTGCAGGTTCCGGCTATACGCCCGTTCGTGAGCGAGGCCTCATATCCCGGGGATACCGCGAACTGGCGACCGCCTGACAGCAGCAGCCTGTCGCCGATCACGCTCAGCGTCGAGAAGTGATCGCTGGGAGCCAGCGCGACCGAACTCGCCACCGCGTGCCTCGGCACCCGGACCGCAACGGCAGGCTTCTGTGGTGGCTCGCTGGCCTTCACCACAACCACCGCACAGAAGGCCACGAGCAGGAGTAGCGACGCATAGCCGAGACGGCGCCGACGCTCGCGCCTACGCGCCTCCGGAAACAGGGCCCGCACGAGCTCGCGTGCAGACCGTCCGGGCCGACGTCGGCGCGAGTGCAGATCCTCCATTGCCATTGAAGCTAGTATCGATGGCGTTATGAGCGCTGTCAACTCTGGCGACCCCACACGTGCGACGCCGCCGTTCAACCCGGTGGATCGCTCAAACCCAACCCTGCTGCACGAGCAGGTTGCCGCCGAAATCCGCCGGGCGATAGGCAACGGTGAAGCCCGACCAGGCGACCGCGTCCCTCAGGCACGAGACCTCGCGGCCGTTCTCGGCGTGAATACCAACACGGTCCTGCGGGCCCTGCATCTGCTCCGTGACGAAGGACTCCTGGAAATGGGTCGCGGCCGCGCGATCATCGTGACCGGCACCCCCGAACAGGGAGCAGTGCTAGCCAAAGTCAAAGAACTCCTCGACACCGCCCGCCTACACGGCTTCCGGCGAGACGAACTCATCGCGATGATCGAGCGCACACCGTAGATAAGCACCTCGGGTTCACCGCCCGGCGAGCGCGCACCGAAAAGCTTGCCGCTTGACCGTAGCGCTGACTGGCAGCTTGCTACGGCTCACCTGTGCCCAGTACGTGGCGACGCGCGGGCGTCGCACATGCCCAACCCCCAGACTGCGATAGCGCCGCAATCCCCGCGGTTGGCTATAGCTTCGCCACTTGAACGCACTCCGCGCAAGGCAGGTGCGGCGCCCGGATCTCGAGATGCTCGTCGCGCACTTGAAGCAGGGCCGAGGGAGCACGGCATGCGTGGCGGAGCGTGGCGCGGCACGCCATGGCTTTGTCTTGTCTCGCGGCGGGTGGGGTCGCCTTATGATCCCTGGGGTGGCGCTCGAAGCGAGTCCCGCTGATTTCTATGACGACCTGGCGGAGGACTATCACCTCATCTTCGCCGACTGGAACGCCACCATCGCGAGGCAGGCTGAGGTCATCACCGGCTTGCTTCGCGCGGAACACGGTCTGCTTTCTGGACGGGTGCTTGATGCCTCGTGTGGCATCGGCACACAAGCGCTTGGTCTGGCGGCACGGGAGTTTGAGGTGACGGCCAGCGACATCAGCGCCGTATCGGTGCGGCGGTGCGCGCGTGAGGCCGCGTCACGTGGGCTGTCGATAACGACTGCCGTCGCCGACGTCCGTGTCCTGGATGTCCCTAACGCTGGAGAGTTCGACGTAGCGCTGTCGTTCGACAACGCTCTGCCACACCTCTTGGATGATGATGCCTTGACTACGGCTTGTGTGGCTCTGCGACGAGTCCTTCGTCCCGGTGGCGTGCTGCTGGCGTCGATCCGTGACTACGACGCAATCGTTCAGCAACGCCCGAGCGGCGATCCGCCGCGGAGCTTCCCCACTGAGTTGGGCGAGCGAATCTCGTTTCAGGTCTGGGACTGGCTGTCCCAGGACCGCTACACCCTGCGCCACTTCACCATGCAAAGCAGTGGCGGCGACTGGGCGGTCTTAGAACGCCGCACCGCCTACCGCGCCCTCACACGACCGGTGTTGTCCTCTGCCTTGGCCGCGGCCGGCTTCAAGAACATCGTCTGGCAGATGCCCGACCAGACCGGGTTCTACCAGCCGATCGTCTCCGCGATCGCCAACGCATAGAGGCTGCGCCCCAAATAGCCGCAACTCCGCGCGAAGGGGGAGTCGCCGCGGGTCGTGAGATGCATCAGTGATGCCCGAAGCAGGTCTCGGCGGAGTTGCCTTTGCGCAAGCGATCATCCGCCGTCCACTAGCGCTTCTACCAGCACAATCGCCAGGCGGAGCGGTGGCGCGTACTCGTCACGGCCGGATCCGCGAGGAATCGGGCTCAACGACGCCGTCGATTGCACTTGTGATTCAGATCGAATGGTTCTAGCTTTGCTAGGACCATCGTGCTTTCTGAAATCGACAAGAGCGATCCAATTGCGCTGCATGAACAGGTCGCGAGCCAGATTCGGCGCGCGATCGCTGACGGCGAGGCAGGGCCGGGTGAGCGGCTGCCGCTTGCTCGTGACCTTGCGGCGGTGCTTGGGGTGAATCGCAATACGGTTTTGCGTGCGCTGCACATGTTGCGCGACGAGGGGCTTCTGGAGTTCCGGCGGGGTCAAGGGATCAAGGTAACCGGGACTAGGCAGAAGAGTGATCTGCTGGCCCAGGTGCATGAGCTCGTCGCGACAGCCCGCCGGAACGGGTACCGCAAGAGTGAGCTGATCGAAATGATCGAGGCGGTGAAGGGATGAGCACCCAACTCTCGTCGCGTGCTCGCACGGGCACTGCCAGGGAGCTGGTTCAGGCGTCCCCGGAAGTGTTGTTCGAGGAGGCGCGTCGTCGCAGGCGCCGCAGATGGATGGTCGGGGGCTTCCTATTCGCTGCTGGGCTCGGCGGTGCATTCATCGGTTTCGGTAGCGGCGGCGGTGGCGCAGGCGCGGCCGCGAATGGTCGAGGTAGTGGATCGGGCCCAGTCGCAGGCGCGCACACGGCTTCGCAGATCGGCGCGGCAAACCCGTATTCGCCGCCGTCCATTGCCTACTCCGGTCTGCTCAGCCCGGGAGTCGGCTGGGCTGTGAACGGCGCTGGCTTTTACATGACCTGGAACGGTGGTCGCTCTTGGTCAGACGTCGCAATTCCCGGTTTGACAGCGGACGCGATCGAGGACATTTTGTTCGTCTCGTCTCCGGATCCGCAGACTCTGTTGGTCTCGCTCGGTGGCGGAACACATCCTGGAACATGCGCCGACCCCGATCCCGCCGGAGCCAACCGGTCTCTCGGCCAAATCGCCATCTCTACCGATGCCGGTCATCACTGGCGTACATCACCCTTCCCTGATTGCCGTATCGCACCCTGGGTCAGCTTCGTCAACGCTCGCACTGGCTTCGCTGTAACCGGCAGCGGGAAGGCCGTCATGCCGGAGGTGCTGTATGGCACGACTGACGGTGCTCGACATTGGCGCCGAATCGGAAGGCTGCCGCCGAAGCCCGGTCCCATCGACTTCACCAACACCCAAGCAGGCTGGATAAACGCAGGAAACCGCATCTACCGAACGTCCAACGGTGGCAGGACCTGGCAGCGAGCGGCGGTTTGCCAGCCGCCGGCCAGCCGGTCAGTCAACCTCATTTGCGGGCCACCGCTCTTCTTCGGTAACCACGGGGTTGTGCAGGAGTTCCACGCCGCCAACGGAGTCGCCGACCGAACCTCGGTGAGCACAACAGCCAACGACGGACTGAGCTGGAGCACCCATAACGTTGCCGTCAGCCCGAGAGTGGAAGGTGCCCTCGCCGCCGAGATCTCGGCCTCGAACGCCGATAACCTGTTCGCCTACTTCCGGGGCGGTGTAATGGCCAAGAGCACGAACGGCGGACGCACATGGCAGCAAATGCCAGCCCCCCGGTTCAAAGGCGGCGCCGCAATCCAGTTCATCACCGCCGACTATGGCTGGATCCAAGACGGCGGCTCGCTATACGCCACCAAGGACGGCGGCAAGCACTGGCATCGAATGAAACAGGTCGACAACCAACCGCCGACACCGTAGCTCAACGACCGCAAGACCGACCGCCGACCACGACGACGACCACCGAGCAGCGATCTTGTCTGTGACTGCTCGTTGGATCTAGGTCGTGAGAGAACGTCTCCGCCGCGGCAATATCGTCAGGACCCAGCGGCATCCGCCACCCACTCATCACACCGTAGGCGCACAAGCCCCGCTGCGTGTGACAGGAACGAGGAACACCACCGCGCGCAGGCGGCAACACGAAAAGAGGTCTCCCTGCCAGTTGCTCGAGGAACCCGCTCCTCGCCAGATCCAGGTTCGCCGGATCGTCAGCCACGTGCTGGTCTGCAGCTGGGCTCACCCCCTGGCTCGTCGACGTTGGCCCCGTCTTTCAGCCTGTGCGACTGTCGATCCTCTGGCGCGGTGAGCGAGGCGGTTCACGCCACCAGCACGGGTGTGTGACCGGTCGGCACGCGGCGCGTACACGCCATAGGGTCTTGCGCGCGCCCTTTTTTCAGTCGCGGCGGTGGCGGACGACCCGCAGCACATCAGCCGCCGGCCCGCGGCCGGGGACCAGCTCGCACCCCGGTCCGTGCTCGCCGGTCTGCCCCACATACCGGTGGTCCATCTAAAGGACCCGCTCAAGACCACGTTTGATCGCCTTGCGGTTATCCGCCAGACGGTTGCAGTGCGCGCCGAGCTCGATGTACACATCATCGGTCAACGGGACCTCCAACACCTCGTATGGGCTGTCGTCAGCGAGCGGCTCGTAACCGAGCTCGGTCTCGACAAACACCCACAGCCGCTTGCCCATCCCGCTGCCCATGCTCCGCTGGATCGGCCAGTCCAGCAGATGCCGCCACTGCTCGTCCTCAGGGCCGCTCGACCAGCCAGTCAGCGAGCCTGAACACGAGCGTCTCATCACGCAGCGACCCGATCACCTCTGGCGGGACCTCGACGCCCTCCTCAAGCGCGGCAAGCTCACGCCCGTACTGGAACTCCTGCAGGAACCGGCCCTTCACCGTCCAGTCCGCGATCAGGCCATCACCCCGGTCAGGGTCATACAACCGCAAACCGATCTCCGCGTTCCAGAGATTCGTCAGCGCCTCCCGCACCCGCCGGCGATCCGACGTCGACATCTTGCGGTCATACCCATACAGCGCACGCGCGATCTGGGTAAGGGTCCTACGCACCTCACCACGCCGGCTCGTGGACGTGTCGACCGCCTACGCGCAGGACCAAGAGCGAGCGGATGATCGGCACGGTTGCCAGCAGTCGCCGCAGTGTCAAACGGGTGCGCAGTGACGGGTGTGGTGGTGCCGCGAGGCTTGGGGACTCTGGACGTGCCGTCCAGGGCTGCCCCTTCCCGGATTCCTGGCGATTGCGCGCCGTGCGGCCGGGGTGTCACCGAGCGGTAGCGAGGGGAAGGGAGCGAAGCGACCTTGACACCCCGGCCGGCGGCGCCACCATCTGGCTTGTCCGGGAAGGGGCCGTCTGCCGTCTGGTGGCCCTTGTGTGTGGTGGGTGGCTTTGAAGAGAGCTCCTCACCCCGGTGGAAGCTCGTGTCCTTCGGCGCGTGACGTGACTGCTGATTGCCGTGGAGGCCACGGGTGGATTCACTGCGATCTGAGCCGGACCGGTTTCGACGGAGACTGTGATCTGCCCCGGCCTGCTCAATGGGCGGATGCGTTGGCGGGCCCCCAGCAAAGCCAGGAAGCACTTGCCGGTGCGGGACTACGCGCGTTTGGCGCTCTGGCTTTCGATTAGGTCGATCATCGCGTCGAGTGCAGCTTCCAGGGGTCTTGTATTCCGCTCGATCTGGCTGAGCAGCAGGCCGCCCTGTAGTGCGGCGAGGGTGGCGAGGGCTAGCTTGTCGGGGTCTGCCTGGCGCCGCAGACGTCCGAGCTCCTGCATGCTTCGCAAGCCAGTACGGATCGTTTGCTCCCAGCGTTTGAAGCCGACGGCAAGAGTCTCTCGGGCGTCCTGGTCTGTTTCTGAGAGTTGGCCGCCGAGTGACCCGATCGGGCAGCCACCGCGACAGTTGAGGGAACGCTCATAGCTGACGACGAATTCGCGCCATTTCCTGAAACCGCGCAGACTGCTGAGGTCGAACTGTTCCTGGCCCCCGACGATCGTGTCCGCCTGGTGCTCGACCACGGCTCGAACCAACGCGGGCTTATCGTCGAAGTAGTGGTAGAGCTGCGAGCTTGAGACGTTCGCCGCGGTCCGCACATCATCGATCGTGGTGTGGTCCACGCCCTTCTCAAAGATCAGGTCGGCCGCGGTCGCGACGATTCGCTCGCGGGTCGCCTGACCTTTTCGCGTCAGCCCGCGAGGTGCGGCTGGTGGCTGGGTTGGCATGCCGGAAGTCTAGCTAAGTATGGATCGTGTGTTCCAATCAGTGATAAGCTCAATGCAGACTGGAACGCGTAATCCAGTCTGCCGCTCAGCAGCCACCCGTCAATGCATCTCCGAAAGGACCCACGCGATATGAACCTCATCGGCAAAGCTGCACTCATCACCGGAAGCACCTCTGGCATCGGCCGTGCGGCCGCCGAGCGGTTGGCGCACGACGGAGCCGCGGTGATCATCAGCGGCCGCGATCCCGAGCGTGGAGCGGAGGTTGTCGCCCAGATCGTGGCGGAGGGCGGTCAGGCTCGGTTCGTCGCAGCTGACCTGGGCAACTTCGAGGACGTCAAGCGACTCGCGAAGGAGGCCGCGGACGTGGACATCCTGGTCAACAACGCCGGAATCTTCCCGGGCGGCCCAACCGACCAACTCGACGAAGCCGACTTCGACGCCACTTTTGCTGTCAACGTGAAGGCCCCGTTCTTCCTGACTGCCGCGATCGCCCCGAACATGGTCGCCAAGGGCGCCGGCGCGATCATCAGCATCTCGACGATGGCCGCGACGATCGGCATGAGTGGCCTGTCCGCCTATGGCGCTTCAAAGGCGGCACTCGAGGCGCTGACGCGAGCGTGGACCGCCGAGTACGGCCCCGGCGGTGTGCGGGGCAACGTCGTAGCGCCCGGCCCGACCCGGACACCGGCGAGCGCCGCGATGGGCGAGATGTTCGACGCGCTCGCATCAACGCTCCCGGCGGGACGAGGGGCCTCACCAGCCGAGATCGCCGCCGCGGTCGCCTTCCTGGCGTCGGACGACGCGAGCTTCGTCTACGGTGCGATTCTGCCGGCCGATGGCGGACGTGTGGCGGTCTGACCATGGTTTTCATCACCACAGCCGGCAAGGTCGGGACCGAGGCGACGCGGCTGCTCGCGGAACGCGACATACCAGTGCGGGTCCTCGTCCGGAGCCCCGAAAAAGCATCGACCCTGGCAGCAGTCGGTGCCGAAGTCGTGATCGGCGATCTCGATGACCGCGCGACGATCGACGCTGCGATGGACGGCGTAACGAGGGTTATCCTTGTCACGGCGCCAGTGGTGGCGCAAGAGCTCAACGTGATCGAGAGCGCGGTCCGCGCCGGAGTTGAACACGTGGTCAAGATCACGAGCAAGGCCTCGGTGGACTCCCCGATCCTGCGACGCCGCTGGCAGACGGAGATCGAGGAGGCACTATCGGCCTCCGGACTCCCGCACACGCTGTTGCGCAACAACGCTTACATGCAGAATTTCCTGATGCTCGCCCCCGCAATCGCAAAGACCGGCAGCTTCTCATCCAGCGCGGGAACCGGACAGGTCGGATTCATCGACGCGCGCGATGTCGCCGCTGTCGCGACCGCGATCGCGGCTTCACCGACCCGGCACGTCGGGAAGACCTACTTGCCGACCGGCCCCGAATTGCTCTCATACGGTGATGTTGCCGGCACGCTCTCCAACGTGCTTCATCGTTCGATCACATTCAGTGCACGCACCGTTGAGGAGGACAAGCAAGCGATGATGAGCGTCGGCGTGCCCGAGCCGATCGCCGCCCAAAACGCCAGCGCATTCGCGCTGATCGCTGCGGGAGACGCCGCCTGGATCACCGATGACGTCTCAGCGATCCTGGGCCACCCCGCGCGACGTTTTGAGCAATTCGCGAACGACTACGCCGACGCGTTCGGTTAGCCGCATCTCAAGATCGCGCTTCCGCTATGAGCGTTGGGTACGTTCACGCCGAGATGGATTCGGTCGCTGGTTTCCATCGGTCAACACAACGAGGTTGTTGTTGTTGATCGATCGGAGGGTGGATGTGGCACGGCCGCCTGAGGGATTGATCACGAGTGCCCCGCCTGCCGTCCGTGCAGTCGCGGTAGGCGGCTTCGAGCGCGGCACGCTTCGCCGGAGGTCTGGTCGGGTGCTTGGTGCACTCGCCGCGGGCGGCGTAGCCCTCGAGCAGTTGTTGGTGCTGGTCGTCGTGTTCTCGCGCTCTGAGGTTGGCGGTCAGCTCGGCGCGTGACTGTTGGCGATCAGCCTGCTGCTCGAGTCGTGACCACAGTCCGGCGGCACAGATCGGCTTTGACTGATGCGGGTCGCCGACGATCAGCAGGTGCCACCAGTTCTCCTCGATGGTGTCCGCTTACCGGGGTTTTTCTCAATGGACCTACGTAGAGAGTTCTCAAACTCAGGCACGTCCGCAAAGTCCCTGGTAAAGCGGCTACTTGGCCGGGTCAGCAACGGCCGCAAGGTGGCCCAAGAAGCGCCGGTGACGGTGTTCGAGGATGCGCGGGGTCCGAATGTGAGGGTGGTCCGCCAGGCTCAGCGGCGGCTGTCCCCGGCCGAGCTGGAGGCGTTGATCGCCGAGTATGAGGCCGGTGCTCGTGTCTGCGAGCTGGCGAAGGTCTACGATCTTCATCGCACGACGGTCGCCAAGCACGTCGCCCGTGCAGGCAAGACGCGGCCGGTCATGACCGAGGCGCAGATTGACGAGGCGGTCGTCCTGTATCGAGATGGGTGGACGCTGCACAGCATCGGTCAGCGCTTGGGCGTGGCGGATCAAACGATCCGGCGGGCGCTGGTGGAGCGGGCGGTGACGATCAGGCC
>JAKAED010000133.1 GCA_021820105.1 Actinomycetes bacterium | reverse complement strand
CTATCAGACTAATGCGTCAGCGGCACTAATACATACCAAATGATCATTTCCCTTTTGTAATGATCAACTCTAGGATCGCGTGCCGAGAGGAATGGCTGCGACGGTACGCATCGGAACTGGAGCCGGCTTTGCCGACGACCGCATTGAGCCCGCACTCGAACTGATCGAGTGCGGAGATCTCGACTATGTCGTCTTTGAGTGCCTGGCAGAGCGCACGATCGCTCAAGCTCAGCTCGAGAAGCTGAGAGACCCCGACCTGGGCTACAGCGAATGGCTCGAGGACCGGCTGGTCACGGTCCTGGAGGCGGCTTCGCGTCGAGGGACCAGGATCATCACCAACATGGGAGCCGCCAACCCGCTGGCCGCGGGACGGCTGGTTTCCGAAACAGCTGCTGCTCTGGGCTTGACCGCCCTCAACGTGGCTGCGATCGCCGGTGATGACGTCATGGAAGTCGTCGCAGGCAGCGATCTTCCTCTGCTTGAGCGTGACGCGAGCGTTGCTTCCCTCGGGGACCGAATCATCTCCGCCAACGCCTACCTGGGCATCGAGGCGTTGATGCCCGCGCTTGAAAGTACTGCCAACGTGATTATCACGGGCCGTGTGGCCGATCCGTCCTTGTTCCTGGCACCGCTGGCATATGAACTTGGGTGGAAACTGGATGACTGGCATCTCCTCGGAGTGGGCACCGCCGTCGGTCACCTGCTCGAGTGCGGCGCACAGGTCACGGGCGGCTACTTCGCTGATCCGGACATTAAGCCTGTAGCCGCCCTGAGCCGTGTCGGCATGCCAATCGCGGAGGTGTGTGCCGACGGCTCGTTCACCATCACAAAGACTCCCGGCAGCGGGGGCACCGTCAGTGTCGCCACGGTAGTCGAACAGTTGCTCTACGAGGTCCACGACCCCGCCAGGTATCTCACTCCTGACGTCACGGCAGACTTCTCCAAAGCGACGATCGAGCAGGTTGCCCCGGATGTGATTTCAGTCTCAGGTGTCACCGGCTCACCCAGACCCACGAGCCTCAAGGTGTCGGTTGGCTACCGCGACGGGTTCATCGGCGAGGGACAGATCTCCTACGCTGGACCCAACTGCGTCGCCAGGGGCCGCCTCGCGATCGACATCGTGCGTGATCGCCTGGAGTCTATTGGCCTACCGGTCGAGAGCATCAAATTTGACCTCATCGGCATCGACTCCATGCGCTGCGATGATCGACAGCCGGAGGGGCCCGATCCGGCGGAGGTCAGGGTACGTGTCGCGGGTCGCACAGCCGAACTCAGACACGCTCAACGGATCGGTTTGGAGGTCACCGCTCTTTGGCTGGATGGGCCAGCCGGCGGGGCCGGCGCACGCAGACATGCCGACGAAAGCGTGGGGATCGTTTCGGTGCTCCTCCCGAGGAATTGCGTAAGCGCTCACACCGAGTACTTCACAGCCGCGGTGGAGGCGTCCCGGTGAAGCTCTATCAAGTCGCACATGCGAGAGCCGGCGATAAAGGGGACACCTCAGACATCACCGTGATTGCGTACCGGGCCGAAGACTACGACCTGCTCGAGCGGCAACTAACTCCCGCGCGCGTAAAGGACCACTTCGCCGGCATGGTCCACGGAAACGTGACCAGATATGAGCTTCCGCAGCTTGGCGCCCTCAAATTCGTTCTGGAGAACGCGCTCAGCGGCGGCGTGACTGTCTCCCTGGCTCTTGACATCCATGGCAAGAGCCTGGGGTCGCTGATGCTCGACCTCGAGCTCGGCAACGACACCAGGGACGGTGACTCGTGAGCGGTAAGACCCGGTCAATCGTCGCCGATGTTGCGCGCGGACGCATCCGCGGAATCCAGTACGGGACCGGCCGAGCCGTGTTCGCCGGGATCCCGTTTGCCGCGCCACCAGTAGGCAAGTTTCGCTTCCGGCCGCCGCAACCTCTCCCACCAGCGGCGGGTGAGCTTGACGCTACCTGCTTCCGCCCGGCCCCGCTGCAGGCCCAGCAAGCTCCTGTCGGTGAAACGGCCGCGCGTCGCGCGGGTGAGCGATCGAACCCACCTCATCGCGCCGGGCACACGGCCGTTGAAGTCCTTCGCCTTGCCGCCCGTGGTCCGGCACAGATCAGCGAGGACTGTCTCTATCTCAACGTTTGGACACCGGACCCGGCTCGCCGCCTCCCGGTCGTCGTTTGGATCTACGGTGGTGGTTTCGAGAGTGGAGACGCAGCCTCCGCGGTCACCGACGGACAGGCGCTGGCCAACCAGTTGGACGCCGTTGTGGTCAGCTGCAACTACAGGGTCGGAGTGCTCGGATTCGGTTACTGGGCCGGCCTGGGCGGCGACGACTGGGCCGAGACAAGCAACCTTGGGCTCCAGGATCAGGCCGCGGCGCTTCGCTGGGTCAGGGAGAACATTGCGGCGTTTGGTGGCGACTCCCAGAACATCACTGTGGTGGGACAGTCGGCCGGGGCGTTCAGCATCGGCGCACTGCTGGCGATGCCCGAGGCTAGAAGCAGCTTCGACAAGGCGATTCTCCAGAGCGGCGGTACCAGCCGGGTCTCATCGATCCACACAGCTGATGCGATGGCTCGTGCCTTCATGCGAGCGGCCAGTGTCACCGACTTGGAGAACCTGCGCATGCTCTCACCGGAGGTGATTCTGCGGGCCCAGATGCAGATCATCGACCAAGACATTGGCAAGCGCAATCTCCCCGGCGGCCGCTCTTGGGGTGTAGTGCTCGACGAGGTAGTGCTCCCTCGTGATCCTCAGGAGTCCATGGCTGCTGGCGGTGCGAGTCGTCTGCCGCTGCTTATCGGTACCGCCCGCGACGAAGTGGCCATCTTTCGTGTACATGGAGGCGACGCCTTCTTAGCAAGCAGTCGGACGGCATTGCTCGCGGAGCTTAAGTCGCTTGGCTTCGAGAGCCCGGAGGACACACTTGAAACCTACCGGCGCCGTGCCGAGGTGCGGTTCGCGAATCCGACCTATGAACACATCAGAGAGGCGTTCCTGACCGACGTCATCTACCGGCGCCCCGCGGCTGCGATGGCAGCCGCCCAAGCCGACGCGGGTGGTGCCGCGTGGCTCTACACCGTGAACGCGGAGCCATGCGGAGAAGACTGGGGCGCGTTTCACTCAGTGGAGCTCCTGTACCTCTTCGATCTGCTGGCCCATCTTGAGACGAGCCTGCCCGGCTACCAGCAAACACGCGAAGACCTCAGCACCGCATGGCGGGATTTCATCAGGTATGGCAAGGCCGGATGGCCGGCATACAGCACCGGCTCCGAGAACGTCACCCACGACTTCGGCGGGAAGCCCAACGCGACCCGACCGGTTCATGACGCTGCTTCGCCTGAGCTTCAGAGAATCCTCAGGCACGGGGTCACCGCCGGGGGAGCCACACACCATAAACCAACGCAGTTGTAGTGAATCGAGGGAGGGTTCAGAAGATGAGCAGATCGTCGTCCATGAGAATCAGAAGCATCAAATCGAGGCGGAGTGTGCGCACTACAGCAGTGAGCCGATTGTTTGGAGTGCTTCTGGCGACGGGCCTAATCACGTGTGCTGGCAGCGCGGCTGCGCACTCTCGACATAGCGCAAAGAAGCTCGGTCAGCTCCTGACCGTCGCAATCCCCACGCAGCCCGTCAGCATGAACCCGGCCAAGGACGGAAACGGGCCATACATATACGCACAGACACTGGCCTATGACGCGTTGATCTTCGAGACAGCCAAAGGCACCTTCGTCCCTGGCCTGGCTACAAAGTGGGGCTATGTCGGCAAAGGGAACAAGACTTTCGACCTGACGCTCCGTAAGGGAGTGCGATTCAGCGATGGAACTCCGCTGACGGCCTCCGCGGTCAAGGCTTCGATCGACTATTTCATCGCGGCAAAGGGACCGTTGGCTGCCTACGCGGCATCGATCCGCTCGGTGCAGGCGAGGGGTAAGTACTCCGTCCGCATCAATCTATCGAGCGGAAACCCGATCATGGAGCGGATCCTCGACCAGAACGCTCAGGTCGGTGAGATCATCAGCCCAAAGGCGCTGAAGCATCCGACAGCGCTGAACAGTTCGACCGATGGGGCTGGACCATACGTGCTGCAGGCAAGCGGCACAGTCGCGGGCGATCACTACACCTATGTACCGAACAAGTACTACTGGAATCCGAGCCAGATCCACTACCGCAAGGTCGAGCTGAAGGTGATCGCCACGCCTAGTTCGACGCTACAAGCCATGGAAGCTGGGCAGATAGATTTCGCAGCTGGCGATCCATCGACGTACTCGGCCGCCCAGTCGGCCGGTCTTGACGTCAAGTTGGCGCCCGTCGGATTCATGACGATGTTCTTTACCGACTTTGGAAAGAACACCCCCGCGCTGGCGAACGTCAAGGTCCGCCAGGCGCTGAACTACGCGATCAACCGCACCGCCGTCACCAAGGCCCTGTTGGGAGGACTCGGCAAGCCGACGAGTGAGTTCCCCACGCTCGATGCGTGGCAACCAAAGCTCGCAAACACGTACCCTTACGATCCCACGAAGGCCAAGCAGTTGATGCAGGAGGCCGGTTACGGCAGCGGCTTCACACTTCCCGTACTTACTCTAGCCGGATCGAGCGCTGAGGCCGATGGCATGACTCAAGCGATCCTGCCCTATCTGCAGGCGATCGGAGTCAAGGTAAACGTAACCAGCGAACCTGACGTAAATGGGATCGTCAGCGGCCTCAACTCCAAGACGTTCGGCGGTTGGGTGTTCGCCTGGGGTACGCAGACCACCTGGCAGTTCATCCAGCAGGTGTTCGAGCCCACATCGAACATTCAGGACGGTTTCACGGATCCGGTCCTACAGAAGCTGTGGACCACCGGGGCCGCATCACCGAACTCAACCCCCTACTGGAAGCGGATCGTCGCGCGCCTGACGAACCAAGCTTACGGTGTGCCGCTGGCGCAGATCCGCAGCCCGTTCTATTCGGTGAAGTCGATCAAGGGCGTGCGTGTAGGACCGGCCACGTTCTCTGTGGATCTCGGAAACATCGAGCCAAACTAAGCGGATTGTGTGAAGGCCGATGCGTCAACTATTAGCTCATAGGCTGCTCGTTTCGCTTCCGCTGATCCTCGTCGTGTCGGCCATCACATTCGTGTTGCTATCGCTGACGCCGGGCAACGTGGTCGCCTCCATTTTGGGGCCGACCGCGACCCGGCAGGAGTACGCTCACCTGAGCGCCCAGCTCGGGTTGAACGAGGCAATCTGGACGCAGTACTGGCACTGGCTTACACAGCTGGTGCTGCACGGTTCGTTCGGGACCTCACTAACGGGCGGTATCTCAATCTGGGGTGAGATCAAGAGCCGAATTGGAGTCACGCTCTCTCTCGTGATCGGCTCGCTGATCGTGTCGGGTGTGATCGGAATCGGCCTAGGCGTGGCCAGTGCAGTCCGAGGCGGCGTCCTCGGCCGCGCAGTAGACGTGATCTCAATGGCGGGGCTCGCATTTCCAAACTTCTGGCTCGCGCTGCTGCTCGTCTCAGCGCTCGCAGTATCGGTGAAGCTCCTGCCCGCCACCGGTTACATCTCGCCCGGCCAGTCCCCATTGGAGTGGCTGAGATCACTGCTTCTACCCGTTCTCTCGCTCTCGTTTGGCACGCTCGCCGCGATTGCCAAGCAGACCCGCGAGTCGATGCTCGATGCGCTCAGTCGGGATTTCGTGCGTACGCTCGAGCTCAACGGCTTACCGCGCAGGTCCATAGTGCTCAAGCACGCGCTGCGGAACGCGGCTATTCCGGTGATCACGGTAATGGGCCTGCTCTTCGTCGGGCTTCTGAGCGGCACAGTACTCGTTGAGTCGGTCTTCGCTCTGCCTGGCCTCGGTGGGCTTGCTCTATCAGCCACTCAGAGCCACGATCTGCCAACCGTTCAAGCAGTGGCTGTAGTCTTCACCCTCATTGTTGTCGTAGTCAATCTCCTAGTCGATCTTGCCTACGGCTGGCTGGATCCGAGGATCCGCCGCTCATGAGCAGAGCTGAGCAGACGACGCCCGCCGTGACCTCCACTGGCGCGCGGCGGCGGCACACGTCAAGATGGTGGCGCACGATCAGGCGTCGACCGCTAGGAGTGGTGGCGCTGATCTATCTGGTTGTGGTCATCCTCGCCTGTACGGCTGCCCCAGTGCTCGCGCCGTACGACCCAAACGTGCAGGACCTTATGCATACCTTCGGAGCTCCGTCCGGAACCCATCTGTTGGGAACTGACTACCTCGGACGCGACATCCTGAGCCGCCTGTTGTTCGGCGGGCGACCAGCATTCCTGGGCGTTCTGATCGCTCTGGTCACCACCTTCTCGATCGGAATCCCGCTTGGTCTAATCGCCGGATACGCCGGCGGCATCACAGACCGATTGGTGACGGCCGCAGCTGACATCGCGCTGTCAATCCCTGGCTTGGTGATCATCCTGCTGGTGCTGGCTGTCGTCAGCAACAGCACACCCGTGGCAATGATCACCCTCGGAGTACTAGCCGCCCCCGGCCTTACACGTGTTGTGAGGAGCGTTACTCTTGCGGTGCGTGAGGAACTGTACATAGCGGCAGCTCGTGTCACCGGTTTGACGCAGACCCAGATCCTGCGGCGACACGTACTGCCGCGAATCAGCGGCCCCTTGATTGTGCAGGGTGCGCTTCTTGCCGCCACTGCGCTGCTGGTTCAGACTGGACTGGGATTCCTCGGCCTCGGGATGCACGCGCCCAACCCCACGTGGGGGTCGATGGTTGCTGATGCCTCCCAGGCGATCTTTCAGGCAAGGTGGCAAATCATCCCCGCAGGAGCAGTAATCGGACTCACGATCGTCTCGTTTGGCCTCGTCGGTGACGCACTCAGAGATTCTGTCGTTGAGGCTAGTTTGGGCACGGTGCAAGGAAGCGCAGGTCGCAGGAGACGACGGGCGCTGGTCACCACGATCCGGCCTCGGGAGGCCGATACGCCGCACGCTGGGAGCAGTACTCCGAGCGAGGACGTGGACCAGACAGCCGCCACATTGCTCCGGGTCAGAGGCCTATCTGTGGGCCTGAGGTCCGCCGACGTAACGATCCCGGTCGTCCAGGACGTTAGCTTCCACGTCTCTCGGGGGGATACGGTAGGCATCGTCGGTGAGTCCGGGTGTGGCAAGACCGTGACCGCACTCTCGTTGCTTGGCGGGCTCTCTGGAGCACTCGAAGTCAGCGCCGGTGAGGCATGGTTCGAGGAACATCAACTCCTGGGACTCTCACGGCGTGAATGGGGACTCGTGCGGGGTTCCAGGATCGCCTATGTCTCGCAGGAGCCGATGTCAGCGCTGGACCCGCTGTTCACCGTCGAGAGCCAACTCTCGGAAGCGGTGCGGCGACACACCGGAGCAACACGCAGAGCGGCGCGGGAGAGAGTCACGGAGCTGCTGAGGATGGTTCGCCTTCCGGACGCTGAGACTGTGGCCAAGCGGTATCCGTTTGAGCTATCGGGCGGAATGGCACAGCGCGTGGCCATCGCGTTCGCCCTCGCCGGTGCACCGCAGCTCCTGATCGCCGACGAGCCGACCACGGCGCTCGACGTGACAGTGCAGGCTGAGATCCTCAGGCTACTGAGAACCATCCAGCAGGAGACGCAGATGGCACTCTTGATCGTAACCCACGATTGGGGCGTCGTGGCAGACATCTGTGACAGGGTGGCGGTGATGTACGCCGGTGAAGTGGTCGAACAAGGCCTAGTCAGTCAGCTCTTCCAGAGGCCGCTGCACCCATACACCCATGGTTTGCTGGCCTCTAATCCGCATCTGGCCCAAGAGGGCGAAGATCTACCAGCCATCGCCGGTGCCGTGCCGCCGCCGGGAGCCTGGCCGGCGGGTTGCCACTTCGCGCCGCGTTGTGAGTTCGCGGCGGCAGAGTGCGTCGAAGGCGCCATTCCGCTCCTGCGGGTCGGCGACGGCTCGCGTGTTACCCGCTGCGTGCGGGTGCAGGAGTTGCGGAGTAGGCCATTGGCAGGGGCGGTCCGATGACCGCTCAGGCGAGTCCCGAGAGCGGCACGCGCACGCCGCTCCTCGACATTCGCAACCTTACGGTCGACTACGTGGGCCCCCGTGGTGCCCGTATCCGAGCGGTTGACGGCGTGGAGCTCACAGTCAATGGCGGCGAAACGGTCGCGCTCGTGGGGGAGTCCGGCTCGGGCAAATCGACCATCGGTCGAGCGGTTCTCGGGCTGGCCCCAGTCGCCAGCGGGTCCATCAGGTTTGCCGACGCGGATATCACAAGCGCATCGGCAAAGACTAGGCGGACTCTCAGCGCTGAGCTACAGGTGATCTTCCAGGATCCCTACGGCTCGCTCAACCCGGTGCGAACTATTGGGCAAACGCTGGATGAGCCGTTGCTGGTACATCATAAACTCGACCGCGCCGAGATCAACTCGCGCATTGCGGACGTGCTGCGCCGTGTAGGACTCGAGCCCGCCGCGGCAAGGCGTTATCCACGAGAATTCTCGGGCGGACAGCGGCAGCGCATCGCAATAGCACGAGCCCTGATGCTGTCACCCAGGCTGATCATCTGTGATGAGCCTGTCAGTGCCCTTGACCTGTCGGTCCAGGCCCAGGTGCTCAACCTCCTGCGTTCTCTGCAGCGGGAGCTTTCACTCAGCTACCTCTTCATCGCGCACGATCTTGCGGTGGTACGACATCTGTCACACCGCGTGGTCGTGCTGTACAGAGGAAGCGTCATGGAGGAAGGCCCAGCTGCCTTGGTGTGCACAGCGCCGATGCACCCTTATACGCAAGCGCTAGTCGCCGCAGCTCCCTTGCCCGACCCAAAGATGCAGGCCGCGAAGCGCCTGAATCCGATCGAACGGGTGCCCGCTCCGGTCGAGGCGCTCTCACCGAATGTCTGCCCCTTCAGCACGCGTTGCCCGCATGTACGCGACGTCTGCGTCAGCAAACGACCGCCCCTGATGAATACGACGGACGGTAGGCGCGTCGCCTGTTTCCGCTGGTCGGAGATAGAGCGGCCCGCGGCGGTAGAACTACCAGCGTCCGCCGTACCGCCGTTTGTGCTCAGTGCAGGCTGAGCGGTTAAGACTCGGCTTATGATCACGGAAAGGAAACGGCATGCTCACCATCCAGAAGCTGCTTGACGAGATCATCCAGGATTTCGGGGGGCCGATCAGTGAGACTGTGGACACTGTCAAGGCAGGCGACGCTTCGCAACCGCTGCTGGGCGTGACGACGACTTTCATGGCGACCGTGCCTGTGATCCGGAAAGCGGTAGAGCTGGGAGCGAACCTGATCCTCACCCACGAGCCGACCTATTTCAATCATCGCGACGATCGTGAATTCCTTGAAAAGGACGATGTCTTTCAGGCGAAGAGCCGGCTAATCGAAGAGTCGGGTGTCGTCGTCGCTCGACTGCACGATTACCCACACGGTATGGCTCGCGCTGAGCGGGATCCCAGTCAGGATCCGTTTATGGTGGGCTTGGTGGAGGAGATGGGTTGGGAGCAGAACTCCGAGCCGTCGTATCCCTACCGCTGTACCATCGAGCCGAAGTCGCTCTCGGACCTTGCACAGGAGTTCAAGGAGAAACTGGCGCTCGCCAATGTACGTGTTGCTGGCGATCTGGATCTAGTCTGCTCCCGCGTGCTGTTGTTGCTCGGTGCAAGTGGGATCAACGTACACGCCAACGCACTGCAACATTTCTCGGCGGACGTGGTCGTCACCGGCGAGTGTCCTGAGTGGGAGACATTCAGTTACATGGCAGACGCCAAGGCACTGGGGATCAGTCGAGCACTGATAGCGATCGGTCATCAGCCGAGTGAGGAGCCCGGCATGAGAAGACTGACAGCTTGGCTCCGGGAGCGCTTTCCCGAGATCTCTGTAACACACATCCCAGCTGAGCACACCGTGAGGACGCTCTGAGCTCGGGGAGGGTAGGCTCCAGCGTTGCCGCTTAGCTCCGGAGGAGCAGAGCCTAAGATTCCGGAGCCAGTGGAAGGCACCACTAGGCGCAACGACCTATCTCGAACGCCCGATAATGCTTATTATGTCTACTTACCTGCAAATCGTACGCTTTGACGCTGGCGCTTGCTGTCAAAGCTCGCGAGATGCCACTAACTCGTCTCGCGCGATGCCACCAGTTGAGCGTGATATTTGAAGGAGCT
>JAKAED010000011.1 GCA_021820105.1 Actinomycetes bacterium | reverse complement strand
GGGCGGCGATCGTGCAGTCGAACCGCGAGACCAGGCCTTTGTCGCTGCTGATGATCGACATCGATCACTTCAAGACCTTCAACGACACCCATGGGCATCCCGCCGGCGATCTGCTGCTGCAGGAGGCGGCGTCGGCCTGGAGCGCGGAGATCCGCGCCGAGGACTTCCTTGCCCGCCTGGGCGGGGAGGAGTTCGCGCTGCTCATCACCGGGGACGAGCGGGATGCCGTCAGCGCGCTGGTCGAGCGTCTGCGTTCACGGATGCCCGCCGCACAGACATGCTCGGCGGGAGTGGCGGTGAGGATCCCCGGTGACTCTCCGGCCGAGCTGCTCAGCCGCGCGGACACGGCTCTGTACGCGGCCAAATCCGCCGGGCGCAACCGGACCATGTTCGCCGGCGACCGCTCCAGCACCAGGGGTGGCGCCGAGGCCGCCGCAAGAGCGTGATCAGCCGCCCTCACCAGCTCTACGAGCGGCGTCGAGCTCAACCAACAGCGGGCCCAGATACTCGCTCTGAAGCCGCTGCGGCTCCCACAGCGGATCGCTGCTCAGCTCCAGATCGGTGCCGTGCTCTCCCAGCATCTGCGAGCGGATGAACAACGGCCTGGCGGCGCCCTGCAGCATCACGTGAAGCGCCGGACGCAGGGCTCGCGGCTTGACCGGTGCGCCTGCCAACGCCGCGATGGCCTGCGCCGCCACGTTGGCCTGCTCCGCAGCGAGTCCGCCGTGCTTGACCGGCGTGTCGGTGATGTCACCGGCGGCATACACGCGGTCAAGTCCATGCACGGCGCCATGCGCGTCGACCGTCACGAAGCCGCGCTCCGCGCTGGTGGGGACGCCGGGCAGCGACGGTGCGTACAGCTCCGGAAGCGCGATTATCTGGTCGACCAGGATCGAGCTGCGCAGCGGGTAGAGGTCGATCCGTCCCGGCTCCCGGATCTGGCAGTTGGCAGAGGTGACGGTGGTGATTCCCGCCTCCGTGAACAGCTGCCCGAGCTCCGCGCTCGCGCTCACTCCCAGGGCCGCCAGGGGCGAGTCCTCAGGCGTGATCAGCAGCACAGCCACCTCCCGCCCACGCGCGGCGGCGTGGTTCACCGTCATCAGCGCCAGCTCGTAGGCCGACAGTGACCAGATCGGCAGCGAGGGCACAACAAAGGCAACGCGCTGCACGGTCCCGTGGTCGATCGCTTCAACCAGCGGCGTGAGTTGCTCCGCGATCCGGTTCTCATCGAGCGTGAGCACGCCCCGGAAGCGTGCGTGGCTGCGGGCGCCCAGCGCCAGCAGCAGCGCGTCATAGGACAGCTTCGCGCCATCCCGTGTGTGCAGCACCCGGTCGACCGGATCGACCCACTTGAAGCTGTCCCTGAGCAGGTGCACGCCGGCACAGGCGGCGATCTCAGCCATGCTGTAGGCGGTTGTGGCGGCGGCCGTGAACGGTTCTCTCATCAGCTGCGGCCGATACCGAAACTGAGGGTTCGGCGCCACGAGCGTGATGGCCGCGCGCTCGCCGGCTAAGTCATGCAGAGCCAATGCTGCCTCCAGCGCCGCCAATCCCCCACCGGCGATCACGACCCGGAACTGTTCGCCGCTGACCTGCTGCGCCGCCATCACTTAAGCCTAGGGCCCTGCCAAGCCCCGTTGCGTCGTATCGCTCCCTGTCCGGCGAGAAGTCAATCGCCGGATTAAATGCCGATAATGGACTCAGTCTTGCCCTACATACCCCCTGAGAGAGCTCTCCTCTTATGACAACCGTTGCCTCTCCCCCGCGCCGGCTCGGCGCAACCATGCGACGCGACCGGTGGTGGATCCAGCCAGTGTTCGTCGTCACCTCCCTGACGCTCTTTGGCGTCTACACGATCATCCACGTGATCCTCAACAAGCACTACACGATCACGGCCGGCGGCGCCTATCTGGAGTCGCCGATGTTCTCACCCGACCTGCCCAAGTTCTTCGGCTTCAACACCGCGCTGCCGTGGGCCTTCCTGGTGCTCTGGGCGCCGCTCGGCCTGCGCAGCAGCTGTTACTACTACCGCAAGTCCTACTACCGGTCCTTCTTCCTGGCGCCGCCCTCCTGCGCAGTCGCCGGCGCGGCACGACGCAAGTACACGGGCGAGACAAAGTTCCCGCTGGTGCTCAACAACTCGCACCGCATCTTCTTCTACTTCGCCACGATCGTGATCGGCTTTCTGTGGTACGACGCCATCCGCGGCCTCTTCTACCACGGGTCGTTCGGGTTCGGCCTCGGCAACGCGATCATGCTGATCAACGTCCTGTGTCTTTCCGCTTTCACGTTCGGCTGCAACTCCTGGCGCCACATCATCGGCGGCAAGCTCAACTGCTTCTCCTGCTCTGACACCAACCGCACCCGCCACCGGGCCTGGCAGCGGGTTTCGATCCTGAACGGTCGCCACATGCAGTGGGCCTGGATCAGCATGTTCACCGTCTGGGGGACGGACATCTACATCTGGCTGGTCTCATCCGGCGCGTTCACCGACCCTCACCACGTGTTCTGATGGCGATCGAACACCACGACTATGACGTCCTAGTGCTTGGTTCCGGCGGGTCCGGGCTGCGCGCCGCGATCGCCGCCGCCGAGGCGGGGGCCCGGACCGGCCTGGTCTGCAAATCGCTGCTGGGGAAGGCGCACACGGTGATGGCTGAGGGCGGCCTGGCCGCCGCGCTCGGCAACGTGGCGCCCGAGGACGGCTGGACCACCCACTTCCAGGACACGATGTTCGGGGGCAAGTACCTCAACAACTGGCGGATGGCGGAGCTGCACGCCAAGGAGGCACCGGACCGCGCGCGCGAGCTGGAGCACTGGGGCGCGATCTTTGACCGCACGCCTGACCGCCGCATGTCACAGCGCGCGTTTGGCGGCCACACCTACAAGCGCCTGGTTCACATCGGTGACCGCACCGGGCTTGAGATGATCCGCACACTCCAGGACAAGACCGTTCACTCCGACGTGGACGTCTTCATGGAGACGACCATCACCAAGCTGATCAAGGACGGTGATCGCGTCGTTGGCTGCTTCGGCTACCGCCGTGCCACCGGCGAGCAGATAACCTTCAGCGCCAAGGCACTGGTGCTGGCGACAGGCGGCAGCGGCCGCATCTACCGCATCACCTCCAACTCCCAGGACTGCACGGGCGACGGCTACTCGCTGGCCTATGAGGCAGGCGCCGAGATGGTGGACATGGAGTTTGTCCAGTTCCATCCCACCGGCATGGTCTACCCGCCCGGTGTTGCGGGACTGCTTGTGACCGAGGCGGTCCGCGGTGAGGGAGGCATCCTCCGCAACGCCCTGGGTGAGCGCTTCATGGAGAAGTACGACCCCAAGCGCATGGAGCTCTCCACCCGTGACGTGGTTGCCCGGTCGATCTACACCGAGGTCAAGGAGGGTCGTGGCACGCCCCACGGCGGCGCCTTCCTGGACGTCAGCCATCTGGACTCGGACTACGTCAAGCGCAAGCTGCCGAGCATGTACGACCAGTTCCTTGAGCTGGCGGGCGTTGACATCACCAAGGAGCCCATGCAGGTCGGCCCGACCTGCCACTACTTCATGGGTGGCATCAAGGTCGACGCCGACACCGGAGCGACTCGGGTCCCCGGCCTGTTCTCCACCGGCGAGGCGAGCGGCGGCATGAACGGCGCCAACCGGCTGGGCGGAAACTCGCTTGGTGACCTGCTGGTATTCGGCCGGAGGGCCGGCTTCGGCGCGGCCGAGGCGGCGGCGCAGGTCGGCAGCGTCTCGCTCCCACAGGAGGAGATCTCAGCCGCGCAGGCGGAGGTGGCCCACTTCCTCAGCAGAAGCGACGGAGACAACGCTGAGAACCCGTTCCTGATGCACCGTGAGCTGCAGACGATCATGGGTGACGGCGTTGGCATCTTCCGCGACAAGGAGGGCCTGACGCAGGCGATCGACAGGCTCGAGAGCCTGCAGGGCCGCGTGGAGAACCTCAAGGCCCCGTCGGACCGACTGGACTACAACCCAGGGTGGCAACTCTGCCGCGAGGTCAAGAACATGCTCAACGTCTCCCTGATGGTCGCTCGCGCGGCGCTGATGCGAGAGGAGAGCCGGGGCGGCCACAGCCGTCTGGATCACACCGCCTACAGTGACTACTGGGGCGCGCACAACATCGTCATTCATCGCGAAAGCGAGCACGACATGACCCTCACACCGACGCCCGTCCTGACACGCGATGAGCTGGTGGAGCTGGTCGAGGCCCGCAAGGAGGCTGAGAAGGCAGCATGAGCGAGACGCTGACAGCGGGTGGAACCCGCAAGCTCCAGATCTGGCGCGGCGATCTGACAAGCGGCCAGCTGGTTGATTACGAGCTCGAAACCGAGCCCGGCATGGTCGTGCTCGACGCCGTGCTCGAGATCCAGCGCAGCCAGGCGCCTGACCTGGCGGTCCGGTGGAACTGCAAGGCCGCCAAATGCGGCTCATGCAGCGCCGAGATCAACGGCAAGCCGCGGCTGATGTGCAAGACCAGGCTCGATCACCTGCCGGCGGACGAGCCGATCACGGTCGAGCCGATGCGCGCCTTCCCACTGATCCGCGACTTGGTAACCGACGTCTCCTGGAACTATCGGGTCAACGAGCAGATCACGCCGTTCACCCCACGCGAGAACCTGCGCGAGGGCGTGGATGTGCTCAATGGCGACTTCCTGATCGACCAGTCCGAGACCGATCGCATCAGCGAGTTCCGCAAGTGCATTGAGTGCTTCATGTGCCAGGACGTTTGCCACATCCTGCGTGACCACCGAATGCACAACCGCTACTACGGGCCGCGCTTCATGATGCGCATCGCCAGCCTTGACATGCACCCGCTGGATGGAGTCGACCGGCTGGACCAGATCGCCGATGAGGGCGGGATCGGCCTCTGCAACATCACCAAGTGCTGCACCGAGGTCTGCCCGGAGAACATCCACATCACGGACAACGCGATCATCCCGATGAAGGAGCGTGTCGTCGATCAGCGTCACGACCCGATCCTGAAGATCCTCGGCCGCACGCCCAACAAGGGCCGGAGCAAGCCGCCGGCGCGCTCGGCGACGCCGGAGCTGTAAAGGGTGGGGCGGCCCAGCGGGGCCGCCCCTAGCCTCGCCATTCGGAGCCTCGTCCCATGGACCGTCATGCCCCAGTCGCCGCGGCCAGGAGGCGTCCGGCGGCAACTTTGGCGATACGGTGTTCATCCTGCGCCCTGGATTGCCAAATTCGAGCTGGTGACGCCTCGTGATGAGCGCCGACGGACGCTTCGCCCCCTCGCCAACCGGGCCACTGCATCTCAGCGGCCTGCGCACGGCGCTGGTGGCGTGGCTGATGGCGCGGGCTCAGGGCGCCCGCTTCCTCGTGAGGATTGAGGACCTGGACCCTCAGCGCTCGCGGCGCGAGTTTGAGGAGCAGCAGCTTGCCGACCTGCGAATGCTCGGGATCAACTGGGATGCGCCGCCCGTGCGCCAGTCCGAGCGGACGGCGCTGTATGCGGAGGCGGTGGCGCAGCTGCATGAAATGGGCCGCCTGTATCCATGCTTCTGCACGCGTGCGGAGGTTCGCGAGGCCGCATCAGCGCCGCATAGTGAGCTGCCGGAGGGCGCCTATCCGGGCACCTGCGGCCGGCTCCCGGCAGCCGTGGCGGCCAGACGGATCGAGCAGGGCGACCGGTTCGCCGTGAGGGTGCGCGCGCAGGCTGAGCAGATCACGTTCGAGGATCGTCTGCTGGGGCGCTTCGGCCAAGTCGTGGATGACTTCGTGGTGGTCCGCGCCGACGGCGTTCACGCGTACCAGTTGGCTGTGGTCGTCGACGACGCCGCCCAGGGGATCGGGGAGGTCGTGAGGGGCGCGGATCTGGTCGCCTCCACCCCGCGCCAGATCCTGCTGCAACGACTCCTGGGTTTGCCGACACCCGGCTACACGCACGTGCCGCTGGTGCTCGGTCCCTCAGGCGAGCGGTTGGCCAAACGTGACGGCGGCGCCACCCTGGCCGACCGTGACGAGCCAGCAAGCGCTACGCTCGCGCTGCTCGCACACAGCCTCGGGCTGGCCGCCGAGCGGGCGCACGTCAACACCGCTTCAGAGCTGCTGAACGAGTTCGACCCGGAGTCGATCCCACGGATGGAGTTCAAGGTCGATGAAGCCCTGCAGCCATAAGTTTTTTTCAACAGTCGGCCTGACCGCCGTCGGCGCTGGTAGCCTGCCCCCGACTCGGGAACTTACCCGGGCTAGAACGATTTTGAGTACGTGCTCTCGCTATTGCCGCGCAACGGTAAGCAGCCCGCGCGCGGCGAGCACGAGTGACCGGAGGGAAGAGCGTTGGCAACAGTAACCGAGACGTCATGGAAGGACGTCCTTGCACCGTATGAGCGACCGGAGATGCGAAGTGGCCTGATGCAGGTCGCCACCTCGCTGCTGCCGTACCTGGCGCTCAGCGTCATCAGCTACCTAACCCTGGGCGTATCGGTCATCCTGACGGTCGCGCTGGTCTTTCCCATCGCGGGTTTTCTGGTGCGTACGTTCGTCGTCTTCCACGACTGCTGCCACGGCTCGCTGCTTCCGACCAAACGTGCCAACGCCCGCGTCGGCACGCTGCTGGGGCTGTTCGTGCTGACACCGTTCTTGCAGTGGCGCCATGAGCACGCGGTCCACCACGCGACCTCAGGCGACCTGGATCGTCGCGGTATCGGCGACGTCGAGACCATGACCGTTGACGAGTATCACTCGAAGCCCTGGGCGGTACGCCTTGGCTACCGTCTGTTCCGCAATCCGCTGATCATGTTCGGCCTTGGCCCGATCTTCGCGATGATCATCGTCCCGCGCGTGGTTCCGCGCGGCGCTCGACCCAGGATCCGCAAGAGCGTCCTGGCGACCGATGCCGTGCTGGCGGTGATCATCGGACTGCTCTGCTGGCTCATCGGATGGCAGGATTTCCTCGTGGTGTGGGCTCCGGGCGCGATGCTCGCCGGTTCGGCCGGCATCTTCCTCTTCTACGTCCAGCATCAGTTCGAGGACGCCTACTGGCAGCGGGGCGAGAACTGGAGCTATTCCGAGGCGGCGCTGCGCGGAAGCACATATCTGAAGCTTCCAAGGGTCCTTCAGTTCTTCACGGCGAACATCGGCCTGCACCATGTGCACCACCTGAACGCGAAGATCCCTAACTACCACCTGCAGCGCGCGCACGAATCACACCCTGTCTTTTCGGAGGTGCCGACGATCGGCATCTCGGACGGTGTGCGGGCCGTTCGCCTCAAGCTCTGGGATGAACAGAGCGGGAAGCTCGTGACCTTTGCGCAGGCCCGCAGGTGCATGAGCCGGGCCGCCGCCACCGCGGCTCCCGTGGACGCTCGGATCTAGTCGTCCTGGGGCCCGATGCCCCAGCGCGCCAATGCCGCCGACGGTTCCGGTTCGGTTTCGGCGGGGCGCGCAACGGCCGGCGTGCGGCTGAAGCGTGGAGCCGCCGCCGGCTGCAGTACGCCGGCCAGTTCCACGAACGTGCCGCGAGCCAGCAGATGCGGGTGCTGCGGCGCCTCAAATACGCCTCTGACAACGGTCGCGCAGGCCTCATCCAACTCGAGCAGCTGCTCCCAGTATCGAGTTGACTGGGCCGAGAAGACCTCTGTGAGTCTTGTCTTGAGCTCCGGCCAACGGTCGCGCTCCCACTGTGGGAACTCAGCCTCGGGGAGCCCGAGCAACTCCAGCAGGCGAGCGTAGAAACGGGGCTCGATCGCGGCCACGGCGACGTGCCCCCCGTCCGCGGTGGCGTACACCTCGTAAAAGTGAGCACCGCTGTCAAGGACATTGGTTCCAGGCGGTCCCTGCCAGGCGCCGGCCGCACCAAGCGCGTGCACCATCGTCATCAGCAGCGCCGAACCATCAACCATCGCGGCGTCAACCACCTGCCCCTGGCCGGAGACGCGCGCCTCAAGCAGTGCGCACACCACACCGAATGCGAGCAGCATCGCGCCACCACCGTAATCAGCAACCGTGTTGATTGCGAACATCGGCTTCTCCCCGATGCGCTGCGAGGCGCCCAGCACGCCGCTCATCGCAACGTAGTTCAGATCGTGGCCCGGAAGCGCCGCCATCGGACCTTCCTGCCCATAGCCGGTGACGCGTCCGTACACGAGCCGCGGGTTGCGCGCCAGGAGCTGCTCCGGGCCGAGGCCAAGCCGCTCCATCACACCGGGCCTGAAGCCCTCGATCAACGCATCGGCACGCTCCGCCAGGGAGAAGGCCAGCTTCTTGCCCGTTTCCGCCTTGAGGTCCACGCTCACCGTCGGCCGTCCGCGCAGGCTCGGATCCGTCGGACCAAGCTGGCCAAAACCGGCTCCGGCCGCGCGATCCAGCCTGATCACGTCAGCCCCCATGTCCGCCAGCAGCATCCCGGCAAACGGGTTTGGGCCGATCCCGCCGACCTCCAGGATGCGAGTCCCGCTGAGCGGACCGTCTGGTCTTGCAGATGTCATCGGTGGGTTAGGCGGAAATTGCGGGTTTGCGCGCGGGCATAGTCGGACATCATCGTCCACGACACCAAAACCGCGTAACTTCTGACCAGCCCATGCGTGAAGATCACATGCAAGAGAACACGCCGATGCCGGTGCCGCCCAGGCCTGAAACCGCCGTTGACGGCCTTGCGGGCCGTGAGCGCATCCGGGAGCTTGCGCAGTTCCTGGGATTGGACGTTCGATCCATCGCCGCAGGCTTGGTCGAGGCAATGGACCGTGATCCGAAGCTATTAGAGGGCGCCAAGTTTCACCGCGCGGCGTAGCACCTGCGACACGCGACGGCCGGCACCGGGAACGGGTCCCCTGCGCCGGTGCTTCGGCTTATCGTGTTCTTCGGTGTGCACGCCACCCTATGGTCTAACTTTCCAGTGCAGAAGTGCCTTAATTGGACCTCCCTGATCCGGTTTTGGTCGGTGCGGGGAGGAAAACAGATTCTGAGAGACCCTCTGAGGAGCAACTGAATGCCCACTTACGAACAGCTCGGGTTCGGCCAAGGAGCCGCACTCACCGGAGACCGCGCACGCGCGGTGTTCGGCCATGTGATGGGGCTCGTAGCGGTCGCCCTGGGCTTCGCGGCGCTTGGCGCCTACGTTGCAAGAGACGCACAGACAAGCGGTTTCATCTTCTTCATCGGCGCGTTCGCGTGCATCTTCGGCCTACAGGCGGCAGCCGCACGCGGCCACGAACAACTGGCAATGGGCCTGCTGTTCGGACTCGCGCTGCTGCTCGGGATGGCCATCTCCCCGATCGTCGTCTACTACGCCAAGAGTGATCCCGGTGTCGTCTACGAGGCCGCGGGCTCAACAGCCCTCTTCGTCGGCGCACTCGGTACGTTCGGCTACTCGACACGGCGTGATCTGTCGGCTTACATGAAGCCGCTGCTGATCGCTTTCGGCATCGTCTTCGTCTTCGGTCTGGTCGCGTTGTTCGTGGCGATACCTGGCTCGAACATCATCTACTGCGTCGCAATGCTGCTGGTCTTCGGCGGCTTCACCGCCTTTGACTTCCAGCGCCTCGCGCACAGTGGCCAGTACCAGAGCGCGGTCCCGATTGCGGCCGGCATCTTCCTGGACATCTTCAACGTCTTCCTGCTGCTGCTGAGCCTCTTCGGTGGCGGCGGGTCCCGCCGCTGACGCAAACCCGTCAAAGGCAGTGCACCAGAACAAGGTGCGAGTTTCCTTCAGGGCCGTGCTCATAGTGAGCGCGGCCCTGCTGCTGTCCAGTTGCGGTTCCTCGCGCACTGCCCACCCCGTGACCACGGCGCTCACAACACCGTTGACGTTCACGGCCACGGCTGAGATCCCAACAACCACCGTGGCCGCTCCCACCTCGTCTCCGTACATCGGACCGGACCACCTCCCGATCGAGACGGGGCCCTTCCTGGCCGCGGCTACAACCACCAGGCTCGGCGCGATCGTGCACCGCATACAGTGCCAGCAGGTCACACAGCTCGCCTACACCAGCTACGCCCACCTGCAGGTCTACGTGCGGGGGCGGTCGCGGGCTCTGCCGGGCGGCATCGGCATGGTTGATATGGTGCCGAGCCTCGGCAGGCACGGCATCTCCTACTCACCCAGCACCTGCGTTTACTGGCTGCACACACGCGCAGCCGACGGTCTGATTGAGGTGGAGTCGCCGGTTCTGCGGCGCTTCACGCTAGGTGACCTGTTTGCGATCTGGAACCAACCGCTCAGTTCAAATCGGGTGGCGGGCGCACGTGGCCCCGTCACCGTCGCCGTCGACGGACGGCCGTGGCACGGGGATCCGGCGCGCATCCCGCTGACTGAGCACACGGCGATCCAGCTGTCAGTTGGCCGGCCTGTCGTACCGCCCCAGCCTGTGGTCTGGGTCGGCACGGGCCTCTAGGCGCCCCTTGACACGACACTAGACTGGCCCGAGCGATGGTCTACGCACCGGGACACCAACAGCGGCTGTTGCAGCCGCGCCGGCGCAGCGCACGCGAGCGCTGGGTGGTGGGAGTCGGCGGCCTGTTGACAGCGATGGTGGTCGCGGTGACGCTCTTCTCTCTGACCTCCGGCGAGCCCAGGAACGGGAAGGGCTGCCTTGGCTTCACCTACGCGATGGTGATGGGCGGTGAGCAGTTGCACGCGTGTGGCGCAAGGGCGCGGCGACTCTGTGCTCGGCCGCCGCACCTTGGCGGGCTCGCACACGACTTTGCCGTGCGGCTGCGGGAGGCCTGCCAGGCCACGCAGCTTCCGTACGACACCGCCCGTTCCTGACGGCGGCGGCGCGCTGCGGCCCTTGGCCGCCGGCACTTATCCAAATGTCTAGGGCGCCATGGGTAAGGCTGGACTCCCGGCCATGTGAGCCGAGCCTGCGATTGGAGAACCTCCTCGTGTCAGCTTGACCAAGGGGTCAAGCCGTCGAGCCATAGCGGCTCGGTGCCCTCGACAACAAGGAGATACGTGTGCCTCATTGGCTAGACACGGGTAGCACCGCCTGGCAGATGACCGCGGCCACGTTCGTCGGTCTGATGAGCGTGCCGGGGCTGGTGGTGCTCTACGGCGGCGTCATGCAGAAGCGCTGGTCGATCAACAGCATGATGCTTACCTTCGCGACGTTCGCCGTCGTGATCGTCATCTGGGTCCTCTACGCGTTCAAGCTCGGCTTCGGCCACCCGCTGTTCAACGGTGGCGCCCACCCCGCCAAGGACGGCTTCCTGCACGGCTTCATCGGAACCCCGGGACCGGCACTCAGCAGCAAGGATCTGACCATGCAGGGCGTGGTTCCCGGTGGCTATGGAAACGCGCTCTCACTGGCCTTCCCGCAGTCCGCGCTGGTGTACTTCCAGCTCGTGTTTGCGGCAATCACGCCGATCCTGTCGCTCGGGTCGGTGCTGGGACGCGTGAACTTCAAGGCGTGGATCCCGTTTGTGATCCTGTGGATCACGTTCGTCTACGCGGTTGACGCCTTCCTCATCTGGGGTGGCGGCTACTTCGGCCTACACGGCGCCCTGGACTACTCCGGCGGCTACGTGATCCATCTCTCTGCGGGTGTATCGGGCTTTGTCGCAGCGGCGGTGATCGGACCACGACTGCAGCGAGACCGGGAGATAGACGCGCCCAACAACGTGGCCATGGTGGCGGTTGGCGCCGGGCTTCTGTGGCTCGGCTGGAACGGCTTCAACGGCGGCGATCCCTACGCGGCCAACCAGTCGGCCGCGGCCGCGATCCTGAACACGAACCTGACCACCGCCGTTGCGTTCTGCGCGTGGGTCGTCCTTGACTACCTGACGGGTCGCAAACCGTCGCTGCTCGGCGGAGTCAACGGCGTGATCACCGGACTCGTCGCCATCACGCCGGCAGCCGGCTTTGTCAACGGCTGGGGCGCGATCGCAATCGGAGTGATCGCATGCATCATCGTCTACTTCGCGATGAACTACCTGAGCGCGATGCGGCCGTTCCGACATGTGGATGACACGCTCGGTGTCATCTACACACACGGGTTCGCCGGGTTGGCGGGCGGCCTGCTGACCGGCATCTTCGCCGACCCGAACATGGGTCCGTTTGACGGCATCACCTACTCAAAGGGCCTGATCCACGGAAGCGCGACCCTGCTGAAGTGGCAGTTCTTCGCCGGTGCCTGGGTGATCGTCTGGTCGGCGGTTGTCACGTTCATCCTGCTGAAGCTCGTGGGAATCTTCATCCCGCTGCGGATGTCCACGGAGAACATGGAGATCGGCGACATCGCCGAGCACGGACACGAGGTCTACCCATCCGATATCCCGTCATTGGGTGCCTATCAGGAGGTGTCATCCGCGGTCCCGACGACCGCCTGAAGGAGATCGCCGGCGCACGCGTACGGGCACAGCCAGGATGGCAAACGCTCGCACAGCGCACCGGGGCGTAGACGAGGGTGACATTCGGGGGGCGGCCGCTGCCGCCCCCCGAGCCACCATCGGGGCAGCTGCGCTCGAGACGCTGCAGGCGCAGGACCTGCAGTGCGTCGTCCGGGACACGGCCGCAGCCCTCAGCTGCACGGTGGCCGTGTCGCTGCCGGCGCTGAAGCTGACCGCACAGTGGCCCCCGGCCGCCACGGACGCCGACGCGCTGCGCTCGGTGGAGCGGTACGCGCTTGCGCTGATGGCGGATGCCGCCACGCCGCGACCGCCCGAGCTCCCTCACGTGGTCCCGGTGCGGGCGGGCGCGGAGCTTTTGGGGGCGGCCGCCGCCGTCAGCACCGGCTGTATCTGCAGCGACACAGACGGTTGGCTTGAGGCGGCGGCAGCCGCCGTCGCCGCCGCAGTCGCGGCGCTGATGCGCCACACCGCCGGCGAGAGCTCAGCGCACGCAAAGCGCTCGCTGCTGTTGATGTTCGAGGAACGTGAGCAGGTTGACCCCGATGCGCTGCTGACGGCGGCTGAGCGGCTCGGCTACGACTTCAGCGCGGGTGGCTTTGCCGTCGGCGTGATGCTGGAACGCGGCAGCAGCGTCGACGTGAATCTGTTCAATGACGCCGGTCTCTTCGCGGAGGTTGCTCAGGGCCGGCTGATGGGACTGGTGCCGCGCCGCCCCGGTGACGGGCAGGAGCAGGCGGCGCGCTCGCTGGCCTCACTGCGCGAGTCGGTTGCGGTCGGCAACGTGATCCTCAGCTCCGCGCCCGCGGGGGGCGCACAGCTCCAGCGGGCGCTGCTGGAGTCGGCCATCCTCACGGAATTGCTAGCCGATGACCGCGCCCAGCTGACCGGACAGGATGACACCTACCGGCTGCTGGTTGGCATCCTGATCCGCGAGCCGGACGAGCTCTACGCGCTCCATGCGCGCACGGTCGCGGCGCTGGAGGCGTATGACGCCGCCCACGACACCGAGCTGAAGCACACCCTTGAGCAGTTCCTGGCCCACCACGGTTCGACCACGGAAACCGCGGAGGCGATGTCTCTGCACCGCCACACGGTCGGCTACCGACTGGCCCGCGTTCACGATGTCTCGGGCCTCTCACCGTACGAATCAGAGGGGCGTGAGCGGCTCAGCCTCGGTCTGAAGGCGAAGCGCATCCTGCTCGCGGAAGAGCGTCGTCTGGCGCGCCTGGGACGCGCGCTTGACGGGGCCGCCCGAGCCAGCGGGCCGGGCGGCCCCGCAACCACTCAGTAGCGGTAGTGGTCAGGCTTGTAGGGGCCCTCAACAGGCACACCCAGGTATGAGGCCTGGGTCTCCGTAAGGGTTGTGAGCTTGACGCCCAGCGCGTCCAGATGCAGTCGCGCGACCTTCTCGTCAAGGTGCTTGGGGAGCGTGTAGACCCTGCGCTCGTACATGTCGCGATGACCAAAGAGCTCGATCTGCGCCATCACCTGGTTGGTGAAGCTGTTGGACATCACGAAGCTCGGATGGCCGGTGGCGTTGCCGAGATTGAGCAGCCGCCCCTCGGAGAGCACGATGATCGAGTGCCCGTCCGGGAAGACCCACTCGTCGACCTGCGGCTTGATGTTGATCTTGGTGATTCCCGGGGTGGCGGCCAGGCCGGCCATGTCGATCTCATTGTCGAAGTGGCCGATGTTGCCGACAATCGCCTGGTGCTTCATCGCAGCCATGTGGTCCGCACTGATCACGTCGCGGTTGCCGGTGGTGGTGATGAAGATGTCGCCGATACTGACGACCTCCTCAAGCGTCGTGACCTGGAAGCCGTCCATCACAGCCTGCAGCGCGCAGATCGGGTCGATCTCGGTGACGATCACACGAGCGCCCTGACCGGCGAGCGACTCCGCGCTTCCCTTGCCCACATCGCCGTAGCCGCAGACGACCGCGACCTTGCCACCGATCAGCACGTCAGTGGCGCGATTGATCCCGTCGATCAGCGAGTGGCGGCAGCCGTATTTGTTATCGAACTTGCTCTTGGTCACGGCGTCGTTGACGTTGATCGCCGGGAACAGGAGCTTGCCCTCCTGGGCCAGCTGATAGAGCCGATGGACGCCGGTGGTGGTCTCCTCGGTGACACCGCGGATGCCTGCAGCGATTCGCGTGTAACGCTGCGGATCCTCGGTCAGCGACCGCCGCAGCAGATTGAGTATCACCGCGTACTCCTCAGAGTCTGAGGGAGCCGGTTCAGGTACGACCCCGTCCTGCTCAAACTCGCGACCCTTGTGCACCAGCAGCGTCGCGTCACCGCCGTCATCCAGGATCATGTTCGGACCGTCCTCGAAGCCGCCCAGGGCCTGCTCGGTACACCACCAGTACTCCTCGAGCGTCTCACCCTTCCACGCGTACACCGGCACGCCACGCGGCTCCTCCAGCGTGCCATCCGGGCCAACCACCACGGCCGCGGCGGCATGGTCCTGGGTTGAGAAGATGTTGCACGACACCCAGCGAACCTCGGCACCTAGTTCGACCAGTGTCTCGATCAGAACCGCGGTCTGGATGGTCATGTGCAGCGAGCCCATGATCTTCGCCCCGGCCAGCGGCTTGGAGTCGCCAAACTCCCGCCTGATCGCCATCAGGCCGGGCATCTCATGCTCAGCCAGACGGATCTCCTTGCGACCGAACTCGGCCAGCGACAGATCCGCGACCTTGAAATCAACGCGTGTCAACGTGCTGCTCATACGGTGTCTCCTATACCGGTGAATACGAGAATTGGGTGATGCGGTGCAACTGATCCACGCGCTCATGCACCTCATCCAGGGTGAGGCGAGCAACGCGCTCAGTGCCAAACTCCTCAACATTGAACGACGCAACGGCTGTGCCGTATGCCATCGCCGTGCGCAGCAGGTCGTGGTCAAGCGACTGGTCACGCTGTGAGGCCACGTACCCGACAACGCCTCCGGCGAACGTGTCCCCGGCGCCGGTGGGATCCACCACTGACTCAAGCGGGAAGGCGGGTAATGAGAAGAAGGCGTCATGCGAGATGAGTACCGCTCCGTACTCACCCTGTTTGGCGATGACGGCCGACGGCCCCATGGCCAGCACCTCCTTGGCAGCCGCGACCAGTGAAGGCTTGCCGGTCAGCTGCCTGAGCTCAGCATCGTTCAGCAGCACACAGTCGACCCGCTCGATCACCGCAACGAGATCGTCGCGCGCGATGTCGATCCAGAGGTTCATGGAATCCACCGCGGTCCATCGTGGCCCGTCGCACTGATCGAGCACTGAGAGCTGCAACTGCGGACCTATGTTCGCCAGGAACAGGACGTCACACGCTCGGGCCTCGTCGCTGAGATCGGGCTCAAAGTCCCCAAAGACGCCCAACTGCGTATCCAGGGTCTCACGCGAGTTCAGGTCCCAGCCGTACTCACCAGCCCAGAAGAACGTGCGTCCGTCCCGGATCATGCTGACATCATCGGTCAGCGTTCCGCGGGTGCGCAGGACCTCAAGGTCGGCAGCGGCAAAGTCCTCACCCACCGGCCCCACGACGCGGACAGTGTCAAAGAATGAGGCCGCCAATGAGAAGTGCGTCGCCGCACCCCCCAGCATGCGCGCGCGCTCACCAAACGGGGTCCGCACGGCGTCATAGGCGATGGACCCGACGACAGTGATGCTCATGGTTTCTCCGATTGCATAGGCTGGCTGAACGTAGCAGCATCAGCCCCTGTAAAACGCCGTCAAAACCGATCTCGTGGTGGCCCGGGTGCCGTAAGATCACGCGGCATGGCCACCAGCAGCTCACCGGTGACGGCGCAGGTGCTGATCCTCGGCGACGCCGGCGACCTCGGTGAGGCCCTGGCCCGCAGGCTGACTCAGCTCGGCGCGCGTGGCGCGGTTGAGTACGGCGGTGCTGACAGTGCGGTGGCGGCGAGACTTGCCGAGCCCGAATGGACGGCGGTCGTGGTGCTGAGCCACGACGATGCGCTGGCCCTGCGGCTCACGCTGCTGGCGGCTCAGGTGCGACCCGATCTACCACTGTGGGCGAGCCTGTTTGACCGGACGATCGTCCACCAGTTGCACGAGATCGTGCCGTTTGTGAATGTCATCGCGACATCTGATCTCGTCGCGCGCGAGCTGGCCGACCTCTGTGAGGAGGTGGGTGCACGCCAGAACTCGTCCTGGAGCTCAGGCCTGCGCCTGGTGGATGATGCTCTGCGGCTGATGACCTGGGCGGGGACGTTGTTGCTGGCGACGCTCGTGTTGCAGATCGTGATCACGATCATCGCGCTGCACTACAACTTCGTGGACGCGCTGTACTTCAGCACGCGCGCGATTGCGACAGTCGCCGACGCCCCTGGATCAAGCCTGGCGCCCGACTGGTTCAAGCTCATCTCTACCGTCATGACCGTCACCTCGGTGATCATGGTCGCGGTCTTCACCGCCGCGATGGTCAGGCGCCTCAGCAGGCCCCGCCTGACCACGCTGTTCGGACCGCTGCACGTTCCGGCTCGCAAACACGTCCTATTGGTTGGGTTCGGGCAGATCGGTTTCCGCCTCGCGCAGGAGCTGCGCAAGCGCGGCATTCCGGTCGCGGCGCTGGAGAAGGATGCAAACGCGCCATGCGTTCGGCTCGCGCGACGCGCGGGGATCCCGGTTGCAGTCGGTCGTGGCGACGATCGCGAGATGCTTGAGCTGCTTGGCCTCAGGACGTGCGCCCTGGTGGCTGCGGTCACCTCCGACGATCTGGCCAACGTCTCAATCGGACTGGCGGCGAATGATGTCCGGCCGGGTGTGCCACTGGTCTTGAGACTGGGCGACGGCAACGTGGCGGCGGAGACCGATTCACTGCTGCACCTCGGGAAGATCTGTGACGCACACGCGTTGATCGCCGAGCGCTTGGCGAAGGGCCTGATCGCGGTGAGCAAGTCCTCGTCACCTGGTCTCAGTGGCCGACTCTCAGCCTCAAGCTGACGTCTAGCTTTGCCCTGAAGCTCAGCGCATTCTCGTGAGCCGGTGCCAGAAGCGCGGCCGAGGCTGCCACCCCGGTTGCGATCGCTCCCACTCGTCACGGTCCGGCAGGCGCCCCTGCTCCCTGGCGCGCAGCACACAGGCCGTGTGCGCATGACGCCGCTTGCCGTGATTCCCCTCCGGAAACAGAAGCATGTGTTCGCTCAGTGCCGGCAGCAACTCCCCGCAGAGCGGACAGCGGTAAGTAGCGGGCTTGTGATTCTGCGCCCTGCGGACTTCCCACCAATGTGGTTCAGGGCTTTTCCCGGAGCGATCGCGCGGCATCCTTCGGGTATCCTAAGGACCCATGCCAGCACCGCATCCAGAGGAACTCGCCGGCCTCAGCCGCAGTGAGGTTCTCCGAGCATCGCCAACGATGTTCGACACCAAGTGGCTGGACAAACTCTCACGGGTCCACTGGACCGTGCCGCTGATCGTGTTCGTGCCGGCGATCATCGCGCTTCTGGTGCTTGGGTTCATCCACCACGTGGGCGTCTGGGCAATCGGGTGGATTGCCGGCGGCTACCTGATCTGGACCCTGACGGAATACTGGCTTCACCGCATCGTCTTCCACTTTGCTCCTGATCACGGCATCGGAGCCCGCCTGCACTGGATCATCCACGGCGTCCATCACGACCACCCGAATGACCCGCTGCGGCTGGTCATGCCACCTTCGCTGAGCGTTCCGCTGGCAGCGTTGTTTGTGCTCGCTTTTGCGTTGATCTTCGGTAGCCCTGGCTTCCTGCCGCTGAGTGCTGGTTTCCTCGGCGGTTACCTCGCCTACGACATGCTGCACTACCACGTGCACCACCGCCGAGCCACCACTCGGCTTGGGAAGGTCATGCGCGAGCTGCATATGCGCCATCACTTCCAGGATCCCGATGCCGCTTACGGCGTCAGCGCTCCGTTCTGGGACTACGTGTTTGGCACCCCGGCGCGCAAGCGCCCGGTTTCACACTGACCGCGCCGGACGTAGCTGGTCAACGACGTACTCCGCGATCGCCAGCGATGACGTCGCGGCAGGAGAGGGTGCGTTTCGCACCAGCACAAGACCGGGCGCTCGCGTGACACGGAAGTCATCAACGAGCGATCCGTCAGGGTCCAAGGCCTGCGCACGGACACCAGCGGGTGCCGGCATCAGGTCGGAGACTGTCAACTCGGGCAGAAACGCGCGAGCCCGCGCGGCAAATGCGCGCTTGGACACGGAACCGATGATCTCACTCGCACCGCTGCGCCAGTGCCGCCGGGCCAGACGCCGGAATCCCTCGTATCCGAGCGTCTCAAGCACGTCTCCTGCCGAGAAATCGGTGCGATGGTAGCCCTCGCGGCTGAGCGCCAGCACGGCGTTGGGCCCAACGTCGACACCGCCCCCGACCCGCCGCGTGAAGTGGACGCCCAAGAACGTGTGGGCAGGGTCGGGGACTGGATAGATCAGACCTCTCACGAGCCGTTCGCGTGTGGGAATCAGCCGGTAGTACTCGCCACGAAAGGGCACGATCCGCGGCTCAGGCCCCTCCCCCGCCAGCTGCGCAAGGCGGTCGGACTGCAGCCCGCCGCAGACCACCAGATAGTCAAAGACAAGCTCCTCGCCGCTCCGGTCGCGCACCCGCACCTCACCGGCCGAGCGGGTGATCGCCCCAACCTCATATCCCAGCGTGAGGCTGCCACCTCGTGCCTGAACGTCAGCCGCGTAGGAGCGCGCCACCTCCCTGAAGTCGACAATCGCCGTGTGTGGCGAATGCAGCGCCGCGACGCCCCTGGCATGGGGTTCGATCAGGGCGATCTGCTCCGGTGCGAGTCGCCGAAGCCCCGGTACCGCACTGGCGGTCGCGCGGCGCTCGAGCTCATCGAGCCGCGCGAGCTCCCCGAGATTGCGGGCGATGATCAGCTTCCCGCACTCCTCATACTGGATCGCCCGCTCTCCGCAGTAGGCCTTCAGCAGTTCGCGCCCACGCCTGCAGAGGTCCGCCTTCAAAGAGCCCGGAGCGTAATAGACGCCAGCGTGGACCACGCCACTGTTGTGGCCGGTCTGGTGGACACCGATCTCCCGCTCCTTGTCGAGCACGGTCACGTCAGCAGATGCGTCCACCTCAGCGATACGCCTGGCAACGGCCAGTCCGATGATCCCCGCCCCGATCACTCCGATCCTGGACGACATCTACGATCCCCGCGGTCCGATCGAATCCGGCTCAGGACGAAGGCTGGTGCTCACTCGTGCTCATCGTAGATTCACAGGTGCACATCTGGCAGGCGGAGACCCCGGACCGGCCATGGGTCAGCGGCGCGCGCGAGCAGATTCGTCGCACTGGTCACCGCGAGGCACCTTTCCACTACCAGGACTGCATCGAGCTGATGGATGCCGCTGGAATCCATCGTGCCGTAGTCGTACCGCCGTCGTGGGAGGGCGCTCGGCTGGATTATGCGCTGGAGGCCGCTGACGCACACCCGGAGCGCTTCGCGATCATGGCGCGCGTACCCCAGGACCGGCCCCAGGAGGGTGCTGCTCAGCTACGGGAGCTGGCGACCATCGACGCCGTCCGGGGACTCCGGCTGACCTTCCATCGACCGATCGACCGCGACTGGATCGTTGACGGCACATCCGATTGGATTTGGCCGCTGGCGGAGGAGCTCGGCATCAGCGTGATGATTTACGCCCCCGGGTCGAAGGCCCGCCTGGGACAGATCGCCTCCAGGCATCCTGGCCTGCGCCTGATCATCGACCACATGGGAGTGCCTGTTGGGTGCGTTGACGAAGCAATAGCTCCTTGGGTTCGGGAGACGGCGGCACTGAAAGCCCATCCGAACATCTCCGTCAAGCTCTCAGCCCTGCCGGCCCACTCGACGCACCCGTTCCCCAACTTCAACCTCTTCCGCCACGTGCGTCAACTGATCACGGAGATGGGACCCGAGCGCTGTCATTGGGGGGCCGACATCACGCGCCTGATGGGACTCGGGCTGACCTGGAGGGACACCGTTGAGCAGTTCACGGTTCATATGGGGCTTGCCGAGGCGCAACTCAACGAGATCATGGGCCAGAGTCTGTGTCGCGTCCTGGGCTGGACTGAGCGTCCGGCGATCTGAAGCTCGGCCTGCAAGTCTGAGGCTCCTCCAGCCTGTGTGCCTCAGCGGTCCGGCGCAGCTGCGAGCATGTCCGCGGGACGCTCGCGGAGGGCTCGTGGGCGGGGCAGAGCCATCATCTACGTTTCCTTCGGGCGGTTAGCGGCCTGGGGTAAACGCGCCAGCCAGGAGGTTGTAAGTGCCAGCACAATCGGTCCGGGTGGCAGCGCAGGATCTGCGCGCGCTTGCCACCGACATCCTCGTTGCGGCCGGATTGACGCCCAACCACGCGCGGACCATCACAGATGCGTTCATCTGGGCCAATCTGCGTGGAATCGACGCCCACGGCGTGGTGGGCCTGCCGCGCTACCTGGAGATGTTCGAGCACGAGCAGGCCAACGCGCATCCGTCGATCGACGTCCAACGGATCCGACACTCAACGCTGCTGGTGGACGCGGACCGAGCTCCCGGCCCGCTGGCGCTGACGGTCGCGATGCGCGAGGCGATGCCGGTGGCCCGGCAGACCGGGGTTGTGTGGGCGGCAGTTCGCGGCACCGTGCACACCGGCGCAATCGGCTACTACACGAGCATGGCGTCGGCCGAGGGCATGGCGGCCATCGGCATCGTCGCCGGCGCCGCGAACACGACATCAACGTCAAACGGCGAAGCACAGAGCGCCGGTTCGGTAACAACCCCGTTCTCCATCGCATTGCCCGCACAGCGACACCCGGACTTCCTGCTGGACATGGCAACCGCATCACTCGCCCTCGGCAAGATCACGCATGCCGCTGGTGCGGGCATGTCACTGGCGCTTGAGCTCCTGACAAGTGGCATCTCCGGGAATCCGCTGCTGTCACAGTTCGGAGCCGGCGCCAACGATGACCGGCAGAACGCAACCCTGGTCGTGGTCGATGTCTCGGCCTTCCTGCCGGTGGATGACTTCAGGGCGATCGTTGATGAGACGATCGACGCTGTCACAGCACGGCCGTCCATGGGCGACGATGCGGTGCCGATACCAGGTGCGCGGGGTGCGGCCTGTTACGCGGAGCGCTCGCGTGACGGGGTGCCGCTGCCGTCGGAGATCTGGGCGGCGCTCCTGGATGTGGCTGAGGGCTTTGACATCTCCGTGCCCGAGCCAATGGCGTAGGCGGCCCGACCTCTCTACACTGCCCGCACGTGCCCGGGAAGCGGGCTCTCGGAGAGGTGGCCGAGTGGCTGAAGGCACTCGCCTGCTAAGCGAGTATGGGGAGAAATCTCCATCAGGGGTTCGAATCCCCTCCTCTCCGTTTTGGGATTGGTGGCCGGGTGCCGGGCTGTGTCGGCCGCCCCGAGCCGCCACAACTCCCGCTGAGGCCAAGGTTTGGCTTGCCGGGGCGGTACAGCCGCCCGGAAACGCCACAACGGATGTCCACGCGGAGGTTTGGCGTGCCGGGGCGGTCGTGCCGGGGCGAGGGGCGGTACAGCCGCCCGGAAACGCCACAACGACCCATCGCGCAGAGGTTTGTCGTGCCGGGGCGGTCGTGCCGGGGCGAGGGGCGGTACAGCCGCCCGGAAACGCCACAACGACCCATCGCGCAGAGGTTTGGCGTTTCGGGGCGGTACAGCCGCCCGGAGCCGCCACAACTCCCGCTGCGGCCGAGGTTTGTCGTGCCGGGGCGGTAGAGCCGCCCGGAAACGCCACAGCGGATGTCCGCGCAGAGGTTTGGCGTGCCGGGGCGGTACAGCCGCCCGGAAACGCCACAACGGCCGATCGCGCAGAGGTTTGGCGTGCCGGGGCGGTAAGGCGGAGCGGTAAGGCCTGGGCGGTTCAGCCGGGCCAGCGCAGCGGCGGCAGCTCATGCGCCTGCAGGTCGATCCCCACCTGGACCGCGTCCTCCTCCCGGCCCCGCCGCGCGATCAGCTGGATGCCGGTGGGCAGGCCGCTGCGCGGCCCAAGTCCGGACGGCAGCGCCACGCCAGGATGACCGGTCACGTTCCAGCCGAGTGTGAGGTCGGCCAGCGGGTTGTGGTCGGTGTAGTCGTACCCGTCGCCTCGGGGGTAGGCGACGGTACGGGTGGCCGGTTCGAGGATCAGATCGACCCGGTGCTCGTCAAACCATCGCTCCCAGACCAGCGCGTACTGGCCGCGTCGCAGCTGCAGGCTCGCATACTCAGAGGCCGACATCACCTCACGCGCTACCTCCAGCGTCCGCTGCAGCTGTGGACGGTACCGCTCGAACCGATCGGCCAGCGCCTGGTGGTATGACCACATCTCAACGAGCACCAGCGCAAACTCCGGCGACTCCAGCGTGAAGGCCGGCATCGGCGCCGGCAGCTCAACCAGCCTCGCGCCCAGCGCCTCAACGGCCTGCTGTGCACGCTCATACCCACGCTGGACGTCAGCATCCAACTCCAGGGCAGCGAAGCGGTCGGTCACGGCGACTGTGCAACCGGCCAGCGGCCGTGGGCCGCCGCGCGCCCGCAGCGGCAGCTCACCCAATGACCCCGCCGGCATCGCATGCGCAACTGTCGCCGACCTGCCGCCGGCCATGGCAGCCAGCACTGCGCTGCAGTCAGCGACGCTGCGCGCCAGCGGACCCAGCGTGTCAAAGGTGAACCCGAGCGGGATCACTCCGTCCAGCGGGATCCGCCCGGTGGTTGGTTTGATGCCACTGATCCCGCAGATCGAGGCGGGCGCCCGGATTGAGCCGGCCGTGTCCGTCCCGGTGGCAACCGGAACCATTCGCGCCGCCACCGCGGCCGCGGAGCCCCCGCTTGAACCGCTCGCGGTGCACTCCAACCGCCACGGATTGCCGACCTGGCCGGTCGTCCCGCCGCAGGCGAACTCATGTGTGTGGGTGTGCCCCACCAGCACCATGCCAGCAGCTGAGAGCCGCTCCCATACGACACAGTCCGCGGTGGGAACGTTGTCCTCAAGCACCGAGCTTGATGCGGTGAGTGGCAATCCAGACACGGCATACAGGTCCTTCAGCCCGATCGGCACACCGCAGAGCAACGGCGCCTCCGCCCCCTCTGCCGCCAGCCGTCTGTCCGCGGCATAGGCCTGAGTCTCCGCAAGCTCGGGGTAGAGCCGCACCCAGGCGTTGATCACATCCTGCGATCCATAGGCGCTTGGTGGCCCGCCGTTGACCTGGTCGATCTGCTCCTGCAGGGCGTGTACGAGCTCAAGCGACGAGACCCGCCGCGAGCGGAGCGCCGCAGCCGCCTCCAGCACACCCAGGTCGGAGAGCTCGCTCATGGATGACCACAGTGTGCCGGAAGCCGCCACACCACTGACGTGGACGCGATCCGCGGGATCTATAGTCGCGCTTCGAAATGGAGTTCGGGATCTTCGACCACATCGACGACTCAGGGCTCGCGCCTGCCGAGCAGCTCGAACAGCGTCTCCAACTGATCGAGCTCTACGACACCCTTGGCTTCCACGCCTACCACCTTGCCGAACATCACGGCAGCCCCCTGGGGATCGTCGGTTCCCCCAACGTCTTCCTGGCTGCCGTGGCGCAGCGGACGAGCAGAATCCGCTTTGGGGCGCTCATCAACGTGCTGCCGCTCTACCACCCGGTGCGTCTGGTGGAGGAGTGGTGCCTGCTTGACCACCTGAGCGGCGGCCGTCTCGAACCGGGCATCGGGCGCGGCGCCTCACCGATTGAGGCGTCCTTCTTTGGGATCGACGGGGCGAGCACCCCGGAGCGCTTCACGGAGGCGTTTGACCTGATCACGCAACTGTTCGCCGCCAAGCAGACGTTCAGCTACAACGGCGACTTTCACCAGGTTGAGGAGCTGCCGCTCACCGCCAGGCCGCTCCAACACCCGCATCCCCCGTTCTGGTTCGGCGCGTCACGCCCCGACCGTGCCGGCTGGTGCGCGGAGCGGTCGATCAACGTCATGTCGCTGGTCGGCGCTGAGCGCACCCGCGTCACAACCGACGGCTACAGGGAGCGCTGGCGAGAGCTCGGCCGCCACGAGACCGAGCTCCCGCACCTGGGCGTGAACCGGCATATGGTCCTGGCGGATACGGAGGTTGAGGCGTTCAGAGTCGCCGAGCGTGCATTTACGCGCTTCCGAGAGTCCTTTGACCACCTCTGGAACGCCAGAGGCGTACCGGTACCACCCGTGTACACGGCCACCAGCTTCAGGGAATGGCATGAGCAGGGAGGGGCCTTTGCAGGCACTCCTGAGAGCGCCCGTCAGTTCGTGGCAGCCCAGGAGCAGAAGGGCGCGATCAACTACATGACCGTGGATGTGGCCTTTGGCGGGATCACGTTTGAGGAGGCGTCCCGGACCGCCACCCTGTTCGCCAATGAGGTGATGCCTGCGTTCAGTAGGCACGTCGGCGAGGTGACACCGTGAACGCCGGCGTACGCAGCTTCAACGACCTTGAATACGTGGTGGCCGGTGAATCGAACCTTTGTCTGGACATTCACCGACCCGCGAGCGATGTCGAGGTGCCGTGTGTCGCCTACTTCCATGGTGGCGGGTGGGCGCGCGGCTCGCGCAAGGACAACCTTGAAGCGCGACTGAAGCTGGTCGCTGCGCAGGGCTTGGCCGTTGCGAGCGTGAGCTATCGCTTCACTGATACGGCCACCTATCCCGCGCAACTGGAGGATGGCCGGATGGCCCTGACCTGGCTGCGCGCGCACGGGAGCGAGTTCGGATGCCGCACCGATCGAATCGGGGCCTGGGGCGCTTCCGCCGGTGGCTGGATCGCGCTGATGCTGGCGCTGACGGGTGAGGACGCGCAACGGGCGGACGCCGTCTGCGCCTGGTTTCCGCCGACCGACCTGCCCGCCATAGCCAGACAGCGCGCGGCCGCGGCGCTGGCTAAACCATCGTTCCTGGCCGATCGGGAGATCCCTAACGTGGAGGCCGCCCTGCTGGGCGTCGAGTCGCTTGAGGATGCACCGGAATTGGCGCGGGCGGCGAGCCCGCTGACCCACGCGGCCGCCGCACGGTCGCCCGTGCTGCTGATCCATGGCGATGCCGACGGACTGATCGATGCGGCCCAGAGTGTGGCGCTGCATGAGGCGGTGCTGGCCGCCGGCGGCGACTCACAGCTGCTGCTGATCGCTGGCGCAAACCACGAGGATCCTGGCTTTCAGACGCCCGCCGTGCTTGCTGCCACGGCGGGCTTCCTGCAGGGCGCGCTGTGACGGTCGGTCAGCGCTCCAGTGCCAGCCGGATGCCCACGCCAACCAGCACGAGCCCTGACACCCGGTCGATGGCGGCCTTGACCCTGGCCCGGCTCAATACGTGTGCGAGTCGTACGGCAGCGAGTGCATAGCTGCACATCCAGACCAGGTTGAAGGCGATGAAGATGCCGCCCAACAGCAGCATCTGCACCAGGGCCGAGCCGTGCGCCGAGACAAATGGCGGCAGCAGACTCGTGAAGAAGATCCCCACCTTGGGGTTGGCGAGGTTGCTGATGACCCCCTGCCGAAAGCCACCACGCCCGCTGATCGCACGCCCGGCGGCTGACTGTTCGGCGCTCACGCCACGAGCTCGCCGCGACTCCCAGAGCGTTCGCGCACCGATCCATACCAGATACAGCGCACCGATCAGCTTGAGCGCGTCATAGACGGTGGCGGAACTGCGCAGGATCGCCGCAACGCCAAGCGCCGTGGCCAGCGTCCAGACGGATAGGCCGACGTTCACCCCAAACGCGCTTCCCAGCGCTGCCTCACGGCCGTGGACCAACGCGTTTTTGGTGACCACCGCGGTGTCCGGTCCGGGCAGCAGCGCAATCGCCACGACGACTCCCACATACACAAGCAGGTTGTTGGGCACCGCTTCAGTATCCCCCGGATCGCAGGCGGATTCCAGACCTCGCAGCGAGCCGTCGGCTACGCAGCCGGGTCCCGCTCAACAGCATCGGCCAGGGCCGCCTCGATCGCTGCCGTGATCTTCTCGCCGTCAGGCTTGATCATGGGCCCCCAGTGGGCGATCAGATGGCCGTCCGGGCCGACCAGATATTTGGTGAAGTTCCACTTCGGCGCCGCTGAATTAGGCTGGCTGATGAGGTCAGCCCACAGCGGGTCGGGCTGCTCACGCACCGACGTGCGCTCGGTCAGTGGGAACTCGACGCCGTAGTTGCGCTGGCAGAACTCGCCGATCTCATTGGCGTTCTCAAACTCCTGGTCGGCGAAGTCACCAGACGGTGAGCCGAGGATGTTCAGGCCGCGGTCGTGGTAGCGCTCGTAGAGCTTCTGGAGACCCTCATATTGCGGCGTGAAGCCACACTTGCTGGCGGTGTTCACAAATAGGGTGGGCCGTCCCCGCCAGTCCGCCAGGTCCAGTTCACCGCCGTCGAGCAGTGTGACCCTGTGGGCGTAGACGTCGGTGGGCTGATCGTGGTGGGGCTGCTTCTGCAGGTACAGCTTCAGCGTGGAGAGCTTGCTCATGTTCTAATGGTGGCACGCTCGCGCGCTGATCAGCGTCACGGTGTCTAAGGATGTGCCCGGGGTGCCCAGACGCGCACGTAATCAACGACCAGCGCGCCCGCGCGACCGATTCTGAGCGAGTTCCCGGCGCCCACCGTGAATAGCAGCGTCTGCGGCTGGCCGTCATCAGCGGTTCGGTAGGTTCGCACGAGCCGACCATCCCAGAACACCTGCGCGAAGTTGCGTCCACGGTACAGGCCGTACGTGTGGAAGGCACCACCCCAGTTGCCGGGGACGGGTCCGGTCAACTCGGTCACCATCGGCGAGTGATAGTTGACGGTCAGGTTGCCGAAGCCCTCGGCAATGTCGTTCTCCCCGCCCTGCGGCCAGTTCGGGCCGGAGGTCCACCAAGCGGGCCAGTTGTAGATCGTCGAGCCGCTGCCCGCGAACTTGATCCGTGCCTGCGCGTACTCGCCGACGCTGAGCCCAAAGTGCCTGGTCGAGATCTCCGCGCCAACCGTCGGCGAAGACAGCATCAACAACGCATGGCCATGGCTGAGCGTGACGTTCGCGCGCTGATCGGTCACACCGTTCTGATTGTCCCAGCCGTTGTGGGCGTTCCAGACACCACGGTTGAGCGACGAACCGTTGAACTCGCTGTCAAAGACAAGCCGCCACCCACGCGTGAACGCAGGGCGGTGAAGCCGCGGCCTGACCGGTGGCCTGACCGGGACGAAGATGATGACCAGCGCCGCCGCCGCCCCAGCGCCCAACATGATGACGGCGGCCACGATTCGTCTTGCACGGTGGCGATTCTTGAGCATGAGCAGCGGTACCGGCATGGCACGTGGACCACCGCGGAACTACCCGCCAAACCGGTGCGCTCAACGTGCTCCCCCGGCGAAGCTCCCGATTGCCAGTCACCCGTGTGCCCAAGCTCGGACGTAATCAACCACCATCGCTCCGGTGGGCCCTGTTCTGAGCGTGTTGGCAGCACCCATGGTGAGCAGCAGCATCTGCGGCGCGCCGTCATCGTGCGTGGGATATGTACGGACGAGCTTCCCGTCCCAGTACACCCGATCATAAAGACGCCCGTGGAGGACCCCAAAGGTGTGGAAGTGATCAGCCCAGGTCCCGGGCACGGTGCCGGTGTTGTAGGTGCCGGCAGGTGAGTGATAGTTGATTGTGAGCTGGCCCAGCCCCTCCGCGATGTCACTCTCACCACCGTTTGGCCAACTGGGTCCTGAAACCCACCAAGCCGGCCAGTTGTAGATCGTCTGGCCCTGGCCGGCGAAGCGGATCCGCGCCTCTGCATACTCGCCGACACGCAGCGCAAAGTGATTGGTCCCGAGCTCAGCGCCCGAGGTGGGCGAGGCGAGCGTCATGATCAGGTCGCCGTGCCTGACGGCCAGGTTGCTCGTGTAGCTCGTGACACCGTTCTGGTTGGTCCAGCCGTTGTGAGTGTTCCAGATCCTCTGACTGAGATGCCTGCCGTTGAACTCCGCACGGAAGACAAGCCGCCAACTCCCTGGCACGCCCAGAGGTCTGGGGAGGCGCCGATGCGCCGCCAGCGCCACCCCGGGAATCAGCGTCCCGCATAGAACCGCAACCAGCATCATCATGAGACGCGCGCGCTTTGACATTTCCTGAGCTGCTCCTGAGTGTCCTTCACCCGCGGGTGCCGCGAGTGCGGTTTCGGCATTGCTCCGTACGGGTACGGACCGGCTACAAGTGCTTCGGCGCCTGGGCCGCCGTGCGTTAGCGAAAGTAACGTGCGTCAAGGAAGCATGCCGCTGACGCCTGCACTTAAGGCATGTTGAGATTGATGTGCAGTCACCCGCTCAGTCGAACGGGAGAAGGGGTGGCGCCGTGCGATATGTGGGTGGTGTTGCGGACAGCCAAATCGGGTTCCGCGCCAGGCGTATGCTGGATTCTCCTGTAACGGGTAAATCAACTGTCGGGTGGAGGCCCAGCGACTCCGCGAGTTCGAAGGCTGAGGCGATGTCATTCACCACCCCGGCGGGTACACGCGCGTCAAGCAGAAGTGACGCCCACTCCGCCGCCGACCGGGTGACCAGCAGGCTCTCCAGCTCGGCCCGCAGCGCCGCGCGGTTGCTCACGCGAGCCGGATTTGTGCAGAAGCGTGCGTCATCCGCGAGCTGCGGCGCCTCCAAGACTCTGCAGAGCGAGGCGAACTGGCGGTCGTTGCCGACGGCCAGCACGAGCTCCCCCACCCCCGTCGGAAATACCGCGTACGGGGCGATGCTCGGATGCTCATTGCCCATCCGCTGCGGGACCACGCCCCCGACTGTGTAGCTCGATGCCTGATTGACCAGCGCAGCGAGTAGCGACGAGAGCAGATCCACACGGATCAGCTGCCCCTGACCGGTGGCGTGGCGGTGGTTGAGCGCCGCCAGAATCCCGACGCTTGCGAAGAGCCCAGCCAGCACGTCAATGAGCGCCACGCCCACCTTCTGTGGCTGACCGGCCGGTTCACCGGTGATGCTCATCAGACCGCCGACCGCCTGCACCAGGAGGTCGTAGCCGGGTAGCTCACGGCCCTTGGCGCTCGAACCGAAACCCGTGATTGAGCAGTAGATCAGACCCGGGTTGGCGTCCCGCAGTGCCTCGTAGCCCAGCCCCAGTTCGTCCAGCAGGCCGGGCCGGAAGTTCTCAACCAGTACGTCCGCCTCGCCCGCCAGTGCAATCGCCTGAGCGATTCCCGCCGGCTGCTGCAGGTCGAGCACGACCGACCGCTTGTTGCGGTTGACGGCATCGAAGTAGGTGGAACGACCGTCAGCGTCCCAGGGTGGGCCCCATGCGCGGGTGTCGTCGCCCGAGCCCGGGCGCTCGACCTTTGTCACCTCGGCGCCGAGGTCAGCCAGCACCATGGTGGCGAACGGGCCCGCCAGCACCCTGGAGAAGTCGAGGATCCGCAGGCCCGGAAGCGCGGCCGGATGGTCGGTCGAGCCGGCAGTTGGGTTCTCGGTTGGATCGTTGCCTGGGTTGTCAGGTCGCTGTCGCATCTGCCAAGATTATCCTAGATATTCGAAAATCTATGATCCAGGAGTAGTCGCGATGAGTGGCACCCAGAGCGCGGCGATACGCCCGCACGACTTCCTCAACATCGATTCGCTGCTCTCCGACGAGGAGCGCGAGATCCGCGATGTCGTCCGCGCGTTCGTCAACGACCGGGTGGTTCCGACCGTCGGGGACTGGTTCGAGGAGGGAACGATTCCGCTTGAACTCGCCAGCGAGCTTGGCGCTCTGGGCGTCCTGGGCATGCACCTGGATGGCTATGGCTGCGCGGGAGCGAGCGCCACCGCCTACGGCCTGACGTGTCTCGAGCTGGAGGCCGGCGACAGCGGCGTCCGCAGCCTGGTCTCCGTGCAGGGCTCGCTGGCCATGTTCGCGATCCATCGCTGGGGCTCTGAGGAGCAGAAGCAGCATTGGTTGCCGCAGCTGGCGGCCGGAGAGGCGATTGGCTGTTTTGGCCTGACCGAGCCGGACGCCGGCTCCGATCCCGGCTCGATGCGGACGCGTGCGCGGCGGGACGGCAGCGACTGGATCCTGCACGGTCAGAAGATGTGGATCACCAACGGAGGCGTGGCGGATGTGGCCGTCGTGTGGGCGCGCACGGATGAGGGCATCCGTGGCTTCCTGGTGCCGCGCGAGACACCCGGTTTCAGCACCCAGGAGATCCATAAGAAGCTCTCTCTGCGGGCGTCGGTCACCTCGGAGCTCCTACTCGATGACGTCCGGCTCCCCGCTGACGCGTTACTGCCGGAGGCGACGTCCCTGCGAGGCCCGCTCTCATGCCTCAATGAGGCACGTTACGGCATCCTCTGGGGCGCCATCGGCGCTGCGCGGGCCTGCTTTGAGTCGGCGCTCGCCTACAGCCAGGAGCGGATCGCATTTGGGCGGCCAATCGCCGCCACCCAGCTGCAACAGGTCAAGCTGGCCGAGATGGCGACCGAGGTGAACCGAGGGCTGCTGCTGGCACTGCACCTGGGTCGGCTCAAGGATGCTGGCGTGCTGACCCCGGAACAGGTGAGCATGGGCAAGCTCGCGAACGTCAACGCTGCGCTGAAGGTGGCTCGCAGCGCGCGCCAGGTACTGGGCGCCAACGGGATCACCCTGGAATACCCCGTGATCCGGCACATGAACAACCTTGAGTCAGTGGTCACCTACGAGGGCACCGCGGACGTTCATGCCCTGGTGGTTGGCGGCGCCCTGACCGGGCATCAGGCGTTCCGTTGAGGGACGCGAGTTGAGCACCGGCAGCGCGAGCCAGCCGAGCAGAACGGCGGGCGGACCCCACACCACCGCGCAGCATGCCCTGGAGGGCCTGCGACGAGCGATCGTCGCAGGCGACCTGCGACCGGGGGCGCGGGTCGGACAGGACGAGTTTGCGCAGCAGCTCGGCATCAGCATCGCCCCCGTGCGCGAGGCTCTGCGCATCCTCGAGCAGGAGGGCCAGGTCACCTACCTCCCACGCCGCGGCTACTTCGTGACGTCCCTGAAGATCAGTGACCTGGAGGAGATCTACGGTCTGCGGACGGTGCTTGAGAGCCGTGCTGCACGCCGGGCGCTCACCAACCTCGATCCCGCGGGACTTGAACGGGTGCGGCTGGCCGCAGCGGACTTTGCCGATGCCGTTGAGAGCGCCGACGTCCTGGCCGAGCTGGAAGCCAACCGGCGCTTTCACCTTGCCATCCTCGACGCCTCGGACCAGCCGCACACGCTGCGCCTGATCCGGCTGCTGTGGGATTCGACCGAGGCCTACCGCGCGCTCTACTACAACCTCACCGAGGAGCGCACGGCCGCGGTGAGCGCCCATGACAGGATCCTCGACGCGCTCCGCACGCGCGATCCAGAGCGGCTCGTACGCGAGCTCGACGAGCACCGCGAGCGAGCGCTCACCGTGCTGCGCGGTGTGCTCCTGCCCGACGGCTGACCGGTCTCAGTCGCGCAGACGGAGTTCCGTGCCCACCATCAGCGTCAGCGCGACCAGCCCGATCGTGACGCCCGCCAGCGGTGTGGCTCTGAGTCCCCACAGGCGCAGGGCGAGACCGCCGGCCAGCGGGCCGGCGGCGATGCCGACGTTGTACGCCGTGGAGTACCAGGCGCTGCCGTTGGATGGCTTGAGCTCGATCACCGCCGTCATGCCGGCGACGGTGAAGATGCCCTGGCCCAGCCATGCGAACACAATGAGCGGGACCGCCACGAGCGTCACCTTGGCGGCCAGGAAAAGGGCGGTCAGAGAGAGCAGCATGAAGCCGATGGCAGCCGGGATCGTGGCTCGGCGGTGGCGCACGTAGAGCCAGCCGGCGCTGCCGAGACCAAGCGTCGAGACGGCGCCGGCGGCGAGCAGCACGAGTGCCACCGAACTCTGTCTCACACCGCTCACCTTGACGAGAAAGGCGGCGACGAAGGTGAACATCGCGAAGTTGGCGGCAACCGCCAACCCCGTGGACAAGATCAGGACCCGGTATCGAATGCGGTCCTGTGTGCCCTCGGCGTCCGCGTGCGGCGGATGTGGGGCTCGCGTCGGGAGCGCCCAGAGGATCGCGACCAGGAGGATCACCGCGGCTGCCGCAAGCGCGACGAACGAGACCCGCCAACCAGCCGCGTGACCAATGGCGGTACCGGCTGGCAGGCCGAGGACCTGCCCGGCAGCGCTGCCGATGAAAACGGCTGACAGAGCGCGCCCGCGCCGCTGCGGCGAGACCAGGCTGGCCGCCTCCACCGGCCCGGTGGCCCAGAAGATCGCCTGCGCGCCGGCGGTGAAGATTCGTGCCGCCAGCAACTCGGCGAAGCTCTGCGCCAGCGCGGAGCCAACGCAACCCAGCGCGAGCGCGGCTGCGACTCCGGCGAGCAGGAACCGCCGGGGCATGTGTCGCGTCAAGCGCACAAGCGGCACCGTCCCGACCACGACCGTGAGGGCGTAGAAGGTGACGAGCAGACCAGAGCCCGCCAGCGACGTACGCATGCTGCCGGCGATGCCGGGAAGCAGCCCGACGGGCAGGTTCTCACAGGTGAAGAAGCAGGAGGCAGACGCGGCCAGCGCTGCGAGGGCGGCTACGATCCGGGCGTTGCTGCGCTCGACGGGCGAGCTCTCTAGAGCAGTGTCGGACAAGGGCGCAATCGACGCGATTCTTTCATGCTCACATCACAGGAGCGGCACGTGGCAGATCACAGAGAGGCGTTTGAACAATTCTGCGAGCTCTTCTACACCCGCAAGCGCGTCCGAGCGGCGTTCGACCTCCTGGTGGGCGAGACCTACCGACAGCACAACCCGAACATCCTGGATGGCCGGGAGGCAGCGATAGCGGCGCTGACTCCCAAGTTCGACGACTCCCCGGACGCCCGCTTTGAAATCCAGCGCATCCTGGTTGATGGTGATCTGGCGATGGTGCACGTGCGCGCCATCAGACCCGGCATGCCCGATGCCGCCGTGGCCGACATCTACCGCTTTGACGGTGGACGGATCGTTGAGCACTGGGACGTCCTGCAGACGGTGCCCGCAGATCCGGCGCACGACCATCCGATGTTCTGAGAGCAGGGCCCGCTGGGCGGGTTCAGAGCGTGGCGGCCTCAGGCTCGGTCATGCCCGGTTTCAGGGCGAGGTCCGGTCCGCGGTAGTGCCAGAACTCAGGAAGTGCAAGGGCTGTGAAGGCGGCGCCGACCACACATAGGAGACCACCGGCGACGATTGAGCCCGTCACTCCGATTGCACCGGCCGCCAGCCCAGCTTCCGCGTTCCCGAGCACCGGGCCAGAGGTGTAGGAGAGCAGCGCCACCCCCTGGAGACGGCCGCGCAGTTCATCCGGGATCGTTCCGTTCCAGAGGATCGCTCGAAACAGCGCCGAGATCGAGTCGGCGCCACCGGCCAGGGCCAGAAGCCCCAGGGCCAACCAGAGCGACCGGGTGAGCCCAAAGGCGGCGATCGCAAGCCCCCAACCGCAGGCCGCAAGCACGATCGCGAGGCCGTGTCTCGAGTAGCGACCGGCCCAACCGCTGACCAGAGCGGCAAGTACCGCGCCCGCACTCGGAGCCGCGTACAGCAGACCCACCACGGCACCACCTCCGATGCGCCGCGCAAAGGCCGGGAAGAGCGCGTTGGGCATCCCGAAGATCATCGCCACCAGATCAACGACATAGCTGCCAACGAGCTCGCGCCGGGAGCCCGCGTACCGCAGGCCCGCGGCGATGCTCCGCAGCGAAGGGCGCTCACCGTCTGCCGGCGGCGGCACGCTGCTCATGAGCGTGAGCGCCGCGAGCGAGAAGAGGTAGGTGGCGACATCAACGGTGTACGCACTCATCGCGCCAAACGCCGCGATCAGGACCCCTCCCAGCGCGGGTCCCGCAACGGACGCCAGATTGCCCAGTCCGGAGTCGATCGCAAAGGCGGCGGTCAGCTCGTCCGGCTCAACGAGGCGGGGCAGCAGGGCTCCCAGCGGGGGCCCGAGAATCGCGCCTGCGGCGGCTGCGAGCGCAGCGCAAACGTAGAGGACCCAGACCAGTGGCCTGTGCAGCGACGCATTGGCCACCAACAGAAGGCTGACGAGCGCCGCACCGGCCTCAGCCAGCCGGACGAGCCAGCGACGGTCAAAGGCGTCGGAGAGCGCGCCGCCGACCAAGGCAAGCGAGAACATCGGGATGAACTCAGCAACTCCGATCAGCCCAACCATGACCGTCGAGCGGGTCAGGTGGTAGAGCTGCACAGGCAGCACCACCGCCGTGATCATGCTGCCGAACCGTGAGACAGTACGGCCGATCAGCAGCAGCCGGAGCTCACGGCGGCGACGCAGCAGACCAAGATCCAGCAGCGCCCCGCTCAGCGTGCCACCACGTGCCGGCGCACCGCGCTCAAGCGACTCACCGCGCCAGCAGGCGGCGCAGCATCAGATGCTGGCGTCGCAGCAGTTCCGATGCCAGGTACAGGCGGCGCTCCCCCTCGTACTCGCTGGAGAGGTAGCCCTTGAATCCGGACTGCACCAGCACATCGATGATCGGCTCCCAAGGGATGTGGGGATCCGTTGCGTCGTCATTCATCTCCCAGAACTTCGCATGGATGTGAACAACGTGCTCCATGATCGGCAACATGTCGCGCGCATCGACGCCCATGAGCTGCGGGGGTGGCGGGGGCGCTTCGCCCAGCTCGATGTTCCCCCCCAACCGATCCTCGGTCAGCCCGGGACGATCCTCACGCTCACGATCCTGAAAGACGCCGGTATCGATCACGAAGCCGAAGTGATCGGTGCCTGTGGCCTGGATCAGATCCAGATACGCGTCCACCACCTGCGATCTGATCGGTGTGGGCCAGTGAATCTCGGGCGCGATTGTGACTCCCAGCCGCGCCGCGTCGGGAAGCACTCGCTCAACGGCCTCCCGCCATACCGGGTCGGGGACCAGATCCCAGGTCACGACACCAAGCTTCGGGCGGATGATCGTGAAGCCGAGATCGGCCGCAAGCTCCAGGTCGCAACGCAGCTGCGCCGCCGACTCCTCAACCGTGAGCGTTCTGCCCGGATAGCGGCGTGAGTCGACCCAGCAGCTGTAACAGGTGGCCTCCAGGCCGTAGCGATCGAGCAGCCGATGCCAATGCTGCCGCCACTCACGCGATGGCGCCGGATAGCCCACGATGTGGGTCTCGGAGAGGATCTCCACGCCGGTGGCGCCCATGTCCGCCACGTCGGCCAGACAGTCCTCGAGGCTCATGGTTGTCATGTAGTCGGCGCCGTAGCTGTAGAGCGTGACGCCAAGCTTGATCTGATCTGTCATGACTGCACCATGGTCAGGCTGCGGCGGGCAATTGATGTGGTTGGTTGCATCTCAATCGGGATGTATGACATCCGGTAGTTGACCGCGACCTCAAGCGCGTGACGGCCCGGCTCCAAACCCCCCGGCCGAGTGACCGTGAGGATGGCCGGCTCCTCATAGGGCCAACGACGGTCGTGCTGATCACCGAGCTCGCTGTTCGCGCAGGTCTGCCCCTGGATCGTCCAACTGATCTCGTCGCGCGTGTGGCGCTCTCCGTCAACGGTCACCTCGGCGCCCTCCACCAGTGACAGCCAGACCCCCCGGTAGTACGGCGTCCGCATCTGCAGCTGAAAGCCCGTGCGAGCGCCAGGCTCACCCACGTTGACAAAGCCGCGGCTCTGAATGATCGGTTCCTCAAACACCTTCGGTTCACCCTCTCAATGCCATACCGGTATCCGGATCAAAGAAATGCAGTTCCTCGGTCGGGATCGCCAGCTCAATCTCGCTGCCCGCCTGCACGTTCACCCGACTGTCAAAGGCGGCAACGGCGCGCACCGCCGCCGTACCGCGGCGGTTGGCTCGCCCCGCCTCCGCGTCACCGTCGCCGGCGATCTCCAACACCGCATCACTGACCACAGGCTCAGCCTCGACATCGACGTGAACCAGTTGCTGTGGCCCCAGTGGCTCCACGAGCGTGACCTTGCCGCGGAGTCTCGCCCGACCTGAGTCCGCGGCCCCAGGTGGCTGCATGTGCTCGGGACGGATTCCGACGACGACGCGACGCCCGTTGTTGCGGCCAACGGCCGGGTGCCGGGCGAGTGCTCCCTCAGCCAGCTCCAGGCGCTGCTGGCCAAGCACCAGCACGGTCCTGCCGTTGTCAAGCTCGGTGTGGCCGGCGAAGAGGGTCATTGCCGGCGAGCCGACGAACTCGGCGACGAACAGGTTGGCCGGGTCGTTGTAGATGTCCTGTGGCGCACCCGCCTGCTGCAACACACCCTTGCGCATCACGGCCATCTGCGAGCCCATGGTCATCGCCTCTGTCTGGTCGTGCGTGACGTAGAGCGTGGTGACACCCAGCTCGTGCTGGAGCTGTGAGATCTCGGCCCGCATCTGGACGCGCAGCTTCGCATCGAGGTTTGAGAGCGGTTCGTCCATCAGGAACACCTTTGGCTGACGCACGATGGCCCGGCCCATCGCCACCCGCTGGCGCTGTCCGCCCGAGAGATTCCCCGGTTTGCGCTTGGCATGCTCGCGGAGGTCGAGCAACTCAATCACCCGCTCGACCCTGGTCTTGATCTCCGCCGCGGGAACATGAGTCGCCCGCAGCGGGAAGGCGATGTTCTCAAACACACTCATGTGCGGGTAGAGCGCGTAGTTCTGAAAGACCATGGCGACGTCACGCTTGCCGGGATCGAGCCGGTTGATCACCTCACCGCCGACGAGCAGTTCACCCCCACTGATCTCCTCGAGGCCCGCGCACATGCGCAGCGCCGTGGTCTTACCGCACCCGGATGGTCCGACCAGCACGGTGAAGGCGCCATCAGGGATGTCGAGGCTCAACTGCCGGACGGCATGGAGCCCATCTCCATAGATCTTGTCAACAGCCCTGTAGGTGACCGAAGCCATCTGATGCTCTTCTCCTTATGCCTTGATGCCGCCCGAGTAGCCGCGGATCAGCTGGCGTTGGGCGAAGATGAAGAAAATGACGAGCGGCGCGACACTGATCGCCACGGCCGCGAAGATGATGTTCCACTCCGTGCCGAGGCCGGCCACGAAGCCGTAGATGACCACCGGCAGCGTCGCGTGGCTGTTGCCCCCCAGGAAGATCAGTGGCGTGAAGAAGTCATTCCAGATGATCAGGCCGCAGAGGATGGCGACAGTGCCGGTGGCGGGCCGCAGCAACGGGAACACCACTCGAAAGAAGATCCGCAACGGGGAGGCGCCGTCGACCCGGGCCGCCTGCTCATAGTCCAGTGGCAGCGATCGCAGGAAGCCCATGTACAGGAAGATCGTGAGCGGCATCAACAGGCCGACGTAGATGATGACCATGCCGCTGTAGGTGCCTACCAAACCGAGCTTGCGCATCTCCGCAAACAGCGGGATGGTGCCTAGCTGCACAGGAAGGGCCAGCCCGAAGGTGAACAGGCCGGTCAGCAGGCGGCTCGCACGCCCGCCGCGGCGCGCGATCGTATAGGCGGTCAACGAGCCGATCGCGATCAGCAGTGCAACGCTGATGGAGGTGATGATCGCGCTGTTGACAAAGCCGTGACCGAGGCTCCCGACCGCCGATCCCTGCCAGGCGGTGGAGTAGTTGGAGAGTGTCGGCTTCGAGGTGACGGCAAACGGCGAGCCGTAGACCTCGAACCCTCCTGGCTTGATCGAGACGTTCAGCAGCAGGAAGATCGGAACCATCCAGGCCAGGCCGATCAGGACCATGACCAGCTCTCGCAGGAGAGTCCGAGGTGTGTAGCGGTAGTAGCTCATGCCGACGCTCGCCTGTTGAACCAGCCGACCAGCCCCCACTGAGCTGCGGCGATCAGGAGCACCATGACCGTCAGCAGCAGCGCGAGCGCCGCCCCGTACCCGTAGTTGTCGTTGACGAAGGTCTGTTTCCAGACAGCCGTGGCGAGGGTGTCCGAGGCACCAAACGGTCCACCGTTGGTGAGCGCCAGAATCTGGTCGAACACACGCAGCGCGTAGATCATCGTCAGCGTGAGGTTGATGAGGATCGCCGGCATCAGCATCGGCAGCGTCACCCGCCTGAAGCGGTAGGCGGCAGACGCTCCGTCGACGGCCGCCGCCTCATCAAGCTCCGACGGAATTGCCTGCAGACCAGCCAGGTAGATGACCATGGAAAGGCCCGCGTTCTGCCAGACGAGGACCACGAGGATGGTCCAGAGAGCCCAGGTCGGCGAACCCAGCCACGCCTGCTGCAGCGAACCGAGCCCAAGCGCGCTCAGAACGTTGTTCAGCGGACCTGTGTACTGGAAGATGTAGGCCCAGATGTAGGAGGTTGCCAGCGGTGTCAGCACCACCGGCGCGAAGAACAGGGCTCGCAGGAAGTTCCTGGTCCTGAGTGCGTTGCCGAGCCCCACCGCCAGCGCCAGACCAAGCACATTGGCGATGATCACAAACGCGAAGCCGAGCTCCAGCGTGTGTACCAGCGGCCCCAGCGCCTGTGAGTTGCTGAAGATCGCCGAGAAGTTCTTCAGTCCGACCCAGTGCGACGGCCCGATCCCGGACCAGCTCGTGAATGCGTAGTAGGACCCGCTCAGCACCGGATAGAACTGGATGGCAACCGCCACGACCAGGCCGGGGAGAATCCAGACCCACGGCACGCGTCGCGGTCCGTCGCCACGACGAAGCCGCAGGCGGTCGCGCCGACCCCCCTCAGGGGGCCGGCGCTCCTGCACAGCGCCCGCCGATGACTCACCTGCCACTATCGCCATTTTCCTGCGGCTCGTGAGAGTTCGTCACCCAGCGGACCCAATGTCCTGCTACCAGGCCGCATCCATCGACTTCAGGACCGCCGAGACCGTCGTCTGGCCGGTCATCAGGCCCTGCACTCCCGTGCCGAGCGCAGCGTAGACCGCCTGATTCGGCCAGTCAGCGGGCGGCCAGCTGATCGAGCCCGCCAGCGTCTGCTGCTTCAGCGTCTTGGCGATGCCGGAGATTCCGAGCTTGGCCGGAATCGTGCCCTTCTTGATCTGGTTGAAGCTGGGGTCACCATCGGCCGCCGCGTAGATGTGCTGCCCCTCACCGCTCGCGAGGAAGGCGAGGAACTTTTCGGCGAGCGGGGCGTTCTTTGCGTGCGGGTTCATCGCGATCGCATTGCTGAAGTTGCCCAGAGCGCCACCTTCGCCAGCGCTACCAAAGCCGCCAAACACGTTCAGCGTCAGGTGAGCCGCGGACTCGACCGTCGGGATCGAGAAGGTGGGCGAAGCAACAGCACCAGCCTGCTGTGAGCCCAACAACTGAGTCAGCTGATCAAACCCGGCCCCGGAGGCACCGGGCTCAAAGCAGCCCGCGCTGTTCATCTTCACGAAGTCATTGAGCGCCTGCGCCCAGCCCTTGCTCGTGGCGAACTTGACCTTGCCGTGACGTCGAAGCGTGTCCCAGTTGGGCTGCTTGGCGTACACGTCGGCCTGCGCGAACTCCATTGCGTAGACGCCGGTGTTGGCCGGAACCGCCCCTGCGATGGCGAAACCTATACCACCATGGGCCTTGGCCGCAGCGCAGACCTTGAGAGCCTGCGAGAGGTTCGTCGGCGGCTTCACGCCCCACTTCTTGAAGTCGGCCACGTTGTAGATGTAACCGTAGGGGGTGAAGTCCATCGGCAACCCATATAGCTTCTTGCCGATGTAGTAACCGGAAGCGTTCGGTGCGATCTTGGTGGCCCACGGCTGCGATGAGAGATCTGCGGCCAGGTGAGCCTTGGCAAATGTCAGGATCGCCGCATTGTCTCCAGTTCCGGCGGAACCCAGGTACACGTCAGGACCACCGCCACCCTGCAACTGGGTGCGCAGCACCGCGTTGTAGTTCTGGTCTGGAATTCCCTCAACCTTGACCGTTAGTCCCTTGTAGCGGCGCATGAAGGCGTTCGCCTCCATCTGCAGCGGCGTCAGGTTGTTCCCCGATGACGCCAGGGCGTCGACGGTGATCGAGCCGTGGACGTTGCTCGAACTCTTGCTCTTCGCCGCGCTGGCGCCAACCCCCACCACCAGGGACGCAGACGCTACGGCCGCAACCGCGAGAGTACGTCCCGGACGCACCCAACTCGTCATAGACAATGCACTTGCTCCTCTCTGATTTGGCGTTCCGGTGACCGGAGGCCTCTGACCTGCACCTCAGCTCACAGAGCTGAGAAGACTTGACATCGAATTTCGGACTCGCGCACACGCGAGCCTTAACCAACGCCCGCCGTACGCGAGCGGAACCGGGTTGCCGACTCCGGCAACCCACCTATGTCTCCTACGGATTCGAACCGGGCGCGTGCCAGTCCGAATCTGAACCTCGGTTCAGGAAATTATCCAGAGCCCCCGCCCCTGTCAAGCGATTTCCTCAAGGAAAAGCAATCCCGTAACAGAACCGACGCGATCCACACGCCAGAGTCGATCCGCTAGCGCATTACCGATATCCTATATTCTCACGCGTATATCATTGCTCGAGAGGAGAGTCACCACATGGCTGAGCCCCACGACGGATCGGCGTCGCCTGAGACGCTGGAAGATCGACCCGTCTCAACCGCGAACTTGGAGGAACGGCTGAGCGCGCTGGAGGCCGCTTTGACACAGGCCAATCAGCGTGCCGCTCGTGCCGAGGCACGAGGAGCCGTGGAGAACGTCTTCTCCACCTACATGTACCTCCACAACGCATTTAGGGACGAGGAGATCATCGATCTGTGGGTGAAGCCGGGAACTCCCGGCATCCATGCGCAATACAGCAACCTCGGCGTCTATACGACATGGGAGAGCGTTACCGAGTACCACCGCGGGCGCCCCGCACCCGCCGGCAAGCTGCTTCTGCACTACACGACCACGCCGGTGATCGAGGTCGCGCAGGACGGTCAGACCGCCAAGGGCGTGTGGATCATGAACGGGCTGGAGTCGGGCCTCACGGATCCGGAGGTGGCCGGCAACGTGCCCGACTTCTTCTTTGAACCGCACGAGGTCATGGGCAAGAAGGTGTGGGCGCACTGGGTGTGGTGCGCGTACGGACTGGATTTCCTCAAGCAGGACGGCGACTGGAAGATCTGGCACTTCCGCTGCTTTGAGATTGCCCGCGCGACCCACAGCCGCAACTGGATCGATTTTGCCTCACTCGATGCGGCCTCATTTGACAACGATCTCATGTACTTCGGGGAGGACGGGCGTCCGAAGTTCATGCCGAAGCCGGATGCTCCCGCAAGCTCGCTTGCTGAGCGCTACAGCCCAACCCGGGCGCAGGAACTGAATCCCCGTCCCCCGGTCCCCTACCGAACGTTCGCTGAGACGTTCGAATACTGACAGGAGAGAAACATGGGTCCTTTGGACAAGGATGTGGTGAGGCCTGACGGCCTGACCGCCGTGGATGGAAAGCTCAGGCTGCAGATCCGCTCCCATTGGTACCGCTCGCTGCCGCTGAGCTCGCTCGCCGTGCTGGACATCGCGATCGACGGCGAACCGGTGTCGAGCGAACAGTTGGGGATCGGCTACGCGGACCGCAGCTACGCATTCAGCGAGCTTCCGGCACAGACCGACGCATGGTGGTACATCACTGATCCCGTGACGATCGAGATCCCGCGCGACGGCGAACCCGGTGAGGAGCACAGGGTGCAGGTCGGGCTTGGTCTCAGCATCCCCTACATCATCGTCGGGCCACCCGACGCTCGCACGCCGCTATTGGCCTCCAGCGTCACCGACAAGACCCTCATCTGCAACCAGGAGAGCGGAGCAAAGCGATGACCTACACCGCACCGAACCTACCCCAGCTGGGACTCACGCTCTTCAGCCTGACCCTGGAGATGCGGGAGCCTGATTACTCGTTGGAGGGCATGGTCAAAAAGGCCGCCGAACTCGATCTGGGTCCGGGCATCGAGATGGTCGGCTTTCAGAGCCTCCGGGGATGGCCGCACCTCGACGAGCCGACGGTCAAGCACGTGCGCAGCCTGATCGAGGACAACGGCTTCATCGCGACGGCGATGAGCTGCAACCTTGACCTTGCGCGCGATCGTGACCGCTGGATGGACGAGCCGGAGGGCATTGAGTACCTGGAGGCCCAGATCGCCACCGCCAAACGCCTTGGGTTCCCGATCGCCAAGTCCGCGATCATCAGCACGGAGTCCTTTGTGCGGAGGCTTGCCGAGGTGTGCGAGCGGCACCAGATGAAGTTCGGGGTCGAGCTGCACAGCCCCGATTCAGTGGACAGTCCCGGCATCATGGAGCTGCGTGAGATCTTTGAGAAGATCGACAGCCCGTGGCTCGGATGGGTGCCGGACTTCAGCTCCTCCATGCACAGCATCCCCCCCAGTCTGCTGCAGGCGCACAGAGAGTCGGGGATGCCCGCCGAGCTGACGGAGTTCGCCTCAGAGGTCTGGAACAGCGATACCACGATGCCGGAGAAGTTCGCCGCCTTTGCCCAGGAGGCCCCGAAACTCGGCGCCTCACCGGCAGACATGGGGAAGCTCCACATGATCCTCACCATGCACGGACGGATGGACCCGCGACGCTGGGCGGAGATCATGGACCGCACCGTCCACGTACATGCCAAGTTCTATGGCCTTGACGAGCAGGGCAACGAGCCGTCAATCGATCACGGGGCGATCATCGACGTGCTGTTGGAGGCCGGGTACAACGGCTCGATCTCCAGCGAATGGGAGGGCCATGCCTACACGGACGCCGTGAGCGGCTGGGACATGGTCAGGGGTCAGCAGGACCTGATGGCCGGACTCATCAACGACCGCGCCTCAGCTCAAAAGGGCTGAGGCGCGAGCAGAAGGGAGAGACCGATGGCGCGACCGATCACACTGTTCACGGGTCAGTGGGCAGATCTGCCGCTGGACGAGCTTGTGAGGAAGGCAGGCGGCTGGGGCTTTGATGGGCTCGAGTTGGCCTGCTGGGGCGATCACTTCGACGTTGTCAAGGCGCTGAGCGACTCGGATTACGCCACGCAGCGACGCCGGCTTCTGGAGAGCGCCGGCCTGAGCTGTCACGCGATTGGCGCGCATCTGGTCGGCCAGGCGGTATGCGATCCGATCGACGCTCGCCACAGGAGCGTGCTGCCGGCGGAGGTGTGGGGAGATGGCGATCCCGAGGGTGTACGGCAGCGCGCGGCTGACCGTCTCAAGGACACCGCCCGGGCCGCCGGAGCGCTGGGCGTCGGCGTGGTCACAGGCTTCACGGGCTCCCCGATCTGGGCGCAGCTGTACTCCTTTCCACCCAACGATTTCAGTGCCGTCGAGCGGGGCTACGAGGAGTTCGCCGAGCGCTTCGGCCCGATTCTCGACGTGTTTGAGGCCGAGGGGGTGCGCTTTGCGCTGGAGGTCCACCCCACGGAGATCGCGTATGACTTTGTGACCACTCGTAAGGCACTTGCTGCGATCGGACGCCGGAAGAGCTTTGGAATCAACTTCGACCCGAGCCACTTCATCCCGCAGTTCCTGGATCCAGCGCCGTTCGTGACTGAGTTTGCCGACCGCATCTTCCACGTGCACATCAAGGACTCCAAGCGGCGGCTCGACGGGCGCCGCTCGATTCTCGGATCGCACCTTGACTTTGGCGCGGATGAGCGCGGGTGGGACTTTGTCTCCCCCGGCCACGGCGACGTGGACTTTGAAGCCCTGATCCGCACCCTGAACCGGATCGGCTACGACGGACCGCTGTCAGTCGAGTGGGAGGACGCGGGTATGGACCGCGAATGGGGCGCGCAGGACGCGCTTCGCTACACCCGGCAGATCAACTTCGCAGCCTCCGGTCGCGCGTTTGACGCCGCCTTCTCAGGGGGCGAGCGATGAGCCGCCCGACGATCGGCGTCGGGATGTTGGGCTACGCCTTCATGGGCAGGGCGCATACCAACGGGCTGCGCAAGCTGGCGTATATGACCTGGCCACCTCCCGCAGATGTGCGGCTGGTGGCGATCGGTGGCCGTAACCGGGAGGCGGTCACGGAGGCGGCGCAGCGGTTTGGTTTCGAGCGGGCAGAAACGGACTGGCGGGCGATCGTGGATGACCCCGAGATCCAGCTGTTTGACAACCTGGGTCCCAACAGCCTGCACTCCGAACCGACGATCGCAGCCGCCAAGGCCGGTAAGCATGTGATCTGCGAGAAGCCGTTGGCGCGCAATGCGGATGAGGCGCACGCGCTCTGGCAGGCGGTGGCGGGCACGGGTGTGAAGCACCTGTGTGCTTTCAACTATCGGTTTGTACCGGCGGTGCGCCTGGCGCGGCAAATGATCGAGGCAGGCGAGCTGGGCGAGATTCATCACTTCCGCGGCAGTTACCTGCAGGATTGGCTGGTTGATCCGAGCGCTCCTCCCAGCTGGCGCACGGACGCTGCCCAGGCAGGCTCGGGCGCGCTAGGAGATCTGGGTACCCATGTGATCGATCAGGCGCGTTACCTGGTTGGGGAGATCAGCGAGGTCACGGGTCGCCTGCGCACCTTCGTGAACGCGCGCGGGGATCAACCGGTGACGGTTGACGATGCGTTTGAAGCAACGGTCGGATTTGAAGGTGGCGCGATTGGAACGATCGAGGCCTCCCGCTTTGCGGCCGGCCGGAAGAACGCGCTCACCTGGGAGATCAACGGAAGTCGCGGATCGCTCGCCTTCAACCTCGAGCGCCTCAACGAACTGCAGATCTCCACTGGCACCTCTGGCTTCACTCGCCGGCTGGTCACAGAAGCGGACGATCCGTTCTGGTCGTTCTGGTGGCCAGACGGACACGTGATCGGCTGGGAGCACACCTTCGTCCACGAACTCCACCACGTGCTGGACGCGATCGTGAACGATAGGCCGATTGGGCCATATGGTGCGACCTTTGAGGACGGGTACCGCGCCAGCGAGGTTGCAGATGCCATTGTTCGCTCGGACGCCTCAGGCAGGCGCGAGCAGATCATCTATCGCGGCTGAGCCGCAGGAGGTTCAGCGATGCTGACACCAACACCGCAGGACAGGTTCTCGTTCGGTCTGTGGACGGTCGGCTACACGGGTTCAGATCCCTTCGGCGGTCCAACACGTCCGACGCTGGACGTGGTGCACGTGGTTGAGAAGCTCGCGGAGCTTGGCGCCTACGGCCTGACATTTCATGACGACGATCTGTTCGCGTTCGGCGCCGCTGAGAGCGAGCGGCGCGAGCAGATCGATCGCCTCAAGCAGGCCCTGGCCGATACCGGGCTGGTCGTACCGATGGTCACCACCAACCTCTTCTCTCAGCCGGTCTTCAAAGATGGAGGCTTCACCTCCAATGACCGCTCGGTCAGGCGGTTCGCGCTGCGCAAGGTGATCAGGCAGATCGATCTAGCCGCGGAGCTGGGAGCGGAGACGCTGGTGATGTGGGGCGGGCGCGAGGGGGCTGAGTATGACCACGCCAAGGACATCCGGGCGGCGATTGAACGCTACCGCGAGGCCGTGAACCTGCTCGCGGAGTACGTGACCGACAGGGGCTACGGCATGCGGTTCGCGATTGAGCCGAAACCGAACGAGCCGCGCGGCGACATCCTGTTGCCGACCGTGGGGCACGCGCTGGCGTTCATTCAGACGCTGGAGCGGCCGGAGCTGTTCGGCGTCAACCCGGAGTTCGGACACGAGCAGATGACCGGCCTGAACTTCGTTGCGGCGATCCAACAGGCGCTGGAGGCCGGCAAGCTCTTCCACATCGATCTCAACGGGCAGCGCGGGATCAAGTACGACCAGGATCTTGTGTTCGGCCACGCTGACCTCTACCAGGCCTTTGCGCTGGTGGATCTGCTGGAGTTTGGCGGCGCGGGCGGTGGCCGGGCGTATGAGGGGCCGCGGCACTTTGACTACAAGCCGTCCCGCACCGAGGACGAGACCGGTGTGTGGGATTCGGCCGCCGCGAACATGCGCAACTATCTGCTGCTCAAGGAGCGCGCGGCCGCGTTCCGTGCTGACCCCGAGGTGCAGCGAGCGTTGTCCGACGCCCAGGTTGACGAGCTGCGCGAGCCGACACTCTCAGCTGGTGAGGGCCATGAACAGCTTCTGGCCGACGCAAGCTCGTGGGAGAGTTTCGACGCAGGGGCTCACTTCGGGGCCCACGGTTACGGATTTGTGCGGCTCCAGCAACTCGTGACCGAGCATCTGCTCGGCGCGCGCTAGACGTCGCGCGCGACCGCCCGGATGTGGGCCACCGACTCAAGGGTCGGCACGGTCGGGAAGTACTCGAGCCCGATTGGGCCGGTATAGCCGGCGGCGCGGAGGACTGCGAGCTGAGCGGACCAGTCAACCGCGCCGCTGCCCGGCTGGCCTCGCCCCGGAACGTCCGCGATGTGGACGTAGCCGACGAGATCGCCCGCGGCCAGCAGCTCACTCGCCGGATCCTCCCCTTCCACGATTGAGTGGTAGAGGTCATAGAGGATCCCGAAGTGGGGCGAGTCGATGGTGCGTGCAACCGCCACCGCGTCAGCGGTCCGATCGGCCAGTGCTCCCGGATGATCGATGCGGGTGTTCACCGGCTCGAGCAGCAGGCGTACCCCAGAGCCACCGAACCGCGCCACCGTGGCGGAGAACACGTCCACCAGCCTCTCCAGATTCTGGGCTCGCTTCATCCCCGGAAAGCCAAGGCCAGAGCCGAGCACGATCCGCTCACAGCCAAGGCGCTGCGCGTTGGTGATTCCACGCTCAAGACCCTCGTAATACGGATCGAGGTCGGTACCCGGCCAGCTGAAATTGGTGCGCGGTTCAGCAAGCAGCGCGGTGAGCGTCACCCCCGTCTCAGCGAGCGCATCGGCGAGTTGGTCGATGTCCTTGTCAAGCGTCGTCCAGATCTCGACTGCGTCAAAGCCCGCGGCGGCCGCAGCGCGCACCCGCGCAGCGGGCGTGGCTCCAGCTTCAGCGAACAGGACGTCCACGTTGGGCGCAAGCTGATACATCTTCCCTCCTTGCCGGGGTACGATTGATTAGATAGGATATACGATATGCCTGAAACGATTCGCTGGACCTACATGGATCACTGGCGGACCGACAGTCCGTCCGGCCCGATCGACCACTTCCACTCACGGCGCGCGATGCGCGACTTTGCCCGCCAGGTCGTGGCGGTTGGCTTTGAGGCGATTGACACCTTTGACTTCCGGTTCTGGCAGATCCTCGAGCAGTACGGATCACTGACGAACTTTCAGGAGTTCCTCCAGGAGCAGGGACTCGCGCGAATCGTCAACATCTTCCACGGAGTCAACATGGATCCATCCTGGTACGCGCCGGAGGTGCCGGAGACCCACCCGCGCATCCTCGAGGACTTCAGGACCACGATGGAGCGCTGGTCAGAGTTGGAGCTCGACCACATCATCGTGATGCCGGGCACACGCAACTTCGACCCCGCCGGCATCAGCGACGACGCGATCAAGCGCGCCGCCGAGCTGTGGAGCCGGGTGGGCGAGATCACGGCGGCGCACGGGGTCAAACTGGGCGCGCACCATGAGTTCTATGGCGGCATCAGGACCCGCCACCACCTTGACGTCTTCTACGGCAACTCCGACCCACGTTACGTCCACTTCTTCCTGGATACGGCACAGCACACGATCGTGGGCGATGACCCGGTCGAGCTCTACGAGGCCTTTCACGACCGTGTCAGCTGTCTGCACTTCAAAGACACGCTGAACGTGGACACCAACGAGGACTGGCGCCGATTCCCCGATGCGGAGGTGAACGGGAAGACCACCGCCCGATGGTTCTATGAGATGGGCCGCGCTGACGGGCTGGTCGACTTCGAGGCACTCATGCGCGCGCTCAAGGCCCACGGGTTCAGCGGCTGGCTGAGTGTCGAGCACGACAAGGCCAACAAGATGGCGGGAG
>JAKAED010000132.1 GCA_021820105.1 Actinomycetes bacterium | reverse complement strand
GGCAAGGGCTTTGAGAGCGCCGTCGCCTACGCGGTCGCCAAGCAGCTCGGCTTCAGCAGCAAGAAGGTCAAGTGGGTGGTCGAGCCATTCAACTCCTCCTACGCGCCCGGCCCCAAGACCTTTGACTTTGACATCAACGAGATCTCGATCACACCGGCCCGCGCCAAGGCCGTCACATTCTCAACGCCCTACTACACGAATCCGCAGGCGATCATCGTCTACAAGAACTCACCGCTGGCGCACGCCAAATCGTTGAAGGCGTTCAAGAACGCCACGCTCGGCGTGCAGGTGGGCACCACCAGCCTCAGCGCCGCAACGCAGAAGATCCATCCGAGCAAGCAGATCCAGGTCTTCAACACCTCAAATGACGTGGTGCAGGCGTTCAAGATCCACAGCGTCGACGCGATCGTCGTGGACTATGCAACCGCCCTGTACCTGACCTCGGCCGAGATCAGCAAGACCAAGATCGTTGGCCAGTTCACCGCCCCGGGCGGCGACAACTGGGGCCTGCTGATGAGGAAGGGGTCGGCGCTTGCCCCATGTGTCAACCGCGCGATGTCGAAGCTGCGGGCCAACGGCACGCTCGCGAAGCTGACCAAGCAGTGGATGTCGTCCAAGGTGGCAGTCCCGGTCCTCAAGTAGGACCGGGAGCACCACTCCCGTGCCGTGAGCACGCCCTACACGCTAACCACGCGGGCTGACCGAGCGCAGGCCAGGAGACGCCGCCGCCGTCGCCAGGTGGCGATCTCCGGGATCTCCACCGTGGTGCTGCTGGGCGGGCTCACGGCCCGCATTCTGACTGCCTCCGGTTGGCCCGTGTTTCGCCGGACCTTCCTGTCCGCGTACTGGTTCGGCAAGTCGATCGGCGGAATCGCATCAGCGTTCTGGCTGGACGTGCGACTGTTCATGGTCATTGAGTTGGCCGTGCTGTTGATGGCGCTGCTGATCGCGCTGATTCGAACGTTTGAGGTCCCGCTGCTGTTCCCCGTCAGGCTGCTGGCCTCCGTGTATGTGGACGTGATGCGCGGCGTTCCCACGATTCTGTTGGTCTACCTCATCGGGTTCGGCATCCCCACCCTGAACCTGAAGGGCCTGCCGACGAGCCTCACCCTGCTGGGCGGGATCGCCCTGGCCATGTGCTACTCGGCCTATGTCTCGGAGGTCTTCCGCGCCGGCCTGATGTCGGTCCACCCGAGCCAGGGTGCGGCCGCGCTGGCGCTCGGACTGACTCCCGGCCAGGCGCTGCGCCACGTGATCGTGCCGCAGGCCACTCGACGCGTCCTGCCGCCACTGCTCAACGACTTCATCGCGCTGCAGAAGGACGTTGCGCTGATCTCCATCCTCGGTCCCCAGGAGGCCTTTCGCGTCGCCCAGATCTTCCAGGACCAGGCCTTCAACTTCACGCCCCTGATCGCAGCCGGCCTGTGCTACCTGTGCGTGACGATCCCGCTCACGCGCTTTGTCGACCGCATGCAGTGGCGCGCGATTCGGGACCGCGGGTCGGCGCTGGCCCTGGGGCCGCGATGAGCGTGCCGGAAGTTCCCCTATCAGATGCGACCGGCGCTCCCGCTGGAGCGCCGGTCCTTCAGCTGCGCGGCGTCACCAAGTCCTATGACGGCAAGGATGTGCTGAAGGGCATCGATCTCTCGGTCGGCGAGCACGAGGCCGTGGTGCTGATCGGCGCATCTGGGTCCGGTAAGTCAACGGTGCTGCGCTGCATCGACCTGCTCGAGGAGATAGACGACGGCGACATCTTCCTCGATGGTCAGCCGATCACCGTCCCGGGTCTGGATCCGGTGCCGATCCGCCGGCGGCTCGGCCTTGTCTTTCAGGCCTACAACCTGTTCCCGCACATGCGAGTCCTTGACAACGTCATCCTGGGAGCGGTGCGTGGACAGCGGATGGATCCAGCGCAGGCGCGCACCGCGGGTCTGGCGCTGCTTGATCGCTTCGGCCTGGCGGATCGCGCGCGTGACTATCCGGACAAGCTCTCTGGAGGCCAACAGCAGCGGGTGGCGATCGCGCGGGCGATGCTGACCAGACCACGGGCCCTGCTGCTGGATGAGGTCACCTCTGCACTTGACCCCGAGCTGATCGGTGAGGTGCTGTCCCTGATCCGCGAGCTCAAGGCAGAGGGCATGACGATGGTGCTGGCGACCCACGAGATGTCGTTTGCCAATGATGTGGCGGACCTGGTCTGCTTCCTTGAGGACGGGCGGATCGTCGAGCAGGGACCACCGGAGCAGATCTTCAGCGCCCCGCGCGAGGCGGCCACGCAACGGTTCCTGGCGCGACTGCTCAGACGCGAGGATCCGGATCAACCGCTGGTGCGCGGCTGAGGCGGCGACGCTCTGCAGCCGCTCCCGACAAGCTCACCCGTGCCCGCCGCGAGGCCGAGTGCTGCGCCACCGCCCGTGTCCCCAGCCGCTTCAGATCAAGAGCACTTGAACGCGCCCGACGCACTGCCGCCTGCGAGCAGCTTGCCGGAGAACGTTCCGCGCGTGCGACCGTTCTTCAGCGTGGCCGTCGCACTCAGCGACGAGTAGAGCTTGCCGCCGACCGCGAAGGAGAGCGCGAACGCCTTGTAGGTTCCGTCATGTGGAGCGGGCGAACCGCCCCCGGGAGTCTTGCCGACATCAATCCCAAAGTAGTTGGGTGCTGGTTTGTTAGAGGTGCCAAGCACAACAGTGCCGATGTTCACGGCCACATAGCTGCTGGTGCGCGTGCACTGACCGCCACGCAGCGCCACCTTCTTACCGCCGAGGTTGAGCACCACCGACGCCGGCCCACAGAAGGTCCGTGCCTTGACTGAACCGCTCTGATGCACGCCGGCGACACACCCGCTCGCAACGGCCGTGCCCGGCGTCACCAGCAACGCCACAGCCCCGGTCAGGACAGCCGTGATCACCACCTGCCTGCCCCGCAAAGCCAGCGCAACAGACGCCATCATGTCCCCGCTCCCTTCATTTGCCACCCGGTCGGTGGAGAAGCATACGCAGCCACCCACTCCGGGTCAAACGAGGTGCACCTCTCCGGCGTCCAGCTTTTGGCGCGAGCCGTCGCTCAGTTCCACCAGCAGGCGTCCCTGGTCATCGATCCCGCTCGCGCGGCCGGTTCCGCCTTCCCAGCTGACCGGCTGCCCGTTTAGGGCGTCGCGCTCACGAACCGCTTCGAGCACGGTTGCAACCGGTGCCTCAAGCCACCTCTGCAGGCTTGATGTCAGGCGGGCCAGCGTGGGCTCGATGTCGGCTCGGGCCAGGCCGAGCGTGCCGGCGCGCTCCCGCAAGTCGGCGGGCAGCTGGTGCAGGCCCAGCGCCACGTTGAGGCCAACACCCAATACCGCCCAACCCTCCTGAGGTCTGGCCTCCACGAGGATCCCCGCCACCTTGCGCTGCCGGATCAGCACGTCATTGGGCCACTTGATACGTGCCGCAGGACCGCAGGTCTCTGCAACCGCCACCCCGGCGCTCAGCGAGAGCAGCGGATTGGGGGGACGGACGATCCACGAGGCGAGCAGCGTGACGCCGCGCGGGGCGCTCCAGGCGCGGCCCTGGCGACCGCGACCGGCGGTTTGCTCCTCGGCCGTGACGAGCGTGCCGTGTGGTGCACCCCGGCTGGCAAGCTCCCGCGCGACCCTGTTGGTGGAGTCCGTGATCCGGAGATGTATCCGCGGTTGCCCAAATCGGGTTGCCGCAAGCGGTGGGGTCGAGTTCACAGCTGGCCGGCTCGCTGCAGACGCAGCTCCGCGCCCGTTCGCAGCTGAAGCAGCGTCGCAGCGCTGCCGTGATTGACAGCCAGTGCGAGCTTTCCCGAGGCGTCCTCCAACAGCAGCAGCGCCCCGTGCTCCACATCCGCGAACGTCCGCGCAACCGTGCAGCTGCAGGGCTCATCCGCACCTGCGTCGACTGACAGTCGCTCACCGCGCTCAGCCCCGATCTTCACCAGATGCTCAGCGACGGCTGCCAGCTGCACGTTGCCAAAGCCATCGATCCCGGTCACCGACGTCAACAGACCGTCAGCATCAACCCGGGGCGACGGTTCCTCCAACTGCACCACCAGCGCGGCATCAAGCGGCTCCCCAGCACGCTCAAGGGGCTCTCCCGACGCCAACCGAGCGGCCACCGGGGCGAAGATGTCACGCCCGTGGAAGGTGGCGGCCAAGGGCTGCAGACACCAGGGCGAGCTTGAGATCTCAACGGCCTGCTGCACGCCGCCAGACGCGACGGCCGCCTGCCAGAGCAGTCCATTGTCAGGACCGACCAGCATCCGTCCGTCACGCAGGCTCAGCGCGACGGCGCGCCGCTCATGGCCCACGGTCGGATCAACGACCGCAACATGCACACCGATCGGCATGTAAGGAAGGGCATGAGCCAGGACCGCCGCACCCGCACGGATGTCCTGGCGGGCGATGCCGTGCGATATGTCGATGATCCGCGCGTCCGGGCAGATCCGGGCGATCACGCCGTGGAGGACACCAACGAACTCGTCACGGAGTCCGTAGTCAGTCAGCAGCGTTATGACAGGGCGCCTCGGCGTGCCGATCACGCCCGTACGATCGCCGCGATCAGACCGTCAATGTCGTGATCTTCGGCCTCGATGTCAGGCTCCAGGCCGTGCTCGCGGAGCTCGGCGCTGGTCACCGGCCCGATGCTCACCAGGCGGGGGCGCGACTCTCCCTCAGTGAGCCAGGCGGCGCCATCCACGGACTCCAGGAGGTTGCGCACCGTCGAGGCCGATGTGAAGGTCAGATAGTCGGCAGCAGCCACGGCGGCGATCTGATCTGCATCCAACTGCTCAACGACCGTCTCATAGACGGCCACGACATCAACCTCCGCGCCACGGTCACGCAGTGCCTCCGGCACGACGTCACGCGCCTCACGGGCACGCACCACCAGCGCCCTGCTCACCGGCACGTCAGCGAGCGCCTCGGCAAGGGACTCAGCGACCGCCTTGGCAGGCATCACATCCGTTTGGATACCGTGAGCTCTGAGCGCCCGTGCGGTGGCCGGACCAATGGCCGCGACACGCGTGCGGGAGCGAGCCGGGAACGACCTGGTGTCCAGACCGGCCGCATCGATGCGCTCGAACAGGGCGTCAACGCCGTTGGGACTGGTGAAGCAGATCAGGTCGTACGAATCCAGTGGCGGCACCGGTCCCGGCAGAGTCTGGATGCGGATCACGGGCGCCACCACCACCTCAGCGCCGAGCGCTCGCAGCCGGGCGGCGACACGGGAGATCTGTTCACGTGCGCGCGTGACGGCAACCGTCACCCCATGCAGGGGGCGGCGTTCCAACCAGGCGATGCGGGACCTGAGCGCCGCCACGGGTCCGAAGACGGCTATGGCCGGTGCCTTGATCCGCTCGTCGACGGCGAGCTGGGCGATTGAGGCCAGGGTGCCGACGACGGCTCGCTGGTCGGGGAGGGTACCCCGCTGCACCAGCGCCGCCGGTTCGTCAGGAGAACGCCCACCCTCGATCAGGCGGTTCGCGATGCCCTCCAGCCGACCCACCCCCATGTAGACCACAAGCGTTCCGGGGAAGCCTGCGAGCGCTCGCCAGTCGAGCGCGGAGTCGGGCTTATCTGGATCCTCGTGGCCGGTGACAAACGCCACCGAGCTTGCCGCATCACGGTGAGTGACGGGGATCCCCGCGTAGGCGGGCGCAGCGATCCCGGAGGTGACACCGGGAACCACCTCAAACTCAAGTCCGGCCTCCAGCAGGGCCTCAGCCTCCTCGCCGCCGCGCCCGAAGACGAACGGGTCGCCGCCCTTCAGGCGCACGACGATCGCCGCCTGAGCGCCGTGCTCAATCAGCATCCGTGTGATCTCACTCTGCGGCACCTGGGCGCCACCGCCCTCCTTGCCTGCGTAGATCAGCTTTGCGTCCGGACGCGCACCGTCAAGCGCCGAGGCCGGGATCAAACGATCATGGATGATCACGTCCGCAGCGGCGATCAGCTCCAACGAGCGGGCCGTCATCAGGCCGGGATCACCGGGCCCTGCACCAACCAGGTAGACCGTCATACGGTCGCCATTCTCTCAGCTTGGGCCAGCAGTTCGTCGGCGCCCACACTGCGCATCCGCTTCGCCAGCAAGACGCCGACCTCAGCGCTCGGAGCGGTTAGCTCATCACTGATCCAGCGTGAGCCGTCCGGCACTCCGATCCACCCCCTGAGCGTCACCTGATCGCCGGTTGCGAGTGTCGCATTGGCGCCGAGCGGGGTGTTGCAGGTGGCGTGCAGTGCTCCCGCCAGCGCACGCTCAGCAGCCACACAGCGCTCAGCATCGGGATCGTTGAGACGACGGGTGCGTTCGTCACCTGTTCTCGCCTGCAGCAGCAGGGCGCCCTGACCGGGAGCGGGGACGAGCGTGTCCAGCAGACATCCGATCTCTCGCTCGCGCCCAAGCCGGATGAGTCCGGCCTGCGCCAGCACAACCGCGTCGACCTCCCCATCCTCGAGCTTGCGCAACCGCGTGTCCACATTGCCTCGGAGCTCAACGACCTCGATGTCATCCCTGATCGCACGGAGCTGCGCGGTGCGCCTGATGCTGCTGGTCCCGATGCGGGAACCTGCCTGGATCACTGCGAGGTCGGCAGCGCCACAGAGCGCATCGAGTGCCGCTGCGCGTGCCGGCACGGCGACGATCGCAGTTCCCTCGGCAAGCTCTCCCGGCACGTCCTTGGCGGAGTGAACCGCGACGTCTATCTCCCCCTCGAGCAGGGCACGTTCAAGCGTTGATGTCCACCGTGACTTGTCCCGGAGCGCCTCTCCGCGGTCGCCTGAGGTGGTGACCGTGACCAGTTCCGCATCGCCGATGAGGCCGGCCACCCAGCCCGCCTGGGCAAGCGCCAGCGCGCTTGCGCGCGTACCGACCCTGATCACCTTGAGGAGCCCGAGGCCGAGCCCTGCCGCTCTGGGAGCTTGCGGATCTCACTCAGATCCTCAACCGCAGCCGGCGCGTCTCGGAGTGCCTGCTCGTCCTGAACGTCGAGCCCGAACAGGTCCCGCACCAACGCCATCCGCGCATGCACCCGATCGTCACGAAGCTCCTTCATACGCATGGTCGGGTGGTGAAGCAGGCGGTTGACAACCGCTCGCGAGATCGCCTGCACACGCTCGAGATCGCGCTCTGATGCGCTCTCCCACTTGCTCTCATTCTCCGTAAGCACGTGGGAGATGATCTGAGTGGCATGCTCCCTCAGCGCCGCCAGCGTGGGCAGCACCTCAAGCGATCCCAACCAGGTCGCGAAGCCCTGGATCTCCTCCTCCACGATTCCCTCAGCCTTGCGTGCCTCGCTCTGACGGACCCGACGGTTGCGGGCCACCACCGCCTCGAGGTCGTCAACATCGCGCAGCGTCACGCCGGGCACGTCAGCGCAGGCGCCGTCAACGTCCCGGGGAACGGCCAGGTCGACGATCAAGAGCGGCCTGTGATCGCGCAGACTCTGGACCTCGGCCAGCTCCTGCGCCTCTATCAACACGTGCGGTGAGGACGTGGCTGCAAGCACGACGTCCGCCTCAACGAGCGCGTCCGGGAGTTCGTCAAAGGCGACGCTGCGACCTTGGAAGCGGTGCGCCAGGATGGTCGCGCGATCCCGCCGGCGACCGGCGACGAAGAGCAGATCCGCACCCATGTCCGCGAGTGGGCGCGCCGCCAGCTCAGCGGATTCCCCAGTCCCCAGGATCACGACTGCGCGTCCGTGCAGCTCGCCGAGCAGTTCAGTCGCGAGCATCGCCGAAACCGAGGGCAGGCTCATGTGTCCTGCGCCGATCCCGGTCTCAGAGCGAACGCGCTTGCCGGTGGCCAGCGCCGCCTTGAACAGATGGTTGGTCAGCGGTCCGGTCGTCTCGCGCTCCAGCGCTGCGTCATACGCGCGGCGCACCTGTCCCTGGATCTGATCCTCACCGACGATCATCGACTCAAGTCCAGCGCTCACCCGATAGAGATGGCGGGCCGCATCGCAATTGCGAAGCGAGTAGATCGCCGGAGCCAGCGCGGTCGGTTGGATGCTCGCCTGCTTGGCGAGCAGCGCCAGCACCGTGCTCTCCGCCTCGACCGGATCATCAACCACCAGGTAGAGCTCGGTGCGGTTACAGGTGGAGAGCGCCACCACCTCGTTGATCTCAGATGCCCCGTGCAGATCGCGCACCAGCGCTGCGGCACGGGCGTCGGTCAGCGCCAGCCGCTCGCGCACATTCACGTGCGCGGTCTTGTGCGAGATACCAATCGCCAGCAGCTCAGTCATGCGACTGGTTCGGACTCCTCTGCCCGGACCTCATCCCCCGTCTGACTGCGGGCTTCCAGTTCACGCCGCAGCGCCCGCAGTTCGCGACTGTTGCGGCTGAGCCGCATCGCCATGATCGAGACATAGATCAGGATCACAAGCAGGAAGACGATGTACGCAGCAGCCACGTACGGGCCCGCCTTATGCAGCGGGAGTGCCGGCGCCTCAGCAAACAGTCCGATCATGAGGGCGCCACCGTCCGCCCGAGCGGCCGCACGGCATCCTCTCCAACGAGTGCGCGCCGCAGCCGGCGGGTCTCGATGCGGGTCTGCTTGGCGGCCATCTCGAACTTCATCAGGGTGGCGAACAGCAGTGAGATCCCCAGGAGCGAGGTGTAGAAGGCGAGCTTCATGGAGCCGGGCATGTTCCCGCCCTGGAGGTTCAGGACGTGTGGATGGATGAACTGGGTTGAAAGCCGCACGACCAGGAAGTTCATTGGCACAAACGCTCCCGCCACCACCGAGAAGACCGCGGCGTACTGGGCCTGACGCTCGGGATCCTCGATTGAGAAGCGGAGCGGCTGGTATGTGCAGTAGAGCAGGATCACGATGAGATAGGACACGAGCGTCGGCACCGACCACAACCACCAGTGTCCCCAGGATGCTTTTGCCCAGATCGAGCCGGTGATGATCCCTCCGATCGAGAAGATCAGCGACATGTGGATGGCGCAGTAGGAGCGCATGTCCCATTTGCGGTCCCCGGTCCGCAGGTAACCGATCCCGTAGACCCCACCGAGGCAGTAACCGACCAGCGAGACGATCGCCAATGGCACGTGGATATAGAAGATCTTCTGGACAAAGCCCTGATTGGCGTCCAGCGGCGCGTAGAAGAAGACCAGCACCAATGCTGCCGTGACGGTCACAGCGGTGGCGATGGCGAGGCCGCGCAGATTCCTGGCGTGGATGGTCATACGATGCTTCCGCGATCCTTCGCTACTCCTCGAGGAGGAAGTCGAACAGCCCAATCGCGAGGAGGGCGTTGACAAGATCATAGAGCGCGAGCACCGCCAGCCACCGCCCGGGGGGCGAGCCGCTTGCATGTCTTGTCAGCAGCGGACCGATCCCGCGCGCGGTTGCGATCAAGGCCGGCAGCAGGAGCGGCAACCCGATGATCGGACCGATCAGGTCCCGCGCGCGAGTGTGCACGGCAATTGCGGATACGAAGGTCCCGATGACCGCAAAGCCGATGTCGGCCAGGAACAGAACCAGCACCAAGCCGGGAAGCGAGTGCCCCAATCGGGGCGGTGACAGCAGCAGCGCAAAGGCAGGAACGGCGATCAACTCCAGCACCGCCATGAAGAGAAACAGCGCGCCGGCCTTGGCAAACAGCATGGCCGTGCGATCGACCGGCGCGAGCAGGAAGGCGTCGAACCCACCCTGCTCCCGCTCGGCCACGAACAGTCGATTGATCGCCAGCATCGCTGAGAACAGCAGCGTCACGGTCAGCACCCCAGCAGCGAGCTGACCACTCAACACATCCAGGTTCAGGCCGAAGTGGAAGATCACCAGTGTGACCACAGCGAGCAGCGTCATGGCCGGCAGAGTCTCGAGCGTGCGCAGCTCCAACAGCAGGTCCTTGCGCAGGATCGCAGCCGCTGTCCTCACGCGTAGATCTCCTTGAGCAGCTGGTCGTCCACTCCGGCCGGCGGCCCCAGATAGGCAGCTCGTCCACCGGCCAGGGCCAGCACCAGGTCAGCCTCCGCAAGCGCAGCCTGAGGGTCGTGGCTGGTCATCACCCTGGTGGCCCCCGAGCTGCGGCCGATCAGCGGCTCGACAAGCTCACCGGCCGCGGGATCCAGGTTCGAGCGCGGTTCGTCGAGCAGCAGCAGCTCGGGATTGTACAGCACCGCGCTTGCTACCGTCAGCCGCTGGACGATGCCCCGGCGGA
>JAKAED010000131.1 GCA_021820105.1 Actinomycetes bacterium | reverse complement strand
CCTGGTGACCCGCCGGGTGTAGGTGCGGCTGTCCTGCGGCCCAAAGGAGGGCAGTCCCACGCCGGGCCCGCCGGGCACGATCTGCCCGGAGATGGAGCCCGCCCCGGTCGGGCCGTCATAGCCCTGGCCGGCCGCGCAGAGCAACGCCAGCTGCCCGGCGCAGCGGCCGGTGCTGCCGGCGGTGGGGTCGTTGAGGTTGGGCGCGTTGGTGTAGGCCCACTGCGGCGTTGAGCCGTCAACCCCGGTGATGGCCTCAAAGGCGGCCACCAGCGGCGCCGCGAGGCTGGTGCCGCCGCCATCGAACCAGCCGCCGGCGGGGCCGTCATAGACGGTCAGGCCGGTGGAGGGGTCGGCGTCGGCTGAGATGTCTGCGTACATGCGCCCGCTGCAGCCGGTGGCGGGCTGGTAGGGCAGCGGCTGCTCCTGGGTGTCGCAGCCGGCGGCCGCGCCGTTCCAAGCGGTCTCATTGATCCCGCGGGGGTTCGGGGCGGCCGGGGTGGACGGCTGCAGTGTGGTGCCGCCCACGGCGGTCACAAATGGCAGCGCCGCGGGATAGGCGTCCTGGCCGGCGGGCAGCGCGCCGTTGTCACCAGTGGCAGCCACGATCGAGACGCCGGGAGCGCTGAAGTCCGTGAACGGGTTCTGCGCGTAGATGCCGTCACCGCTGATCGAGACCTGGTTCGCGCCGGCGGCGATGGCGGCGGAAACGGCCGCCTGCAGGTCCTGCGCATCGGCCGCACCGGCCTCCACCAGGTCGATGTGGCAGTTGGGGCAGAGCGCTGAGACCGCCTCAATGTCCATGGACTCCTCCTCAGACCAGCTCCTGTCGGCCGGCGGCAGCGGTGAGGGTTGGCCCTGCTCGTTGAGCTGGGCAAAGCAGCCGTTGGCGACCGTGCACGGCGGCAGGCCGTAGGTGGAGCGGAAGGTGGCCAGGTCGGTGGCGGCGCTGGGGTCGTTGAAGATCCCCACCACGGCAACGGTGTCGCCGGTACCGTGGGTGCTTGACAGGTAGGTGAGGTCGTAGGCCTGCTGCAGGTAGGCGGGCGTCATCTGCTGTGGAGCGACCTGCCCAAAGCCGGCTACGTCATGGCGGCGGCGCCTGCGCTTGATCGTCGGACGCACCGGTTTGTGGGTGCGCCTTGAGACGAGCACCCTGGCGTCACAGGTGATCAGGCCCGGCGCGGGAGCGGCGCAGGTCTGCGCGCTGGTGAGCGCCGGCTGAGCGCTGGAGGTCTGGAAGGTCGTGGCGGCCTGGGCGGTGATGGCGGCCTGGGCGGTCGTGGCGGCTTGGGCGGTGGAGGTGCGGCCCAGATGTGTCACCACCATCGCCGCGAAGATCGCTGCGAGGATGAGGACTGGCTTCCGTGCCTTGGCCATACCCTCGCATCGGGGAAGTCAGCTGCACGCATCCGCAACGGTCAGTTTTTCTGGACGGATTGTTGAGGGGCTCAAACGCCCGCTCGTACAGCCGTCCAGGATGAGCTACGCCCCCTTATTCAACCGTGCGTGAGCAAATTGCGAGAAGCACCTTGTACCTCTGCTGAGGCCGCCGTTCCTGTGGCGCGGGCACTCAGCCGCATAAATCACTTCTTGCGCTTGTGGTGCTTTGGGTGCTTGGGTTTGGTCGCCCTGACGCCTGCTCGCAATCTTGCGCTGGCGGACCGCCCGATTGAACCGTCGGCCATCACCGGCCACACCGTCGCCCTGACGGAATCGTTGAGGGTCACCCTGGCCACAGCCGCGTAGGGATGAGCGGTGGTGATGGAGAGCTTGCGTCCGTCCCCGAGGTTCACTCCGACAACGTAGTGGTCCGCGTGCGGGACCGCTGCCCACGTGATCACCGTCGTTCTGCCCTTACGCCTGAGAGCGGGCGTCGTGGGTTTGGGCTTGGCAAAGCTGATACGGGCCGCACCCACGCGGATCCGTGTGACGCTGAGCCCCGTGCTGTTCTCGACGATCGCGGATACGACACGCCGGCCGCTTGGACCATAGGAGGGGGTGAACGTCTCAATACGGCAGAGCCGCTGGGCAGGGCCTCGGCCGCTGCTCTGGGGACATGGTCTGCCCTTCACTCGGCCGATGAGCTGCACGAGGTGGTGCGGCCCGGTGGCGTAGAGGGTGATGTGCTCCCCGGGGGCGAGCGAGTAGGCGAGCGCAACCGCGACCTTGCCGCTCTTGAGGGGATGTACGGCGCCGCTCAGGACCGGTGGCGGCAACGTCCGGGCCGTACGGATGGCCGTGATCGGGGCGGAGCCACGCACTGCCTCAACTCGCCAGGCGCCCTTCTGCGGGGTGGTCAGCAGCAGCGAGGTCTCATGCAGAGTCCGGTTCTCAAGCAGCATTCCCACTCCCCTGATGCGCTCCCCAACGCGCAAGCCCGCCGGCGGCTGAATGATCCTCCCCGCCGGGGTCCTGATCCGCACGCGCGGAGCGCCACCGGCACCGTCAATCCGGACGGCCACCGGATAGTTGGCCTGGGTCACCAGGAAGCCGCGTGGGTGCGCGGCGGGCGTCGCCAGCTCATAGTTCCCGATGTCACACGAGCTGCCCCAGACCGAGACCCCACCGCCCCAGCTGTACCCGAAGCCGGCCTGCCAGCTCGAGGTCTCCTCAACCCAGTGGACCCGCCACGGCGCGTACCACTTCCAGTTGCTGTTCTTGACCGCCACCCAATAGTGGATCGTGCTGACGGTCGCACAACCGGAGACGCCGATGCTCGACACCGCACCCTCACCGGTCAGGCAGCCGATGTCCTGCAGGCAGACGCTGAGGCTGCCGTTGACAGAGAACTGGTACGGGCTCGCCGTCTCGAAGAAGCCCTGTAGCTGGCCGTTGATGCTGACGATCGAGAGGTTGACGCCGGCCGACAGGTTGAAGCTGACGACGTTGTTGCCGCCGAAGGTCAGCGTCCCGCTGCCAACCTGCTCGCCGAGAACAGATACGGAGCCGCCGATTGAGGCAGACCACGGATTGCCCTGCCAGGCGTCGGTGTAGGAGAAGGAGCCGGTCACATCGACGAGGTTGCCCGCGCCGTCCTTGATCGCGCCGATGCCGACAGAGCCGGCGATTTGGAAGCCCTGGTTGGCGCTTGGCACACAGAGCTGGATGCCGACGCTCTCAAGCGTCACGTCTTCCGCGATCGGGATCCCCAGGTGATCGGCTGCGACGCTCAGGCCGCTGAGGCTGCCGTTCACGACGCTGCCGTAGAAGCTGAGCTCCGGCTTGGAGGCGAGCGGCAGCACGATGTCGGCACTGCCTGACCAGCTGGAGCCGCCGCTCGCGGCACAGGTCAGCGACGGCAGCGGCGAGCCCGGCAGCGCCGGTTCGGGGCAGCTGTTCACGGCGCCGCTCGAGCCACCCGGCAGGTAGGCGAAGCAGGCTGACTTGACCTCAAGCGAGCCGATGTAGGCGCCGGACACCTCGATGTGAATGCCGTCGAAGTGGGTGCCCTGGTTGTCAACCCTGACGGCCGCTGTTCCCGTCAGCCCGGTTGCGTCCTTGCCGGGACCGTTCTTGAAGATGGAGGGCAGGTCAACGGTCAGCGGGAACGTCGCGTAGTAGGTTCCGTTGGAGTCCTTACCGAACTCCATTGATACCGAGCCACCGAGCTCAAGCCCCTCAAGCTTCGTTCCGGAGGGCAGTGAGAGCGTGGCGACCGTCCCCAGCTGGTTCCCGCTTGACGGGGCCGCCGGCAGACTCCAGCTGATGTCACCCAGCCCGATCGTGAGGTTGTCTCCCAGCGATAGTTGCACGTTCGGCGTGCCACCAAAGGCGATCAGCCCGAATTGGCCGCCGGGATGCGCGCTGCTCGGCGGCGTGATCAGGTAGTCCGCGCTACCCCCGAGCGATGGGAGCTTCAAGCCGTTGACCTCGATCGGGCCCGCAGACTGGTAGGTGCCGTCCGTGTTCTGGTAGAGGCAGACGCCGCCTGAGGTTGTGACCTGGGTGAGCTGGAAGGTGACGCTGTAGGAGCACGGCAGGCTGACGGTGTAGGTGATGTGCGTGGAGGTGGTCAGCCCATCGGTCGAGGTGGCGGTGACCGTGTAGGTGTGCGTTCCGGCCGTTGCGGTGTCGAGCGTGCCGGTGCCGGTGCCTCCTGAGGCGTTCACGCCGTTTGAGTCAACGCAGGAGACGAGCCCCGGTGCACCGGCACCATCCGCGCAGGAGAAGCTCGTGCTCACCACTTGGTTCGGCGTGTAGGTGCTGCCGGAGGCGGGCGAGCTGATAGTCGCACTCGGCGGCGGGTAGCAGCCCGGTGAGTTCGCTGGGTGGGTCCCTCCGACGGTCCCGAAGTCACAGAAAGTCGCGCCGGAGGCGACGGTGACGTTGCCGGTCACCGTGCCGCCGACCGGCACCTCGAGCAGGCCGCCGTTCACGGTCACGTCGCTGTGCAGGGTGCCCGACACCTGGAGTGTCCCGCTGTCCACAGTGGTGCCGCCGTCATAGCTGCTGTCGCCGGCCAGGGTGAGCGTGCCGGCGCCGTTCATCAGAAGGCTCCAGCCGACGGTCGCAGCGTTGCTGACCGCCGCCTGGTCGGTGATCCCGTCGCCGAGCGTCTCCGTCTGACCCGCGGCCGGCGTGAAGGTGAGAGAGCCGCCGTTGCCCTGCAGGAACATCGCCTTGCCGAAGGCCGAGCCGGCCCCGCCGGTGGTCGCGCCGCCCGCGTCAGCACCACCAACGCCGCCCAGGACTCCAGCGCCGCTCTCATTGAAGGTGCCGCTGAAGTCGACCGAGCCCCCCTCCTGCACGAAGATCGCGCCGCCCATGCCGGCGCCGCCACCGCCACCCAGAGCAAGGGACACTCCGCCGCTGCACCCATCGCCTCCACCGCCACCGCCGCCGAAGCCGCCAGCACCAGGGGTGTTCATGAATGGCTGATAGTTGCCACCGTTTCCGCCGCCGAAGCCACCAGATTCGCTGTAGTTGGTGCACGATCCGCCGCCACCGCCGCCGAAGCCACCGTTGGCAGAGCCGGTGCCGCTGTCGGAGAAGCCGCCACCGCCGCCGAAGCCGCCGGTACCCGTTAGCTGAGTCCATGCACCGGCGGTCCCGCCGATGCCTCCACCACCGGCCTCGTCCTGATTGATTGCGCCGCCGTTGCCCGCGCCACCGCCACCACCGGCGCTGCCTCCAGAGGTGGCGCCCGTGGCGCCGGTGCCACCGGAGGCAAGCCCGTAGGCAATCCCTGCGCCGGCAGCCGCGCTCCCACCACCGGTCGCACCGCGTCCCAGACCGCCTCCGCCACCGCCACCAGCACCTGCGGCGCCACCGTCGCCGCCCATACCCCCGCCGCCTCCGCCCAGGCCGGCGCTAGTCGAAGCCGCACCACCATTCCCACCGATCGCCTGGTCATTGGAGAATGAGACGCCCGTTAGCGTCAGCTGAACCCCGGTCCCGACGAAGATGGCGCCGCCGAACCCCGCCCCGCCGCCACCACCAGCCGCCCCGTTCCCACCCTGGGCGACGGCGTTGTTGATTGACAGGTTCTCCACCGTGATTGGCAGGCCGCCGGAGGTCCCGCCCTGCAGGAAGCTGGCGACACCGAAGAAGAGGCCGCGGAAGTGGCTCGCACCGTCCAAGGCGTAGCCCTGGCCATCCACCACCACCGGTTTGTAGATGATCGGCAGGTCCGTGGTGAGCGTGATGCTCTGTGTGAACTGGATGGTGGTCACCGGCGGCGTCGTGGCCGCCTGGGCGTCAATCACCTGGATCGCAGCGGCAAGGTCGCTCTCATTGGCCACCTGGCAGGTCGTGCCGGCGGTGCAGGTGGACGCGGACGCAGAGGCAGGAGCTGCCGCGGTGCCCAGCAGCGCGCCGATGGACAGCAGCGTCAGCAGGCGCCTGAACGCACCGTTCCCCATAGACCTCTGGCTCTCCACCCGCATGCAGGGGCATACTCTCAGGTTCGGCGGTCGATTCGTAAGAAGCTGGACGCTCCGGCATCGGCCCGCTCGTACCCGGACCACACCGTTCACCACACGAAGCTGAGCGGTAAGGGTCGGGTCTGCTCAGAAACCCCGTGCAAGTGCCTCCCCGCTGGCCAGCAACCGGTCATCTGAGCCAGGTGCGGAGACCAGTTGCAGCGGGGCTGGGAGACCCGTGGCCGTAAAGGCCAACGGCAGCGAGAGGCACGGCGCGCCGATCAGCGTCCAGACCCGGTTGAAGCGCGGGTCCCCGGTGAACTCCAGCCCGGCGGGCGGCGGACCGTCAGCACTGGGTGTGAGGACGGCGTCGTAGCCGCGCAGCCACTGGACCAGGGCCGGGCCGTACCGGCGCAGGTCATGGTCCGCGGCCGCGCGTTGCCCCGGGTTCATGGCGGCGCCCTCCGCGAGCGCGGCGCGAAGCTCGTTGCTCAAGCGCTCAGGGTGATGCTGGAACTCAGGCGCCAGCGATCGCGCGGAGTCATACACCTGGATCGTGCGCTGCGCGTCGCGTAGCTCCTCATACCCAGCTGGGGCCTGTACCGCCGTCGCGCCCAGGCGATCAGCCACCGCCTCAATCGCCGTGCGTGCCTCCGGCGCGACCAGCTCCCAGTCAGGTGTGCGCAGCAGTGCCAGTCCGCCGGCCTCAGACGGGCGGTACAAAGGTTGCCGGCGCAGCGCCCGGCGAACGTCAGCAACGGACGCAGCCAGAAATCCGACCGTGTCAAGGACCGGTGAGAGCGGCTTCACGCCAGCGGTCGGCAGCAGGCCGAACGTCGGCTTGAAACCCACCACGGCGCAGTAGCTCGCGGGTCTGTTGATTGAGCCCGCGGTCTGGGTGCCGGTGGCAAGGCGGACCTGCCCGGCGGCAACGGCGGCAGCTGATCCGCTTGATGATCCCCCCGGTGTCCGTCCCGGTGCCACGGGGTTCTCGGTTGCCGGCGCGACCGGGGTCATCCACGCAAATTCCGTGCAGGCGGTCTTGCCGGCCACCAGTGCGCCGGCTGCGCGCAGCTCTGCGACCAGGGCCGCGTCCCCAGCCGGCTGATGTGACGCATAGATCGGCGAGCCGTAGCGGGTCGGAAGGTCCGCCGTGTCCATGTTGTCCTTGATCCCGACCAGCTCCCCAAAGAGCGGCAGGGCGGCTTTTGCCTCCGGGGGAAGCGCATCCAGCGCGCGCGCCTGGGCGATCAGGCGATCCCCGTCGAGCGCGACCCAGGCCCTCAGGGAATCGTCGCCGACGCGGTCCAGGAAGGCAAGGGCGTTGCCTTCAGCGGATCCCGTCACCGCGGGTGCCTGGTCGACCGCAAGCGCATCGGCTGAGGATACGTAGAAGCGGTCGCGACACGAGCCGCGCGCCAACTGGCACATCGCAGCGCAGTGGCTGCCCAACGTGGAGCCGCGGCAACGGGAGCGGGGCTACCGCCAGTGGCGCAGGGCGGTCAAGCGCGTGACCTGCTGGCTCGATGAGGACGACGAGGAGATCTGACCGCGCTCAGCGGGGCGCGCGGATAACGCCGACGCGCCCGACGCGGGTGACCTCGAACTGCTCCTGGGCGCCCACGAGGTGGACCGCGGCGGCCGCCTTGCCGCCGGTGATCCCCTGCCCGTAGTACAGCAGCGCGCCGCCCTGGTCGGCGACGCACGCCTGGTCGACCAGCGAGAAGATGGCGGACGCGTCGCTCGGGCTCCGCAGCACGTAGATCGTCCCGCGCCGCCCGGCGACGGTGCAAGCGCGCCCGCGCGCGACCCGTATCCCGGTCACCCGTGTGGTCGCGACCAGTGCCGCACCCCACGTGTGCTCGCCGTTGAGGCTCGTGTACCCCTCCGCCGTGCGGAACGTCCGGCGTTGCACCTGCGGGAGGCCCCTGACGGTCGCGTAGCCGTGACCACCGACGTCGTAGGCGGTCACCGACCCGGTGACAAGCTTCCAGTCGGTCGGGCTGTGGACGAACCCAACGCTCCTCAGCTTGGCGCCCCCGTTGACGGCCGTGTAGATGAAGGCGTAATTGCGCAACTGCGTGAGCGCCCGCAGGTTGGCGTCGGGAGCCGTTCGCGCCCGGGCCGCCGAGGCGGAAGGGGCAAGGAACGCGCTCATGCACGCCAGCGTCGCAACCGCCGCGGCAGCGATCAGCGTCAGGGCGCTCAGCCGGCCGAAGACCCCGCTCGGCGGACTCATCCGCGAAACCGCACGTTGTGATTCATCCTTGCCCATGGAGGTTGGTGTTCAGGTACGGAGTGTGATCGTGGTGCGGGTGTGCCCGGTCTGGATCGCGATCGTCCAGGACGGGAAGACCCCGAACCCGGTCGTGATATCGACCGGTGTCTCCCACAAGGGCGTGCCGTTGACGGTCCCCGCCCGCCTGAAATACAGCTGCTGCGCAGGCCCGGGAGCGTTCGGCGGGACCGCCGCATTGAAATACGCCGGACGGGTCGGTGAGAGCACCTCAAGCATGTAGGAGCGACCCGGGAGCACCCGGTAGCTTGCAGGGCCCAGCCCCCGTGCGCCGACCAGTCGGGCGGTGCTGACCGGCACAACCAGTGTGCGGGTGCTGGTATGCCCAACATTGCTCACCGCCCGGGCCGTGTAGATAACCCGATACCCCCAACCGGTCCGGATCCGGTGGCGTGAGAGCGTGCACGACCTGATCCCAGAGAACCGATCACGCGCCCGGCACACCACCACCGGAGCGCTCAACGCATACCGCGCCCGGCCACTCACCCCACCAAACCCGATGCTCGGACGCGACAGATCAACATTGATCCCGCGGACATGAACAGTGGCGTGCCCACCACCCCTGACCCGCACCGTCCGCGACACCGACAACCCCCGGCCGCTGCGATCAAACACCACCGGACGCGGACAACCACCAACCAGACGGCCCGCGCCCGCCTTGCAGTGAAACACGACCGTGACCGGCACGCCCCACCAACCATCAGACGAACGGTGGGAACTCGAACGCAAAACCGCCGTGATCGACGGCCTCGGCGCCCGGCCGGCGACCACCACCGGCTCGCTGGAAGATGTCAGAAAATCACTGGAACCGACAAACCTGGCCGTGACCCGCACCCTGCGTCCAGCCGCGGGCACATACCGAAGCGTCGCGGCCCCTGAAGCGCCCAACGTGCCCGTGCCGATCACGCGGCCCCCAACCAAGAACTCAACCTTCCCCGACAGCACCCCACCACCGGCAACGGGCTTCACCCGCGCGGACAACACCCCCGCCGAATAGACGAGCCTGGTCGCCGTGGAACCGGGAGCGATCGTGACCGACACAGTCGCAAACGCCGCCGCAAACCCACCACCCCCAGCCTGACGCGCATCGATCACACACCTCCCCGCATGCACGAACACAACCGTGTCCGGGGCACTGGCCGAGATCACACAGGCACCCGCCGGACTCGTCGCCCCATCAACGGAGAACACCACCGGATTCCCCGGCCCACCACCAGACCCAGACAACACCACACCCTGCCCAACCACCCCAGACACAGGCGGGCTAAAACCGTTGATCTGCAGCGGCGCAACAAACGTCGTCGAGAGATCGATCACAAACGGCGCCTGCGACGAGCTGGTCGCCAACGACCCCAAGCTGGTCGCCGCGCCCACCGACGTCTGCCCGACATGCCAACCATCATCAACCCGCCCCGACGGATCCGTGACCGCAGGCAACACCTCACCACCATCGGTGACCGTCGGCGCGAACACCCACAAATCCGCGGGCGCGGGACTCGGAGGCTCAGAGAACCGCAGATCAAACACATTCCCAGACACGCCAAGCCAGCCGACCGGCGCCGCCCCGGGCCCATGCTGATCAACCGACCAACCAGACCCGCTCACCGTGATCGACCCACCATTCACAAGCGTCGACCCACCAGGCGAACCCGCCCCAAGCACACCACCAAGCGCGATCGTCCCATGATTGACCAAATCACCACTCGCGCTGTCATCAAACACAAGCGACGACCCCGCCGGCACCGACACCACCGCACCCTGATCAACCGTAAACGAACCCTGAATCTGCACCGTGCCCGACAGGACCGAGGTGCCAGACGTCGCCTCAACCGACCCCGCAGCACCAGCCGAACCGCCGCCACCCTTGCCACCGGCACCCACACCCACACCACCCACATTCCCCGAACCCCCGGCCGGGGATGCGACCGTACCGCCGCTGAGCGTGACCGTGCCACCAGCACCACCATTGCCGCCGCCGTCGCCGCCGCCGCCGCCGCCGACACCAGCACCACCACCACCACCACCGTTGCCGGTCCCGCCCTGGGGGGATGCGACCGTACCGCCGCTCACCGTGACCGTGCCACCAGCACCACCAGTGCCGCCGGCGGCGGGGCCGCCGCCGCCGCCGCCG
>JAKAED010000010.1 GCA_021820105.1 Actinomycetes bacterium | reverse complement strand
GAACGGATGCGCGCGGCCGGCAGGCCGACCGATCGGCCGAACCTGGTGACGGGCATCAACGTGCAGGTCTGCTGGGAGAAGTTCATGCGCTACTGGGACATCGAGCCCCGCCTGGTACCGATGGAGGGTGACCGCTTCCACCTGACCCCGGAGGAGGCGATTGCCCGCTGCGACGAGAACACAATCGCGGTCGTGGGGGTGCTCGGTTCGACCTTCGACGGCAGCTACGAACCGATCAAGGAGATTGCGGCCGCGCTGGACGACCTGCAGGCGCGGACCGGGCTCGACGTGCCGCTGCACGTTGACGCCGCCTCGGGCGGCTTTGTGGCGCCGTTCCTGGAGCCCGGCCTGGAATGGGACTTCCGGCTCCGTCGCGTGCAGTCGATCAACGCCTCAGGCCACAAGTACGGCCTGGTCTACCCGGGCGTCGGCTGGGCGATCTGGCGCAACCAGGAGGCACTGCCGAAGGATCTGATCTTTGACGTCAACTACCTGGGCGGACACATGCCGACGTTCGCGCTGAACTTCTCACGACCCGGAAGTGAAGTGATCGCCCAGTACTTCATGCTCGCCAGCCTCGGCCGTGAGGGCTACCGCCGCGTCATGCAGAACGCCCGTGATGTCGCCCTGCGCCTCTCGAGCGGGATCGATCAGATGGGTCCCTACCGCCTGCTCACCCGGGGTGACCAGCTGCCCGTCTTTGCCTTCACGCTCAAGGAGGAAGTGACCAACTACTCCGTGTTTGATGTCTCCGATCATCTGCGCCAGCGCGGCTGGCTCGTCCCCGCCTACACCTTCCCGGAGAATCGCCAGGATCTGAGCGTGCTGCGAATCGTGGTGCGTGCCGGGATGACGCTCGATATGGCAGATGCGTTGCTGGCACACCTGCGTGAGGAGACGGACGTGCTGGAGTCGCTGGATGGCCCCCTGCCGCGCAGCAAGCGTGGAGGGCTGCAGGCGTTCAGGCACTGAGCCGCTGCTCAGCGTCCCCTCGCCGATTCCGCCCTGATCGCCGCGCCCAGTTCAGCGCCCGCCAATTCCAGCTCCGCCAGGTTGGTCGCCTCAAGCACCAACTGGAGGTCCAGGATCCGCATGTCAAATGGACTGAGCGCGTTGCCTCCAACCACCGCATGGCAGGGCACGCCAGCCTGGCGTGCGCGCGTGGCCACCTCGCCAACCAGCTTGCCGGCCAAACTCTGCCGGTCAAGGCAACCCTCGCCGGTGATGACCGCCCGGGACGCGCGCATCCGCCCGTCGTAGCCGACAGCCTCGAGGACGAACGGCGCGCCAGCCACCAGCTCCGCTCCGAAGCTCGCCCAGAGGCCCCCGGCCAGACCGCCGGCTGCACCCGTCATCGGCACGCCCCGGGGATCGCGCGGAAGCGTCTCAGCGAGTTCATCAAGACGCCGCTGGAGCACGCGCACCTGCTCCGGGGAGGCGCCCTTCTGCGGCGCAAATGTCGGCGCAGCACCCTCAAAGCTCGTCCGCACGTCACAGAGCACCACCAACCGCGCGCCGCTCAGACCCCCATGCCCCTGAAGCGCGCGCACGGCACCAGCGCCACCGTCGGTGGTCGCACTGCCGCCCACAGCCAGATAGACGGTTTGCGCGCCGGCGGCCACAGCGGCCGCCAGCAGCTCGCCGGTCCCGTACGTTGAGGCGCCGACCGGATCGAGCTCGCCGGCGCTGACCAACCCGAGGCCGCTGGCTGACGCCGTCTCGACCACAGCGATCCCATTCGCGCCAAGGCCAAAGCGCGCCTCGATCTCGCGACCGAGCGGATCGCTGACACGTGCCGCAACTTGCTCAAGACCAAACGCCGGGCTCAGTGCCGCGAGCGTTCCCTCACCCCCGTCGGCAACCGGGCACGCCTCGGCTGGCTGCCCGCTGGCAGCCAGCCCTCGCTGTAGGGCCACGGCCACCTCCACGGCCGTGAACGATCCCTTGAAGCTGTCCGGCGCAACGAGCACCGAGGTTGGTACGGAGATTGCGCCGCGGCCTGTCATTAGCGGCATGCTGTCAGGCAAGATGGCGGAGCGAGCGGTTGAGCTGGAAGTTGCCGGACGAGCGGTGCGCGTCACCAGTCCCGACCGTGTCATCTACGCGGCGACCGAGCGCACCCCAGAGTTCACCAAGCTCGATGTCTGCCGGTACTTCGCAGCGCTGGGCGAGCCGCTGATGCTCGCACTGGGCGAACGGCCAACCACGCTGGAGCGCTGGCCAAAGGGTTACCGCGATGGCATGCGGCTGTCCACCGGGTACGGTGATGATGGCGACGGCTTCTACCAGAAGCGCCTGCCGAAGGGAGCGCCCGAGTGGATCCAGAGCGCGGTCATCACCTTCCCCAGCGGACGGACCGCGGCTGAGCTGTGCCCCACCGAACCGGCGGCATTTGTGTGGGCGGCACAGATGGGAGCGCTGACACTCCACCCCTGGCCCGTGCGCAGAACCGATCTGGATCATCCGGACGAGCTACGGCTGGACCTGGATCCCCAGCCTGGGACCACCTTCAGCGATGCACAGCGGATCGCCGACGTCGCCCGTGAACTGCTCGATGAGTTGGGACTCCGGGGTTACCCGAAGACCAGCGGCAACCGCGGTATCCACATCCACGTGCGGATCCAGCCTCGGTGGACATTCGAACAGGTCCGCCATGCCGCGATCGGCTTTGGGCGCGCGCTGGAGCTCCGCGACCAGGGCGTGACCACCAAATGGTGGAAGGAGGAGCGTGGCGCCCGGGTCTTCATCGACTACAACCAGAACAACCGCGACCGGACAATCGCCGGCGCCTGGAGTCTGAGACCGCGCCCCGGCGCGCCGGTCAGCACCCCAATGAGCTGGAGCCGGCTTGCCCAGGTCAGGGATCCCGCCGAGTTCAATCTGCTGACCGTCGTGAACCATCTCGGTGACGGTGACCCGTGGGCGGACATCAATGAGGTGGAGTACCCGCTCGAGCCGCTGTTGGAGCTGTGGGAGACGCTCCCCGGGGGCGAGCTCAACTTCCCACCGGACTACCCCAAGATGCCAGGCGAACCGCCGCGTGTGCAGCCATCGCGGAAGGTCGCAGAGAACTGGGAGTGAGCTGTCCCGAGTACACCCCGCCACAGCCGCGGCGAGCCATTTCCCATCCGCCTCACTGCTGCATCTGCGTGAGCGCGCACTCCTGAGGCCGCTTGTCCTCGCGCCAGCGCAGGAGCTTCGTGCCATGGCGGATCCGGCCACCGCTGGCCTGGTCGAAGCTGACCTCAACGACCAGCTCGGGGCGCAGCTCCACCCACTCAAGCTCCTTTTCGCTCTTCCAGCGGCTGGCATCGCCGCGCCCGCGACCGCCGCTCTCATAGGGCGCCAGCCGCGCTCGCAGCGAGCGCTTCTCAGACGGCCTGATCCCGGAGCAGTGCCCGACGACACGGAGCTGCCCGTGCGCGTCATACAGGCCCAGGATCAGCGAGCCGACGGTGTCCGCTTCCTTACCGAGCCGGTAGCCCGCGACCACGGCATCCAGCGTCCGGACCCGCTTGACCTTCACCATGGCCGTGCGTTTACCGGGCGCATAGGCGGCATCCAGGTTCTTGGCGACCACACCCTCGGCAGCCCGCAGCCAAGCTTCGGCCTCCGCGGCCGTGCTGACGCTCGGCGCGAGCGCGATGCCGTTGAGTGCGAGTCTCTCCAATTGCCGGCGACGCTCGGCGAAGGGCTCCTGCAGCAGTGAGCGATCATCGACCGCCAGCAGATCAAAGGCGATGTAGCGGGCCGGGGTCTGCTGCGCGAGCAGCTCAATCCGAGAAGCCGCCGGATGGATCCGCTGGGAGAGCGCATCAAAATCCTCGGGCTCATCCGAGCCGGGGAGCGCGTCGATCACGATCTCGCCGTCCAGCACGTAATGCCCGGCCGGAAATCGCAGCTCCGGGAAGTAGCGCTGCAGTGGCTTGCCCGCGCGGCTCTGGAGCTGCAGCTCCGATCCGTCGACAAACGCCAGCGCCCTGAAGCCGTCGTACTTTGGCTCGTACGCCCAATCCGAGCCGACGGGGAGTTCGGTCCGGCCGCGTGCGAGTTGCGGCTCGATCGGTGGTTGGAGCGCCAGCATCGGGCCTTGATCGTAATGGCAAGCGCGGGTTCGCTGGGCCCGACGGCTGCTGCGCCGGCAGGGCTCAGCCGCAGCCCGCCTGGAGTCTCTAGGATCAACGGCGATGAAACAGGCCAAGCCGCAAGCGACAGCTGGGGAGGAGGAGTATCTACAGACCCTCTTCTGGCTCTTTGAAGCCGGGCTGCCGATGACGGCGGCCAACGTTGGCCGGGCGATGCGCCTCTCCGCGCCGACTGTCTCGGAGATGATCGGGAGGCTGGAGCGCGACGGTTACATCCAGCGGGATACGGAGCGAACGATCAGCTTCACGCAGTCGGGTCGCGCCGACGCGGAGCGCATCGTCTCCCGCCACCGCATGATTGAGCGTTTTCTGACAGACGTCGTGGGCGTGCCCTGGGACGATGTCCATGAGGAGGCGGAGCGTCTGGAGCATGCGATGACCCCCCGCTTCGAGGCGTACGTGCGCAGCAGTGTGGGCGACGCCCTGACCTGCCCGCACGGACACCCGATCCGGGTCGGAGAACGGGTTGACGCAGTGCCGCTCGCGGACTGCGACGTGGGCGCCAGGATCACGGTGCTGCGGCTTGAGAACGAGGCCGAGGATCTGCTGCACTACCTGAGCGCAAGCGGGATCGAGGTTGGTCTTGTCGGTGAGGTCGCAGCCAAGGACGCGAATTCGATCTCGGTCAATGCGCCAAGCGGTGACGCCACGGTGACGATCAGCGTCGCCGAGACGATCTCAGTCGCGGCCGATCCATCGCCGCCGCCACGCACGGCGCTGCCACAGCAGCTGGTGCTGGCGCAGCAGCGCTACGGGCGGTGAGGCAGCGGGCTGCGCAACGGCACGGCGGTCCGTGGCACTCCGGCTCGCGGTCGCCTGAGCGGCACGATCACCCGCTTTGAGCCGACGCTCGGCGGCGTGATTGTGCAGCCCACGCATGGCCCCCGGCCCTTGAACCACGCGGGAATCGTGGGCGAGTCGGTGGGTGGGTTGGTCGGCAGCAGCACCGGTGCCCGCGGCGGCTGGGTGAAGTTGAAATCGTTGACGAGGTTGCCCAACACCGACACGTTCTCCCTGACGGTCGGCCGTGGATCCCAGCGACCGTCCGTCGCCGGGTTCAGCCTGGCGCCACCCAAAAAGTCATCCTCGATGAACTTGAGGTAGGCGTCACTCGAGAGCGTCTGATGATCCACATAACCGGTCCGCGCATACGGCGAGATCACCAGTCCGGGAACGCGCAGTCCGTAGCCGTTCTGATCGACCCGCGGTGGCATCACGCTGTCATAGAAGCCGCCCCAGTCATCCCACTGCAGGAAGATGGCCGTGGAACTCCAGTCCGGGCTCTTCATGGCGGCGTTGATCAGTGCCGTGACGTAGGCCTGCCCCTGGTGCACGCTGGCGGGCGGATGCTCGCTGTCGGCCTGGGATGGCGCTATCCACATGACGGACGGCAGCGTTCCCGAAGCTGCAGCCTTGAAGTAGTTGGCCAACGGCTGGACGTTGTGTATCTGGCCGTCCTTCTGCACGTCTGTGAATGTCGGCAGCGGATTCCAGATCCCGGGAGTCCGGTAGTTCTGAGCCACAGGAGCGCAGGTGACCGCGGCGCTGTTGGCGCAGTCGGGCTGGTTGCCGGTCTGCACGTAGTAGGCCCATGGGACCTTGTGCCTGTAGAGCAGCCATGTGATGTCGGTCCAGGCGTTGCTGATACTCGCGGTCCCTGAGGTCAGCGCCTGGTCGACGTACTGCTTCATCAGCTGCGGTGAGTACGGACCGCCGATGTCGTTCTTGCAGCTTCCGGGATTGCTGCTCGAGCACAGTGCGGACCAGCCTGACACCAGGTACAGATGAGATGGCAACGACCAGGAGCGCACCGGCTCAAACATGTGGTCTTGGAGGACAAAGTCCTTCGCGTAGGTCCAGTAGTTCGGGATCTCAGCCGCCGTGTGATAGCCCATCACGTCAGGGGTCATGGAGTTGGAGCACTCAGGGTTGTCGATCACCCCGTAGCCACAGGTGTGACGCCCCCTGATCGCCTGGATGAGAAAGCCGTTCAGCTTGCCACCGTTTGCATCCATGAGTGATGCATGTTCCGAATGGGGGCCGCCGCCGTTCACATCGGCGGTGTCGTGATATGGCCGCTGGCAACCGCCGGTGGTGTTTGGAGCGCACATGGTGGGGACGCCGTTGCGCATCGCGATCCCGTCGGCGCCCGGAAAGGTGCCGAAGTAGTTGTCAAACGAGCGGTTCTCCTGCATGATGATTATGATGTGCTTGATCTTGTGAATGCCGGGACTGATAACAACGTGCGGGCGCCGGCCGGCCGCAAGCGCGGATGGGGCGCCCAGTCCGGCCTGCGCGCCGACGGCGAGCAGCAGGCCCAGCAGAAGCGCCGAGAAGTTTGAGAGCGTGAGACGACGTGCCATATCGGGAGTTGATTCTGCGCAGCGGCGCTAACGCGCAGATAACAGCTCCGTTCACATCTGGTTTTCTCAGATGTCAGATCAAATGGCCTTGACGGCGAGCGCGAGGCGATCAGGCCGTGGTGGCCGCGGTCACCTCGCGGTAGGCCTCAGCCAGCAGCGCCGTGCCCCGCTCGATCTCTTCAACCGTGACACCTGAGTAGGCCAGGCGCAGCGTGTTCTCGTAGCCCTCAAGCACAAAGTCCCTACCTCTGACGAACTGCACGCCGCGGGCGGCGGCGGCGGCATGGAGGGCATCGACATCGGTGCCGCGCGGGAGCTCGACCCACATGAAGTAGCCACCCTCAGGCTTGACGAAGCGGGCCTCCGGCAGTTCCCGTTCCAAGCCCGCCGCGAGCGCATCCACCCGCGCGCGCAGGGCCTGCTTGACCGTCTGGATCGAGCGCTCGATCGCTCCCGAACGAACAAACTGGTTCACGATCCCCTGAGCGACCATGTTCGGCGAGATGTAGACACCGGTGGCCAGCCGCTCAATCCGCGCGATGATCTCGCGCGGGCCAACCAGGTAGCCGACGCGAATTCCGGGCGCGATCGTCTTTGAGAACGACGAGGCGTAGACGACGCTCTCGGGATCGAGCGAGACCATCGCAGGCACGCGCTCGCCGCTGAACCGCAACTCCACATAGGGATCGTCCTCGAAGAGGACGAAACCGTAGGTGCGGGCCAATTCGAGCAGCCGCTCGCGCTTTGCGAGTGAAAGCGTGTAGCCGGCCGGGTTCTGGAAGTTGGGGATGATGTGCGCCAGTTTTGGACGCGCTCCCGCGACGAGCACCCGCTCCAGCGCCGCCACATCGATCCCGTCTGGCTCAAGCTCCACCATCCGCACGTCCGCGCCGCGGTTGCGCAGAGCAAGGAGCGTGCGGTCATAGGTGGGCAGCTCCACAACGACCGTGTCACCGCTGCTGACCAGAGCATCGAAGAGGAACGCGTCGGCCTGCATGGAGCCGTTTGTGACGATCACGTTCTCCGCCGCAACGCCATGCCGCTCGGCGATCCACTCACGCAGGGGCGGGTACCCGACGGCGGTGCCGTATCCGGTGAGCCCACCTGGATCCGCGGCGAAGGCGGCCTCCGCGGCGGCCTTCAACCCCTCTACGTCAATGATGTCAAGCGACGGGGCCCCGCGCGCAAAGGAGATGGGCCTGCGGTCACTCATCGGCTGCCTCCGGGAACTCGGGTGACGCAGCGCTCATGGCTTTCCCAGGGTAGCCATCGCGAGTTCGGCGACCTGTGTGGGGGTGCGTCCGACCTGCACGCCTCTGGCCTCCAGTGCTTCTGCCTTGGCAGCAGCGGTGCCGTGTGAGCCGGAAACGATCGCGCCGGCGTGCCCCATCTGCTTGCCGGGGGGCGCGGTGAAGCCGGCGATGTAGCCGACCACGGGCTTGGTGACGTACTCCGCGATGAAATCCGCGGCGCGCTCCTCTGCGTCGCCACCGATCTCCCCACACATCACGATCAGCTCCGTGTCAGGGTCGTCCTGGAACAGCCGCAGCACGTCGATGAAGTCGGTGCCCGGGACCGGATCCCCGCCGATCCCGACGATCGTGGAGTTTCCAAAACCCTGCTGTGCGAGCTCGTTACCGACCTGGTAGGTCAGGGTGCCGGAGCGCGACACCACGCCGACGTTGCCCTCCTTGAAGAACGCGGCGGGGATGATCCCCACGTTTGCCTTCCCGGGTGACAGGATCCCCGGACAGTTGGGCCCGACCAGGCGGGAGCGGCCGTTCTTCTTGATGATCTGAAACGCCCTCAGTTCGTCGTGGGCCGGGATTCCCTCGGTGATCGCGATGATCAGCTCGATCCCGGCCTCCTCGGCCTCCAGGATCGAGTCCGCCGCGAACCTGGGCGGGACGAAGATCATGGCCGTGTTTGCACCCTGCTTGTCGACCGCCTCGGCGATGGTGTTGAAGACCGGGATCCCGTCCACGTGCTGACCGCCCTTGCCAGGCGTCACGCCAGCCACCACCTGCGTGCCGTAATCACGGTTGCGCAACGTGTGGAACGTGCCCTCAGAGCCGGTGATTCCAGTGGTGACCAGACGCGTGTTGTTGTCGACCAGAATGCTCATGCCACCAGCTCCACGACTTTCGCGGCCGCCCCGTCCATGGTCGCCTCGGTGTACACACCAGGCAGGTTCGCGTCGGCCAGCAGCGCTCGGCCCTCCTTGTCGTTGGTCCCGTCCAACCGCACAACGAACGGCACCTTGGGCTTGACGATCTCAAACGCCTCAATCAGCCCACGCGCGACCTCATCGCAGCGAGTGATCCCACCGAAGATGTTGAACAGCACCGCCTTGACCTTGGCGTCAGACAGGATCACCTCAACCGCCGAGACGATCGCGTCAGACTTCGAGCCGCCGCCCGCGTCCAGGAAGTTCGCGGGCTCGCCGCCCGCTCCCTTGACCACGTCCAGGGTCGACATCACCAGGCCGGCGCCGTTGCCGAGCACGCCGATGTTGCCGTCGAGCTTCACGTAGGTCAGGCCCCGGTCGTGCGCCATCCGCTCCTGTGGATCCTCGGCCGAGAGATCACGCAGTTCCGCATTCTCCGGATGACGAAACAGCGAGTTGTTATCGAGCGTGACCTTCGCATCCAAAGCCTTCACCTGCCGCTCCGGGGTGACGATCAGGGGGTTGACCTCAACCAGCGTCGCCTCCTCGGCGACAAAGGCGTTGTAGAGCTTCGCGAGCATCTCTCCCACCGGCCGCACCACATCCGCATCGACGCCCGCCTCATAAGCAAGCCGGCGACCATGGAAGGGCTGGAACCCCAGCAGCGGATCCACATGCAGCCGCGCGATCGCGCCCGGGTCCTCGGCCGCCACGGCCTCGATGTCCATGCCGCCCTTGGTCGAGAGCATCACCAACGGCGCCTTGGCGCCACGATCGAACACCACCGACGCGTAGTACTCAGACGCGATCTCAGACGCACCCTCGATCCACAGCTCATAAACGGTCAGGCCACGGATGTCCATGCCCAGGATCGCCTCAGCGTGCTCCCGTGCCTCGTCCCGGTTGGCGGCGATCTTGATACCGCCGAGCTTCCCGCGACCACCGATCTGCACCTGCGCCTTGACCGCGCACGGATAACCGATCTCCTCAGCGGCCGCCACCGCCTCCTCCACCGTCCGCGCCGGTTTACCGGCCGGAACCGGGACACCATGCCGCGCGAACAACAACTTCCCTTGATATTCGAGCAGGTCCATAGCCTTGCAATCTATTGGAAGGCCTGCCGTAGCGCTCTGTGGGCTCAAAATCCCCGTAAAACTGGCATCATGGCGTAGCCATGGCCATTCCCAAGCAGATCACCTTTGTCACGTTCGACGTTTACGGCACCCTGATCGACTGGGAGACGGGCGCGGCTGACGCCTTTGTGCGCGAGGCCGCACAGGACGGCGTCACGCTTGATGCCGCTGAGATCGTCCCAATGTTCCACTCGGTGCAGCAGCAGATTCAGGCTGGCTCCTACGAGCTCTACGCGGAGGTACTGCGTCGCACCGCAGTGCAGATCGCGAAGGACGTGGGCTGGCAGCTGGAGCCGTCACGCGCCGGCTTCCTGCCGGACTCGGTACAGCGCTGGCCGGCCTTCAAGGAGACCAACCCGGTCCTCCAGAAGGTCGCCAAGAAGTACAGCGTCGGACTGATATCGAACGTTGACGACAAACTGCTCGGACAGACCAGGCGCCACATCCCGCTTGACTTCGACCTGGTGGTGACCGCCCAGCAGGTCCGCTCCTACAAGCCGGACCCAGCGCATTTCACGGAGTGCGAGCGGCGTATCGGCGGCAAAAAGGGCTGGGTCCACATCGCTGCCAGCTACTACCACGACGTTGAGCCCTGCATCAAGAAGAAGATTCCTGTGATCTGGGTCAACCGCCACGGCGAGACGCTCGAGGCGAACCAGAAGAAGCCGGACGCTGAGGTCCGGACGCTCAAGGAAGCCGCCAAGCTGATAGACGTCGCTTAGCGGGTCCCTCATCGCGCTGATCCCACAGCCGCCGCGAGCCCGCAGACTGCTGCAGCTCTACCTCGGGCTGCTGCTGTTTGGCCTGAGCGCGTCGATGCTGCTGCTGGGCGCTCTGGGTGTCGATCCGTGGGACGTATTCCACCAGGGGCTCTCCCGTCGGCTCGGGCTTGGCGTCGGAACCTGGGCGCTGATCGTGAGCGGCGCGGTGCTGATGCTGTGGATACCGCTGCGCCAGCGCCCCGGACTGGGCACGCTCAGCAACGCCGTGGTCGTGGGCCTCGTCATCGACGCGATGCTGGCTCTCTTCCACACGCCGCATTCACTGCTGCTCAGGTGGATGCTGATGCTCGGAGGCGTGTTCCTGAACGGAATTGCCACCGGCGCCTACATCGGTGCGGGCCTGGGGCCGGGGCCGCGTGACGGCCTGATGATGGGCTGGGCGGCTCGTGGCCATCCAATCCGGGTGGTTCGCACCGCAATCGAGCTGACGGTCTTTGCGGTCGGCTGGGCGCTGGGCGGGGATGTCGGCATCGGCACCGTCATCTACGCGCTGTGCATTGGTCCGCTCGCGCACGTGTTCGTCCCACGCTTCGCGATCTCCGGCCAGGTCCCGGAGACGGAGGTCCTAGAGGGACACTGAGGTGAGGTTACGCTGGTGGATCTGCTTCTGGGTGGCAGTCCGGCGGCCCTCCGGCAGCATGACCTCGCCACCGGTGCCAAGGGCGTCCAGGTAGGCCAAGTCCTCCGCGAGGATCTCGAGCGCCCGCTGAGCGGTGAGCGGCTCGCCGTGTCCGGGAATCACCGTGGCCGCGCGATTCACCAGAGGGGAGAGGCGAAACAGCGTCTCCCGGTAGGCAGCCAACGAGCCACCGCTCTCGCTCGAGATCATCGGGATCTCCACCGGTGACAGGTAGTCACCGCAGATCAGAACCTCGGCCCACGGCACCCAGAACGCCACCCCGTCACGGGTGTGGCCGTCTGCAGGGTGGACCTCGAGCTCGGCCGCTGATTCGGAGCCGATGGAGATCCGCCCCGGGACCGGCAGCGCCTGATAGTCGGTCAGCGCGAGTGGCCTACGACCCGCCACGTACCACTCAGCATCGAACTCTCGCAGGCGCCGCTGCGGCTCGCCAAGCTCCGCTGCCAGCCGCGCAGCGGTCGCCTCGCCAACCCCAAGCGCGGCTTCCGGGAAGGCCAGCTTTGCCAACACATGGTCCCAGTCCCCGTGCGTCGCCAGCAGACCGCTGACGGGAAAGGCCGCCTGCTCGAACAGCGACGGCAGCGCATCAAGCTCCTCCGGCAGGATCGGTGAGTCGATCACAAAGCCCTCATCGCCACGCCGCACGGCGGTGCATGTCGTCTGCCAGACACCCGAAACCACCACGATCACGTCCTCGTGTACCGCCAGCGCACGCATCGCCACCGCCTACTCAGCCGAGATGATCGCGAGCGTATCGCCGATGGATACCGCTGCGCCGACGCTGACGCCGAGCTCGACCACGACCCCAGCTTTGTGAGCGGTGATTTCGTTCTCCATCTTCATCGCCTCAATCACGCAGACCAGGGCTCCCTCATCCACCGTCTGTCCGGGCTCGACCGCGACCCTGAAGACGGTGCCCTGCAGGGGTGAGGTGAGCGTGTCACCGCTGTGACCGTTTGTGCTCTGACGCGCACGAGACCCTCGCCGCGGCGCTGGACGGGCGCCGGCAGGAGGCGTGGCGCCGCTGCTGGTCAGCGGACCAGCAGCGGCGGGCTCGCCTATGACCCTGACATCAAACCGCTTGCCTGATACCTCAACCGTGTACTCAAGTTCGAGCCTCTGCTCACCGTCGGCGGCGACCGGGTCGATCCTTGGGAAGGCAAGCGACTTCAGCCACTCACGATCCTCGATCAGATCACGACAGGTCTCAGCGCTCGCCCACTGCTCGGTCTGCAGGATCGCCTCGTGGAAGGGCAGGAGCGTCTTCAGCCCGCCGATCTCAAACTCCCGCAAAGCCCTTACCATCCGGCGCGTGGCCTGCTCGCGGTCTGAGTCCCACACGATCAGCTTGCCGACCATCGGGTCATACATCGGGCTCACCTCAGAACCGGGACCGACCCCTGAATCAACCCTGACCCCGGGGCCGGACGGCTCACGGTAGTTGGTGATCGCACCCGGGGCGGGCGCGAAATTGCGGGATGCGTCCTCCGCGTTGATCCGGCACTCGATCGCGTGCCCCCGCAACACAACGTCCTCCTGGCGGATTGAGAGCGGCTCCCCGGCCGCGACCCGGATCCCCTCCTTGACAATGTCCACCCCGGTCACCATCTCCGTCACACAGTGCTCAACCTGCACCCGTGTGTTCATCTCCAGGAAGAAGTACTCGCCGTCCTGCAACAACCCCTCGATCGTTCCGGCCCCCGCGTAGCCGACCGCCGCCGCCGCGTCGGTCCCGATCTTCCCGATCCGCTCCCGCAGCCCGGGGATCCGCTCAACCGCCGGAGCTGGAGCCTCCTCGATCAGCTTCTGATGCCGGCGCTGCAACGAACAATCGCGTTCACCCAGATGGATCACGTTGCCGTGCTTGTCAGCAAGGATCTGAACCTCGACATGGCGCGGATCGGGGAGGTAACGCTCCAGATAGACCGTCGCGTCGCCAAAGAACTTCTCACCCTCCCTGGCCGCCCCCTCAAAGGCATCCTGAAGCTCAGCCTCGGTGAGCGCGACCCTGAACCCCTTGCCGCCACCACCACCGGCAGCCTTCACCGCCACCGGATAGCCGATCTGTGCAGCGATGATCCGCCGAGCATCCTCAACCGTCTCGACCGGCTCGGTCGTTCCCGGCACGATCGGAACACCGGCCGCCGCCATCAACTCGCGCGCACGGGTCTTCGACCCCATCGCCTCAATCGCCGCCGCCGACGGACCGATGAACGTCACGCCGATCTCCTCCAAGCGCGCCGCAAACCCGGCGTTCTCAGCCAAGAACCCGTAGCCCGGATGCACCGCATCAGCCCCCGAAGCCCTGATCACCTCGATCAGCTTCGCAACGTTCAGATAGGACTCCGCGGCCGGTCCAGGCCCCAACAGATATGCCTCATCAGCCCGCCGCACATGCAGCGCATCGCGGTCAAGCTCGGAATACACAGCGACCGTGCCAACCCCGAGCTCCTCACAGGCTCTGATCACCCGCACGGCAATCTCACCACGATTAGCAACCAGAACCTTCGTGAACATGTGGTGGCCGACTTTACCGCCCTAGAATTCCGGGCGTGACGACGCTTCCGGAGGCGCATCCTGTCCAGGCGCGCCGCTGGAGCGTGGCAGCCATCAGAGCCAGCCTGGCGGGGACCTCGCGGCTGCGCTACACGCTGTATGTCTACCTCGCCTCGCGGCTGCTGTATCTGCTGCTCGCGGTCGTGGAGATGCTCGTGATCGGGGCGTTCGGGTCCCACACGGGGTTGAACAGCCTGAGTGCGAGCACGGTCGCGCACCCGACGCTGGGCAGCGAGCTTTCAAACTGGGACGGCAAGTGGTACCTGCTGACCGCCGCGCATGGGTATGACCATCGCGTCTATCACCACGCAGGTGACTACCAGACGCTTGGTTTCATGCCGCTGTACCCGATGCTGATGTGGGCGCTGGCGCAGGTGACGCAGATTGGCAACCTCGGCGCCGGCCTGGCCCTGTCCCTGATCTTCGGCGCGATTGCGACGGTGCTGATTGCGCAGCTGGCCGAAGCGTGGTGGGGACCGGAGCGGGCCAGGCGAGCGATCCTGCTCTGGTGCTTCTTCCCGGGCACGGTGGTGTTTTCGATGGTCTACACGGAGAGCCTGACGCTGACCCTGATCGCGTCCTGCCTGATCCTCCTCAGGCGGCGACGCTGGGCCTGGGCGGGCCTGTGCGCGGGTGCCGCGACCGCAGTTGCTCCCGTGGCGCTATCCGCGATACCGGTCTGTGCGGTCGCGGCCGGGCTTGAGCTGCGTGAGCGCGGATGGCGAGACCCTGAGGCTCGGCGAGCGCTGCTGGCGCCGCTGCTGTCCCCGCTTGGCGCCGCCTGCTTCGCCATCTTCCTCTGGTTCTGGACGGGCTCACCGTTGGCCGATTACACAGCCCAGCATGTGGAGTGGTCTGAGTCCTCGACCCCGTTCGCGGTCCCACACGTGTTCTTCTCGATCATCCAACAGCTGTTCATCTCTGGCGGCACGCATGGACCGGCCGGCATCGACCTGAACGGGATCCTTGCACTGGCCGGTACGGCCTTCCTCTTCTGGGGACTGAAGTTGATGTGGGACAACCGCGCGCGGATCCCTGTGACGGCCTGGGTTTGGACCCTGTGCGTTGCGCTGCTTGCGCTCACGTCCTCACGTACGCCACCGAATCCGCGGATGCTGGTGGTCACCTTCCCGGTGGTGCTCGCCGTGGGAGCGGCGCTCAGCGGTCGCGGTTACCGGCGGGCGCTGGGTTGGATGATCACGACGACCGTCGTGATCACGCCGATCACCTACGTCGGGCTCTGGTTGCGTCCCTAACGGTGAGCGACTCACCGCTCAAAGAGCGTCACCTCGATCTTCGACGCCCAACCGAACGTGCTAGTGCTGCTGTGCGGGTAGTGTCCGGAGAGAACCTCCTGCAGGTGCTGGTAGCGGCGGTAGTTGGCCGCAGACGCTCGCGTCCCGTTGCGCTGGCCGGCGTGGCTTGAGATCAGCCAGAGGCGGGGGCATCGCGTGGCGATCCGTGATCCCGCGGAGCTGGTCAACCCCGAGTACTCCTCAACGTAGGGTCGCACCTGGCTCCAGGGCAGCGCCGGCAGCACCGGAACCAGATTCGAGACGTGGGCGTCAGCTTTGAGCGAACGCAGGTAGTAGTCAAACGGTTCGCGACCATCCTGCGGATAGAAGGCGATGCAGGCGCGCGTATCGGCCGGGGTAGCTCGCAGAACCTGAGCCGTGACGCCCCTCCAGGGCTCCGGCGACAGACCGTAGCTCGGAACGATCTGCAGCAGGCGCAGCGCCAGCAGCAGGGTGACGGCGGCAACGCCGACACGAGGCGGTACGCCGGCACGAGGCTGTACGCCGGCACGAGGCTGTACGCCGGCACCCAACAGGAGCCATGCGGTCAGCAGGGCCAGGGGCGGCAGCGCCAGAATCACGACTCGTGCGAGCTCAACCGGCTCGCCCACCGCGTAGGCGAGCAGCGCCAGTCCAGAGGGAACCAGCAGCCAGCAGAGCACGAACCGGACGGAACGGGACGGCACCGAGCTGGACGGTGCCGGCGAACCAAGGCGCTCAGTGCGAGCCAGCGCCGCCCGCACACCGAGCGCCACCGCTGCCAGGGAGATGAGGGCCGAGACCAGCACGGTCACGACCGTCGTCGATGTGGCATGGAAGTTGGGTGGCATCGCCGCCGAGAGCAGGATCACCACCGCCTTGCCGGCAACCGATGGGCTCAGCGGAGGCACCCAGAACAGCTGGCCGGTGCCGCGCTCCAGCGCCAGCACCACAAGCGGCACGCAGAGCAGCAGCGCGCCCACGAGGCTCGTGATCACCAGCCTCCCATGCCCCCTGTAGACGGTCAGCAGGATCAGCTGCGCCGGGATCAGGAGTGCCGCATCAAACCCGACGTAGAGCGCTGCGGCGGTCGTGAGCACGTAAGCGATGACCTGGCCACGTCCCACCGGTCGGCCTGACGGCGTCTGCAGAATCGCAAGCAGCGCGAGGAAGGAGGCGGCATCAAGCGTCACCAGCCACGCGTAGCCGCGGGCGTCCTGCCCCCAGAACACGAGCGGCAGGCTCACCACCGCGAGCAGTCCGGCCGCGAGCGCAAGACGCCGGTTACTCGGAAACAGCCGCAGCGCGATCGCCACCGTGAGCCCGCCGGTGGCGGCAGTGGCCAGCACGGACGGCAGCCGCAGCACCCAGGAGGCGTCGCCGAACCAGCCGATCAGCAGATGCGTCAGCAGGTAATAGATGAGCATGTTGCCGCCGTCGTGCGCGATCGCGTGCCATAGCGCGGATCCGTGCTGGGAGGAGATTGCGAAGGTCGAACCCTCATCCAGCCAGAGGCTCCGGGAGGCGAGGTCGATCGCAGCCAGAGTGGCGCCGACGGCGCCGGCGAGCGCGATCAGCAGCAGGTCGGCGTTGAAGCCTGCCGGAGCCTCGACGGGCAAAGGGTGCTGTTGCTGGGGCACGCTTCCAGACGCGGTAACGGGGCGGCGCATCCGCGTCAAGCTAGCGGCCGCACGAAACGACCGCTCAGCCGAGGCGTGACCTGGACCCCGCCGGTGGGCGCCGCAGGACACACCAGCCCCGGCTACGGGCGGTCGACCCTCAGCGTCCGGACCGGATCATTCCGGCGCCGACGGTGTCGTTGGTCGACTCGTCGATCAGGATGAAGCTGCCGGTTGTCCGGTTACGGGAGTAGGGATCCACAACCAGAGGCGTGGAGGTGCGCAGGCGCACACGGCCGATCTCATTGAGTCCAAGTTCGCCCGCCTCACCGTCGCGCTCCAGCGAGTTGACGTCGACACGGTACTCAAGCCTGTCGATGATCGCCTTGGCCGAGCGGGTGGTGTGGTGGATCACATAGCGACCGCCCGGTCGCATCGGCTGCTCGCTCATCCAGCAGACCATCGCCTCAAACTCGCGAGCGACCGTCGGCGCCTCCTCGGCGTCAACAATCATGTCGCCGCGGGAGATGTCGATGTCATCCTCCAGGCGGAGCGTCACCGACATGGTTGGGAAAGCGACGTCAAGCTCGCCCTCATAGCTGTCAATCGCCATGATCTTGGTTTTACGTCCGCTCGGGAGGACGACCACCTCGCTCCCGGGGCGGATCACCCCAGCCGCCATCTGACCCGCGTAACCGCGATAGTCATGGTGCTCGTCACGCATCGGACGGATCACCCACTGAACCGGGAAACGCACGTCATTCATGTCTCGGTCGGTTGCGATCACCACGTGCTCCAGGTGGTAGAGCAGCGACGGACCCTGGTACCACGGCATGTTGTCCATGCGCTCCACGACGTTGTCGCCCTTGAGCGCCGAGATCGGGATGAACACCACGTCTGAGAGCTGCAGCCGGGTGGCCCAGTCGGTGAAGTCGGCGACGATCGCGTCAAAGATCTCCTGCGAGTAATCGACCAGATCCATCTTGTTGATCGCCACGACCAGGTGCGGGATGCGCAGGAGCGAAGCGATGAACGCGTGCCGACGGGTCTGCTCACTGACACCGTGACGAGCATCGATCAGCACGATCGAGAGATCCGCCGTTGAAGCACCGGTGACCATGTTGCGGGTGTACTGCTCGTGTCCGGGCGTGTCGGCGATGATGAATTTGCGCCCGCCCCTGAAGCCCGGCTGCTCCGGGGCGGCCACCGTGGCTGCGGTGCCACCATTGGTGGCGGCCGCTCCGGCACCGGCCGCGGCCCCGGTCTGGAAGTACCGGTAGGCGACGTCGATCGTGATCCCCTGCTCGCGCTCGGCCCGCAGACCGTCGGTCAGCAGCGCCAGGTTGAGGTAACCGTCACCACGGCGCTCTGAGGTCTGGGCAACATGCTCAAGCTGGTCCTCAAGGATCGACTTGGTGTCATGCAGGAGGCGCCCGATCAGGGTTGACTTGCCGTCGTCAACGGACCCGGCCGTGGCGATCCGCAGCAGCTCGCTGACGGCAGCCATTAGAAGTAGCCCTCACGCTTGCGGTCTTCCATGGCGGCCTCCGTGACGCGATCGTCGGCACGGGTCTCGCCACGCTCCGTGATCCGTGTCGCGGCGATCTCCGCCACCACCTCGGCCAGCGTCAACGCGCTGGAACGCACAGCACCGGTGCAGGTCATGTCACCAACCGTGCGGTAGCGGACGGACGCCTCAAACGGCACCTCGCCATCCATCAGCTCGACGTGCTCGTTCAGCGCGTAGAGCATGTTGTCGCGCTCGAACACCTGCCGCGAGTGTGCGTAGTAGATGGACGGAACCTCCAGCTGCTCCTGAGCTATGTACTGCCAGACATCCATCTCTGTCCAGTTGGAGATCGGGAAGACGCGGACGTGCTCACCCTTGCGAATGCGGCCGTTGTAAAGCGACCACAGCTCCGGTCGCTGGTTCTTCGGATCCCACTGACCAAAGTCGTCGCGGAAGGAGAAGACCCGCTCCTTGGCGCGGGCTCGTTCCTCATCACGGCGAGCTCCGCCAAAGGCGGCATCAAATCCGTGCTCTGCAATCGCGTCCAGCAGGGTCACCGTCTGCAGACGGTTGCGCGAGGCACGCGGCCCGGTCTCCTCCCGGACACGCCCGTTATCGATCGACTCCTGGACGCTCGCGACGATCAGGCGCTCGTCCAATTGCTCTACGAGGCGATCACGGAACTCGATCACCTCGGGAAAGTTGTGCCCGGTGTCCACATGCATGACGGGGAACGGGAAGCGGCCTGGGCGGAAGGCCTTTTGCGCAAGGCGCATGAGCACGATCGAGTCCTTGCCCCCGCTGAAGAGCAGCACAGGTCGCTCAAACTGCGCGGCCACCTCGCGCATGATGTAGATCGATTCGGCCTCGAGCGTCTGAAGGTGGGAGAGCTCGTATTTGGCGCGTGTGGTCACTTCGGTCTCGGCCTCTGGACTCAGGGTCGCTTTGGGGATGCTCAGAGTAGTGCTTCGGAGTGGCTTCAATGGTCTCACCTGACTCCCGGCCTTACCTGGGCTTTACAGATGGATACCGCATTCTGTCTTCTCATCACCGGCCCAACGACCGTCACGCCCGGCTCCGGGGAGGGTGCAGGGGGCGCAACCGATCGAGTCGTACCCCTGGTCGTGCATCGGGTTGTAGGGCAGGTCATGCTTGAAGATGTAGGTCCAGAGGTCCTTCTCAGTCCAATCCGCGAGCGGATTGAACTTCCAGATCCCTCGGCGTTCGTCGCGCTCCAGCTTGCGTGCGCCAGCGCGCGTGGATGCCTGCTCACGCCTGATGCCCGTGACCCAGGCATCGACGCCGGCAAGCGCTCGCTCCAGTCCATCGACCTTGGCCGCTCCGCAGCAATTCTCCCGAGTCCAAGGTGCGCCCGGGCTGGACGCATCGATGACCTCGATGGGCAACTGGAAGCGCTCCTCAAAACGCTTCCACGTGGCGAGCGTCTCGGGGAACAGAACGCCTGTATCGATCGTGAAGAGCCTTGCGTCAGGCGCGATCTCACTGAGCATGTGAGCCAGAACCGTCTCCTCTTTCTGGAATGAGCAGGCGGTCTTGAGACGCGGGTGGAAGCGCTCCACAGCGTAGGCGAGCACCTCCTGTGCGGTGGCGCTTTCAAGCTCGGGCGTGGTTGTTGACATGCGTTGTTCAGCTTAGCGATCGAATTACCCGAAAGCGGCGCGGCAACACGCATCAGACTGCACACTCGCCCTCACCACGCTCGACCCTGAACGGCTCGTTCTTCGACCAGTCGATGAAGTGATCCATGTTCGCCAGGGAGAACTCAACCGGCATCGCCAGATCCCGGACGCGCTCCTCAAAAGCGGCCGTACCCACGCGGGCGACGAAGTCCCTGAAGGCCTCCTCCTCAGCGCGCTCGGCCTCATAGAAGCGAACCCAGCGTTCAACTGCCTCGGGGACGCGCTTGGCCGGCAACCGGCTCCGCAGCCGCTCTCCGAAACGGATGCCCTGCTCTCCGTAGGAGCCACCGACGTGTGCGACGTATGCCGGAACCGTGTGTTCGCCGACCTTGATCGACGCTCCGTAGAAGCCGATGTCCGCCAGGTGGTGCTGGCTGCAGCCGTTGGGGCAGCCACTCATCTTGATGTGGATGCGACGCGTGAGCGGGTCGCTGATCTCCATCGCGAGCACTCGCTCCTGGACGGCGCGGTTGAGCCCCATCGAACTCGTGATCCCGAGCTTGCAGGAGTCCGTGCCGGGGCAGCTGACAACGTCGGTGATCTCGTCGGCCCCGGCACGGCCAAGGCCGAGCTCTCCGAGGCGCTTCCACACGTCATAGACGGACTCATCGCGCACCCAGCGCAAGACCAGGTTCTGGTGGACCGTGGTCCGCGCCCAGCCGCCACTGAACTCCCGCATGATCGCGGCCAGACCGCGGAACTGCTCCGGAGTGAGGTCGCCACGCGGGATCATGACCTCGACCGTTGTGAAGCCTTCCTGCCGCTGCGTGCTGACGTTGCTTTCCAGGAAGCGCACGAACTCACGCTGGTCTCCGTTGGGCGACCCGTGGCTGGGCCGCGGCCGCGGCGCTCGCTCCTGCTCTCCATGCTCCGTTAACAGCCCATCAACAGAGAAGTCGCGCTGCCTGACCCAATCGCCCTGCAGCTCTTCCTCGACCAGCGCCCGGAAGGCGTCGATTCCGATCTTGTCGACGAGCACCTTGATGCGCGCCCGCGCACGGTTCACGCGCAGGAAATCCTGCCGGTCGAAGATGCGCAGGATCGCCTCCGTAACCCGCAGGTAGTCGCCGTTGTCCAGTTCCACGAACTCAAACAGCAGCGGCGCGAGCCGGGGCATGATGGCGGTGCCACCTCCGACGCGCATGGCAACGCCGCGGATGCCGTCCTGAAGCCGCGGGATGAACGCGATGTCATGGATCTGGGTGAGCGCGTTGTCGGCGTCGGTGGCCGTGAAGGCGGTCTTGATCTTGCGGGGCATCATCTGCGTCGTCGGGTGACGCACGAAGTAGCGCACGTAGGCGCCCGCGTAGGGGGTGATGTCGAACAGCTCCCCCGGCAGGGTTCCAGCCCGCGGGTCGCCGGTCACGTTGCGAACGGTGTTGCCGCACCCCTCGCGACTTGAGAGGCCAGCCTCACCCAACTCGCGGATGAGCTCTGCTGCTTCGCTCAGCGGCACATGGTGCATCTGGATGTTCTGACGCGTCGTGATGTGGCCCTTGCGCAACGGCACATACCGCTCGATCACGTCCGCAAAAGCGTCCAGCTGGTCCGGGGTGACCCCGCCCATCGGCAGCTTGATCCGGACCATCTGCACGTCAGGTTGGCGCTGACCGTAGACCCCCTGCCGCAGGCGGAACTTGATGAAGTCCTCCTCCTCGAGCTCACCGTTCAGGAAACGGCCGGCTTCGGTTGCAAAGTCATCGAACTCCTGCCGGATGATCGGGATCACATGTCCCGGGATCTCCGTGATCAGCTCCGGATCCTCAAGCGAGCCTTGCGGCAGCCGCGCTTCGTCCTGCTCGACCTGGGGTGTGAGGTGCGCAGACATCTGTCTTCCTTCGGGTGGGGGCAGGGAGCACGCACAGCCGTCTGCAGCGACTGCGCACCCGAAAAGTACCAAATTCTGACCGGCTTATAGGTATTTTAATCCGAGATCCTGCGCACGGCCCATGGCTGGCGCTCGACCCCCTCATCGAGCGCAGCCCTCGCCCAGGGCCCAAGGACCGGCGGCGACGTGTCGGACGGCGGCGCTGCCGTGTCACGCACAAACTGCTGAATCGCAGCCGTGATCGCTGCCACCTCATCTGCTGACGCAGACGACACTGCGATCCTGAGCTGAGCGGACCTGTACATAAGCGCCCAGCCTACAGTCCTGTGTCACCCTGAGCGCATGAGAGCTGCGCCCACAGGCGGCGCCGGGTCGAACCCGAGGCGTTTGGCGATTCTCGCGCCGGCCGAGATGGCCGCCGCTGCCACGATGTCGGCCCTCTGCATCGGCCTGGCCGTGCTCGGCTCGTTGGTCCCATTCCTCGGCTCGCTGCAACTGCTCACGGTCGTCCCGTTCGCACTGCTCGCCCACCGCCACGGGCTGCGAGCACTGATCGCGTCGCTGATCGCCGTGGCCGTGATCGCCGGCCTCGTGGCGGGCGTCGGGATAGTCACCAGCCTGGTCGCACTGGCGATCCTTGGAGGCATCATCGGCGAGCTCAAGCGACGTCAGCTGGGCATCCTCGCGCTGCTGGCATGCGCCGCCGTGCTGGTACCGGCCGCGGCAGCCGGAATCGATCTGCTGCTTTACGTGTTCGCCTCAGCACGAGAGCTGATGCTGCAGAACGTGCGCAGCTCACTGCGAGGGTTGGGCGTGGTGTTGCACCACCTTGGTCCCGCAGGGCATGCCGCAGCCCCACTGAACGCGCTGGGCAGGCTGATCGTGCAGGACTGGGCGATCTTCGCCGGCGTGGCAGCCGGGGCCGCAACGCTTGCGGCATTGTTGTCGAGCTGGGTGATCATCGGCGAGGTCCTGGAACGACTCGCCTGGGTAGGCGCCGATCAGCCCTTTGCACCCACGACCGCGCGCAAGGAGCGTGTGGTGGAATCGGATCCGGCCCCAATCCCGGTCGAGCTGAGGCAGGTCCACTTCCGCTACGGCACACACGAGGCGCTACGTGGCATTGATCTCAGCCTGCGGGCCGGCCAGTTCGTCGCGATCGTCGGTGACAACGGCTCCGGCAAGTCCACGCTGGCGAGGATCCTGGCGGGCGCACAACCAACCGATGGCGAGGTTCAGCGCCCCGGCTCGGTGGGACTTGGCCGGCACGGAGGTGTGGCACTCATCGGCCAGCGACCCGATGCTCAGGTGCTTGGCCTGTGCGTGCGCGACGATGTCACCTGGGGCCTACCCGCCGGACACACCGTGGACGTGGAGAACCTGCTTGCGACGGTGGGCCTGGCGGGCATGGGCGACAGAGACACGGCGACACTCTCCGGCGGCGAATTGCAGCGCCTGGCGGTGGCTGCCGCACTGGCTCGGGAACCAAGGCTGCTCATCTCGGACGAATCGACCGCGATGGTGGACCCGGACGGACGCGCGCAGCTGATCCGTCTCTTTGCAGAACTCCCTCAGCGGTGGCCGATGACGGTCGTGCACATCACCCACAACGCAGGCGAGCTCACGTCGGCAGACCGCGTGGTGCAGCTTGCTCACGGACGCGTTGTGGCGGAGTACGAGCCCGCAGCACAACCGAACGTCTCACAGACAGCGGCCTCCCAACTCAGCGAGCAGCAGCAGACCTCCGGGCTTCACAAACCATCACCGCCTGTCCATGCGACTGCGGCCGGTCGAGTCGAGCTGCGCAACGTCACCCACAGGTACGCCAACCGCACGGTCTGGGAGCACCAGGCTCTGGACGAACTGACGCTGAACGCCCAACCCGGCGAGGGCGTGATGGTCGTCGGCCAAAACGGCTCCGGCAAGTCAACGTTGGCCTGGATCGTGGCGGGCCTACTGCGCCCGACTGCGGGAGCCTGTCTGCTGGACGGTCAACCAACCGAAATGCTGCGCGGAAGGGTCGGTATCGCCTTCCAGCACGCGCGCCTACAGCTACAGCGACCCACGGTCGGCGCTGACATTGCTGACGCTGCAGGCTGGCCGCGTGCGGACCCTGAGAACGCCGAAGCGCGCCGGGAACTGGATGCGCGGGTGGCTGAGGTGCTACGTGCGGTGGGCCTCGAGCCCAGCCTCGCGGATCGTTCGATTGATCAGTTGAGCGGCGGCCAGCAGCGCCGCGTCGCCATCGCGGGCCTGCTGGCCAGGCAACCGAGTGTGCTGGTGTTGGACGAGCCGCTGGCCGGCCTTGACGCCCCCAGCCAGGCCGGGCTGATCCAGCTGCTGATGGAGATGCGCGCGCGCAGGAGCATGACGCTGATCGCGGTCACCCACGACCCACACGGCATGCGCGAACTCTGCCCGCGGATGATCCGTCTCGCCCAGGGCCGGATCATCGAGGACACTGACGACCCGTCCCACGCCCCTCCCCTCAACGCTCGTGCCGCATGACGCAGCGCCACGCTCAACCCTCCCCCGACCCGGCAGACCAGCGGCCGCGGCGCCCGCACCGCGCCGGTGTTCACGAGGTGCTGTTGCGGCGGCTGCCACACGACAGCCCCCTGCACCGACTCGGGGTTGGAACCAAGCTGGTCACGCTCCTGGTGCTGACGATCGCCACCGGCCTCAACACCGGATGGGAGCAGCTCGCCGGCGTGGCGGTGGTGGTGGGCGCGGCGCTGGTGGCGGCCCGGGTGCCGCTGCGCGCGCTTCCGCGACTGCCGCACTGGTTCGGACTCACCATCCTGATCAGCTTCGGCTTTGCCGCCGCCGGCGGCGGGGCCGAGCGCTTCATCCGCCTTATCGCCTTTGGGCTGCTGTTCGCCCTGCTGTCGTTGGTGATCGCCTGGACGACCGACCTCAGCGCGCTTGCCCCGGCGCTGGCGCGCATCGGCGCGCCGTTGCGCCGCCTGAGAATGCCGGTCGACGACTGGGCCGTCACCGCAGCGCTGGCCGTCCGCTGCCTGCCACTGGTGATCGACGAGGTCCGCACGGTCGCGGCCGCGCACCGTCAGCGAACCACAACCCGGGATCCCGCCATGCTCCTGAGCCGGCTGGTTGACATGATCACCGCGAGCATGGCCGCTGCGCTCAGACGCTCCTCCGACCTTGGCGAGGTGATTGCGATGCGCGGCGGAGCGGCGACCCCTGCCCCGACCACGATGCGACCTGGACTGGCCGACGTCGCCGCACTTACGCTCGTGCTGGCCGCGAGCGTGTTGCCGGCGGTCCTCAGCTGACTACCGCCTCCCGCTACAGCGGGATGTTTCCGTGCTTGCGGCGCGGGCCCGGCTGGCGCTTGGTCTCGAGCATCCGCAGCCCCTCAATCAGCCTGGGGCGCGTCTCATGCGGGACGATGACATCGTCTATGTAGCCGCGCTCAGCGGCTATGTAGGGGTTGGTGAAGTGCGCCTTGTACGCATCGATCAACTCCTCGCGCTGGCGCTCGGGATCCTCAGCACCCGCTATCTCCCGGCGATGGATGATGTTCACCGCGCCCTCGGCGCCCATGACCGCAACCTCCGCCGTGGGCCACGCGAAGTTCAGGTCCGCCCCGAGCTGCTTGGAGCCCATCACCAGATGCGCGCCGCCGTACGACTTGCGGGTGATCACCGTCAGCTTCGGGACGGTCGCCTCCGCATAGGCATACAGCAGCTTCGCGCCGTGGCGGATGATCCCGTTCCACTCCTGGTTGGTCCCCGGCAGGAACCCCGGCACATCACACAGCGTCACGATCGGAATGTTGAAGGCATCACAGGTCCTGACAAACCGTGAGCCCTTCTCGCTGGACTCGATATCAAGCACGCCCGCGAGCTGCGCCGGCTGGTTGCCGACAACCCCCACGACGCGACCATCCAGCCGGCCGAACCCGCAGATCAGGTTGCGGGCGAACATCTCCTGTACCTCCAGAAATTCGCCGTCATCAACGATGTGGGTCACCACCGCCCGCATGTCATACGGACGGTTCGGGTTATCCGGAACGATCGAATCAAGCTCCGCATCCATGCGCTGCGGATCATCGGCGCAGGCCACCCGCGGCGGGGTCTCAAGGTTGTTCTGCGGCAGAAACGACAGCAGGTAGCGCACGTCCTCAAGACACTGGTCCTCATCCTCAGAGGCAAAGTGCGCGACCCCCGACTTGGCGTTGTGCGCGATCGCACCACCAAGCTCCTCCATCCCCACATCCTCCCCAGTCACCGTCCGGATCACGTCGGGACCGGTGATGAACATGTGCGATGTCTCCTTCACCATGAAGATGAAGTCCGTGATCGCCGGCGAGTACACCGCCCCACCCGCACACGGACCCATGATCACGCTGATCTGCGGGATCACCCCCGACGCGCGCACATTGCGAAAGAACACATCCCCGTAGCCGCCGAGCGCGACCACACCCTCCTGGATCCGAGCCCCACCGGAGTCGTTGATTCCGATCATCGGGCAACCCGTCTTCTCCGCCAGTTCCATCACCTTGACCATCTTCTCCGCCACAACTTCACCCAGCGACCCGCCAAATACTGTGAAGTCCTGCGAGAAGACGCACACCCGCCGGCCGTCGATCGTCCCGTACCCGGTCACCACGGCGTCCGCGTACGGACGATTGGCCTGCATCCCGAAGTCCGTCGTGCGATGCCGCACAAACACGTCAAGCTCCTGGAATGAGCCAGGATCAAGCAACTTCTCGATCCGCTCGCGCGCCGTGTACTTCCCACGCGCATGCTGCTTCTCGACCGCTGCCGCGCTGCCGGCATGTACAGCCTCATACTTGAGCACCTCAAGCTGCCGCAGCTTCTCGGCGTAGGTCTCCAGCGCATGTTCCTGGGTCTCGGGATGGACGTCTGTCATGGCACCGGAGACTGTACCGGCGGGCGCCCCGCTGGGCGCCCGCCATCCTCAGCGGCCCGTATCCCTGAAACCGGCTACCCCGCCGGCCGGGTCGGGCAGCCGGCAAACGTCTGGTTGAGCAATGAGCTGCCGCCTGAGGAAACGGTCACGGTGATGCTGTTACCGGTGCCGTCAACAGGCAGCAGCACCGTCTGCGCTGCTCCGGCAGCGAGCGGTCCGACTGCCGTGGGCCCATAGCCGGTGGTGGTGTTTCCGGTGGCGGTGACCGTGAAGCTCGCCGGCAGGCTCGCACCCACTCCGTTGAGCAGCTGGACGGACAGATTACCTCCGCCGGGCCCGAAGCCGCCCTGTCCGTGCGGGCCACCGTAGGTCGTGCAGTAGACGTCCGCCAGTGCCGAGGGAGCCGACGCACAGGAATTTGAGTACGCCGTGCCGCTCAGCAGCGTCTGGCCACCGGAGGTGACGGTCAACTGACCCGTGGCGCCGACAGCGACCGCGATGGTCACCGACTTGCTGGCACCGGGTGCGAGCGGCCCGTAGCTTTTCCCGTTCACAACGAACGTCGCGTCGGCGGTCGCGCTCGCCGCATTGCTGAGCGTCACCACGACTCCTCCCGCCGAACAGCTGAGCGCAGCCGTCGCGGAGGGCACGGGCGCGGGACAGGGGTCCGCGGGCACCAGCTGGTTGACCAGCATCTCACCGCTGGAGGTGACCCTGATCGGGACGCTACCGCCGCTCTTGAGCGCGACCTTGACGGTGATGCTGTGTCCGGCCGCAACTGGACCGTACGTCTTGCCGTTGACCACAAACGTCGCCTTGGCTGACGCGCCGGCGCCGTTGCGGAGCGTGACCGTGGAGATGCCGGCGGTGCCGGTCCCGCAGGCGGTGCTGACCTCAGCAGAGGGCTTGGCGACCGCCACCTGCGGCTTGGTGTGGACGGGCTTGGGCTTGGGCTTCGGCTTCGGTTTCGGTTTCGGCTTCGGCTTGTGGACGTAGACGAGGAACTTGATGTTGCCTTGGTCAAGGTTCCAGCAGTTGGTGGGGAACACCGTGTGCACGGTGATCAGCTTAGGTTCACAACCTGAGCCGGCGCCGCCGCAGAGCTTCGCCCGCAGACTGGCCGGCAGCGCTACACCCACCGTCTCACCCTTGGTGAGCGTTCGCGGCCCGACCGGGAAGATCACGCCCGAGGTGGTGCAGCCGTGGTTGGCGGTGACGGTCGTCTGCGCAACCTGCATCACCGTAAGGGTCTTGCGCATGTCATTGGTCAGCGCCGCGCCGGTCGCGTGCACGCCGATGATCGCGGCGTACTTCCCAAGCACCCCGTTGGCGTTCAGGTCGCTGACCGCCTGTGCGACGTTCAGCGTGGTCTGGCTGCATGCCCCCGGGTGTGACTGCGTCGAAGGATCGTAGGCGAGCATCGGTCGTCTCATAGCCGCCCGGGCGCCGCTGCCGGTGAACGCCACGACCGCAGCGCACACCACCAGCGCAGCGCACAGGCCGGCGATCGTTCTGATCAATCTCACCTTTACCTCGTTCCTTCGAGCCGTTGGTTGCGCTATGCCTTTGTTGCCACGAATGTGCGACGGCCGCCGGTCGCGCGGCCGTACTTGCCGCTCGCGACGATCCTGTACTGGTAGACCTTCCCCGTGCGAAGCCCGGAGATGGTCACGGACAGGTGGCGCATCCGCTTGCCGGCGGCCAGGCGGCGCATCTTGGTGCGGTGCGTGTAGTGGCCGCGGACGCCGTACTGGAAGTAGTAGCTGACCGCCGCCGAGCCGGCGTTCACCTCACCGCTCAGCCGCTCGTTCAGCCTGCGCACGTGACGCGCACGACCGGTGTTGGCAATGGGAAGCCACGTTGCACCGGCCCACCCCTGCTTGGCGGCTGGCGCCACAGCGGCTGGCGTGTAGGTCACCGACTCCGTGGTTGAGGCGGTGACGCCGCTGTTGGTCGTGAGCACCGCGGTGATCGTGTTGGCACCAGAGGTGAGCGGAACCGTGGCCGTGAAGCTGGAGCCGCTGATGGTCGCCTTCACACCGTTGACGGTCACCGAACCGGCGCCCGTGGCGGCTGAGACCTGACCACTGACAGCAACGCTGGCCGCACCGACGGTCGCGCCCGCCGCCGGCGATGTGATCGTGACGGTGGGCGCCGACTGCAGGTCGCGCGCAGTCTGGATGTCGGCCGCCAGCGCGGACTGGCTGAACTCACTCGAGTAAGCGAAGCTGAGTTGGGCAGAGCCGCCGGCGGCAACGGTGAGGGTGTAGGGGGCGATCATCAGGTTCTCGACGTAGGGCGCCTGGAAGCCGTACTGCAGATACTGGAAAAAGGAGAACGGACCCGACGGAGCGGTGAAGTACGTGATCGCTCCGCGCGCGCCGGCGGTTGAGCCATCCGGCTCAGAATTGTTCTCGACGTAGATTGAGGCAGGAGCCGACGCACCAACACTGACCGTGTCGCCGGATGCATGGGCGCTGAAGCTCGACTCACCTGGGAACTGGTAGGAAACCTGAGCAGGGTTGAAGTTGTTGTTCCCGTAGTCCTGCACGTTGCATTGGCTCGACAGGAAGCACTGCTCGTTTTGCACCTGCAGCGACACGGTGTGAGCGGCGCCATCCGTGCTGCGGAACACGTCGGTGATCTCGACGACGTGTCCGCCAGCCGTCTGCTTCGTCGTCCGGTCGAGTTCGACCCCGGCCGGGCAGTACCCGGACGAAGCGGACGTGCAGGATACGTAGATCGGCTCAACCTCGCTGATCGTGAGGTCACCGTTGGCTGGGTTCTGGGAGACAGAGACGGAGATCGACGCCGGAGGACCATTGTCGTAGTAGTAGTTGTTGGCATACGCCTGTGGCGGCCCGTAGGGCGTGTATGCGGTCACTCCGTCCACCTGCAGTGGATCCGCAAGCTGGTTGTTGATATCCGCCCCGAAGGTGTCGGCGCAGCCGAAGCTCTGCGCATCCGGTTGCCCGAAGATGGATGGGTCGTTGAGGAACACTCCGGTGAGTCCGCAATCCGCGGCTGACGTGTAGAGGTTCGTCGCACCGAGCTGCGGAGCAACCACGGAGTAGTCGGCCAGGCTCGATCCGGGGTACGGGTAGGTCGCGGTCAGGTAGGAGAGCAGCACCCGCGGTCCAGAGTACCCGCCCCCCAGCGGTGGTTGTGCGCCGGCGGGAACCGCGCGGAGCTGGCAGGAGCTGCCGTCGGGACTGTAGATTCCCGCGACTTCCATGTCGTAGTAGGGAACGAACACCGAGAAGCCGCCGTCGGCACTGAGCGACACGTTCTGCACGACCGCGTACTGATACGTTCCTGCGCTATAGCAGGCGATGTCCACCTGATCGGTCGACGGACTCGAACTGTTGGTCGTCCCGGTGACGGTGAAACCGAGCGCCTTGCCGTTGGCATCCTGCCCGCCGCCGGTGGGGTCGTAGAAGTAGGAGGGGTCGCTGGGCGAGGTGATCGCCGTCTGGGTGATGGTGTTGGTGGTGGTTTTGGACACAAGGGCGCGCGCCATCCCGGCGCGGGCGACGAGTGCCGTGAGAAGAACCAGGGCAAGAACCCCAAGACTTGAACGCCAACGCGAGAACGCGCCAGCCTGCAATCCGTGCATTATTCGACCCCTAATCGGTGACTGAAGACGGTCAGACTATCCGAAAGTTGGCGTGATGCAAGATTGCGCCCAGAATTCAAGCCTGCTGCAACCCCGCGTGCAGCGATGCCAAAAGCTCGCCGGCTGGCTCCGTGTGCCGGCGACTCCGCTGGTCCCGCTGCCCCAGCTCGTGGGGCGCGGGCACTCAGCGGTCGGTTCCTCAGCGTGAGAACGGTCGGTGATGAGCCTGGCCGAGGCTGTCCAGCACGGCGTCGAGCGCGTCGCTCGAATCAGCCGTGACGGTCACCTTGGTGCCCCACCCCGAAGGCTCGATCCGCACCGTGCCGCTTGCGCGCTCGCCCTCCCAGGCGACGGTGCTCTCAGGTTCGAGCCGGGTGATGCGGATCTCCCCAAAGGCGCCCAGATGCCGGGACAGAAGGTCTGCGTCGCTGCAGACCGCCCAGAGCTCCGGAGCGGATTTGACGAGGGTCCGGACGGCTGTGAGTTCAGTCATCTATCCGAGTGTTTCGAGTGGTCCGGACGGGTCTCCTGCCCCTGGGCGCTGAGATTCATGACCACCTACTGGACCACCATCAGGAAGATCGTCACCACTACGATCACGGCCAGCAGCATGTTGACCTGGTCGGCACGGCCGCGCGCCCTCATGAATTCCGCGCTCCAGCTGAACTCACCACCGCTTGCACCGGCGAGCTCGCGCTCCGCCATGTCCGCCAGCTTGCCGGACTGCCGCATCACAAAGGCGCCCTCAAGCCCACCGATCACAAGCGCGGCGCCAAGCCCCCACTGCACGTAGAAGTGCTGCCATTGATGCTCCTTGGTGGCGAGGTAGATCCCGGCAACGACCACGATCAGCAGTCCTGGATTGACCAGGCTGCGGCCGAGCAGCTGCCGGGAGCGCAGGATCACGGGCAGCGCCCGTGGGTCGTAACGCTCAACGGCCATGACCACAAACGGATACGCGAGCACAAGGCCAAAGGCAGCCACGACAAAGACGACATGGACGACAAGGGCGATCTGCCAGAAGAAGACGGCGGGTACGAGCAACTGGGAAATCCTTTGTTCAGTTCGTCGGTTGATAGCTGCCAAAGACGTCGCGCATGGCGCCGCAGACCTCGCCGAGGGTGCAATGGTCCTTCAGCGCCTGGCGCAGCGTCGGGAGGATGTTGCCAGGGCCGCGCGCGTCCTCGCGGACCTGTTCAAGGCGGGTTTGCACCAGCCGCTGATCCCGGTCGTGTTTGAAGGCCCTCAGACGGGCGACCTGCTCACGTTCGACGGCCGGATCGACCCGCATGATCTCAGGCACCCGCTGCTCATCCTCCACGAACCGGTTGACGCCGACCACCACGTCCTGTCCCGTCCGATAGCGCTCGTGGTAGCCAAACGCGGACTCCTCAATCTCAGCCTTGACGAACTCAATGGCGTTCAACGCGCCCCCGAGCTCATCAACCCTGGCGATCAGCTCAAGCGCCCGGGCCTCGATCTCATCGGTCAGCGCCTCCACAAAGAACGACCCCGCAAACGGGTCGACCGTGTCCGCGACCCCTGACTCATGGGCCACGATCTGCTGCGTGCGGACCGCAATCCTCGCCGCATGCTCACTGGGCAGCGCAAGCGCCTCATCAAAACCGTTGGTGTGCAGCGACTGGGTGCCGCCGGCCGCCGCTGCAAAGGCCTGGAGAGCAACCCTGACGATGTTGTTCTCGGGCTGCTGCGCGGTGAGCGTCACTCCGCCCGTCTGCGTGTGAAACCGCAGCTTCAAGGAGCGCTCATCACTGGCGGCAAACCGCTCCCGCATGATCCGCGCCCACATCCGCCTGGCGGCACGGAACTTCGCGACCTCCTGAAACACATTGTTGTGAGCGTTGAAGAAGAACGCCAGTCTCGGCGCGAACTCATCCACCTCAAGCCCCGCATCAAGTGCCGCCTGCACGTACGCGATCCCGTTGGCGAGCGTGAACGCGACCTCCTGAACGGCTGAGGCACCCTTCTCCCTGAAGTGATAGCCGGAGATTGAGATCGTGTTCCAGCGCGGGATCCGCTCACGGCAGTACGCGAAGAGGTCGGTGGTCAGGCGCATCGCACCGTCCGGCGGGTAGATGAAGTTGCCGCGGGCGATGTACTCCTTGAGGATGTCATTCTGCACGGTCCCGCGCAGCTTCTCCGCCGCCACGCCCTGCTCCTCACCCACAAGCTCATAGAGCAGCAGCAGCACACTGGCCGGAGCGTTGATCGTCATCGACGTCGAAACCCGGTCAAGCGGAATCCCGGCAAAGGCCACCCGCATGTCATCGATCGAGTCGATTGCGACCCCCGTCCGCCCGACCTCCCCCAGACACCGCGGGTCATCTGAATCCAAACCCAACTGGGTCGGCAGGTCAAAGGCCATGCTCAAGCCGGTCGAGCCCTGATCCAGGAGGTAGCGGTAACGCTCGTTGGACTCCCGCGCGCTTGCGTAACCGGCGTACTGTCGCACCGTCCACAACCGCTCTCGGTACATCCCGCCGTGCACACCGCGCGCAAATGGGAACTCCCCGGGCTTCCCCAGCCGCCCAGCCAGGCCCGCTGAGACATCGGCCTCCGCGTACACCCGCTGCACCTCAATCCCCGAGTCCGTGAACCTGCGCGGATCATCAGCCCCCACCACCGGCGCGACTGATCGGTGCGCGTGCTCCGTCATGACGGGTCAGCTTACGCGCCACGGGCGGACCATGCGCGCCCGCGCTGAGCGCTACAGGACCTTCGCGAGGAACGCGCGGGTGCGCTCGTGCTTCGGCGCGCCCAGCACCTCAGCCGGCGGGCCGGCCTCAACCACAACGCCGCCATCCATGAAGACGACGGTGTCCGCAACCTCACGAGCGAAACCGATCTCATGCGTGACCACGACCATGGTCATCCCGCTCCTGGCCAGATCGCGCATGACGTCAAGAACCTCGCCAACCAGCTCGGGATCGAGCGCGGAGGTGGGCTCATCAAAGAGCATCAGCTTCGGGTCCATGGCCAGGGCGCGGGCAATCGCGACCCGCTGCTGCTGACCGCCGGAGAGCGAGACCGGATGAGCGTTGTACTTGTCGCTCAGGCCGACACGGTCGAGCAGCTCCCGGGCGCGCTGCTCGGTCTCATCGCGACGGCGTCCAAGCACCTGGATGGGAGCGAGCGTCACGTTCTGGAGCGCGGTCATGTGCGGGAAGAGGTTGAAACTCTGAAAGACCATCCCGATCTCCTGGCGTTTGCGGGCGACGTCCCGCTCATGCAGCTCATAGAGCTTGCCGTTCGCCTCCCGGTAGCCCACGAGCTCCCCGTCCACGGACAGGCGGCCCGAGTTGATCTTCTCAAGGTGGTTGATGCACCGCAGGAACGTTGACTTACCCGAACCGGACGGACCGAGCAGACACATCACCTGGCCGCGGTTGACGGTGAGCGTGATGCCCTTCAGCACCTCGTTGTGGCCGAAGCGCTTATGGACGCCCTCGGCGCTGACCATGACGTCGGTCATCTTCCGAGTGTCCCTCCCCGACCGCGTCCCAATGACAGCCAGCGATCCTTGATCGTGATCTGTTGAGCCCGCGAGAAACCCTGACCGACCCTGCGCTCAAGGAAGTACTGACCGACGTATGCGACGCTAGTCAGTGCGAGGTACCAGATGCTGCCAACGATCAGCAACTGGATGACCTTGTAGTTGACGGCTGAGATGTCCGAGGTCACATAGACGATCTCCGCGTAGCCAATCACAGACGCAAGCGAAGTGTTCTTCAGCATCGAGATCAGCTCGTTGCCGGTCGGCGGCAGGATCACACGCATGGCCTGCGGCAAAACGATGCGACGCATGATCTGCATGCGGCCCATCCCAAGCGACGCGGCCGCCTCGGTCTGCCCCTCCGGCACCGAGATGATCCCAGCCCGGACGATCTCCGCCATGTAGGCACCCTCATTGAAGCTGAGCCCCGCTAACGCGGCAACGAACACCGTGATGATCACGTTCGCGTTCGGGTGAATGAGCGCCGGCCCGAATGGGATCCCGATGTCGATCAGATGATGCGGGGCCGGGAACAGCGCCGAAATGTTGTACCAGAACACGATCTGCACCAGCAGCGGCGTGCCCCTGAAGAAGAAGATGTAGAGCCAGCTCGCAGCTTTGAGGATCGGGTTCGGCGAGAGCCGCATGACCGCGAGGATCACCCCTAGGATCACCCCAATCAGCATCGAGAGCACCGTCAGATAGAAGACTCTGACGACGGCATTCAGCACCTGCGAGTCAAACAGGTACTGCCCGATCACGTGCCACTGCATGGCCGAGTCCGCGATCAGGAAGCGGACGAAGGACGCCGAACAGGCCAGCACGATGAAGGCCGCGATCCAACGGCCCGGGCGGCGCACCGGAACGGCCCTGATGTCCTGGGGCCGTTCCGATGCGACTGGAGTCAGCTGCGACTGATCAGCCATGGTCTTGCTGACTTTGACCGATCGCGGGCTACTCCGGGAGAACTTCCTTGAGGCTCTAGAAGATCGCCCCGTTGATCTTCATCTTGGAAGCCGGGATCGCGATGCCCTGGAGTCCCCACTTCTTGAAGATCTTCTTGTAGGTGCCGTGCTTGGCGAGGTAGAGCATCGCTGCGTGAACCGCCTTGGTCAGGCCGCTGCTCTTGGAGATGGCGATGCCATACGGAGCCGGCGCATAGGCCGCACCGACGATCTTGAACTTGCCACCCGACTGCTTGACCTGATAGTCGGCGACCGGCGTGTCTGCGAAGCCGAGCTGATCATGACCCGAAGCCACGGCGAGGTTCGCCTGGTTCTGGTTCGGGAACACGTTGACCACCACTGCCTTCTTGCCGGCCTTGGTGCACTTCTTGCTCTGCGTCTTCGCGTCCGTTTCCTCGGTGGTGCTCTGTTCGACGGACACGGTCATCCCGCAGATGCTGGAGATGCCCTTGATCTTCGCCCCGCCCGACTTCAGCGTGTAGAACGACTCACCGACGTTGGCGTAGTCGACGAAGTTCACCGACTTCTCGCGTGACTTCTCGTCTGTGAACGACGAGGCGCCAATGTTGTAACGCCCGGCGACCATGCCGGAGATGATGTCGTTGAACGTGACGTTCTTGATCGACACCTTGACTCCCATGACCTTGCCAAGGGCGTTGACCAGATCGGCGTCCATCCCGACGATCTTGCCGCCCTGGACGAACTCGTCAGGTGGGTAGGTGGCGTCAGCGGCGACCTTCAGGCCACTGGACTTGACCGCAGCCGGCACGAGCTTCTCGACCGACTTGACGCCGCCGGTGGACGCCATGGCCGTGGCACTCGCACAGCAGGCGAGTGCCACGGAGGTACCGGCCAGGGCCAGAGCCCTTCCAAACATGTTGCGACTTCTCATAGGTGATGCTCCTCCATCCTCAAGATTGACGGGCCCGGCAGCGCTGGGCGCGAGCCTGAACGGGAGCATACGAGACTTGAAGCGGTTTGCGTTGGACGCAAACGTCCACTTAATAAGCCGGAACGGCGGTGTCCGCGGTCTACGCTTGCGGCGTGCAAGTCCAGATTCGCCTGTTCGCATCACTGCGGGAGCGCGCTGGCTCCAGCGAGTTGACGCTCGAGCTTCCCGACGGCGCGCGCGTGGGGGACGCGCTCGCGGAACTGCGCTGGCTGACAGGAGACCTGCGCACTGTGCTGGCGGTGAACCGGGAGTACGCCACCGAGACCACGGAGCTGCGCCCAGATGACGAGCTGGCCCTGATCCCACCCGTCTCAGGTGGAGCCCCGGCCGTCACGCTGCACGTATCGCTTGAGACGGAGCCGCTGTCAGTCGAGTCGGTCAACGCCCGCGTGACCGATGCGCGAGCCGGAGCGGTGGTGACCTTCCAGGGCGTGACGCGTGAGGTGCCGGCGCTGGAGTACGAGGCCTACGCGGAGATGGCGGAGGCCCAGATCAGAGAGATCGCGGCGGCAGCGGCGGAGCACCACGGCCTGTGCGCGGTTGCCGTGGAACATCGGATCGGCACGGTGCCACTGTCTGAGCCGTCTGTGGTGATCGCTGTATCAGCGCCGCACAGAGCCGAGGCGTTTGCGGGAGCGCGCGAGATCATCGATGCGCTCAAGCAGCGGGCGCCGATCTGGAAGCGCGAAGAGGGACAGTGGGTGGCGGGTGACCCGGTGGCCTGAGGCGCCGGGTATTCGGATAGATTGGCCTCGATGCCAACCTCACTCGTGACCGGCGGCGCCGGTTTCCTCGGGTCTCACCTCTGCGACGCGCTGCTGGCAAAGGGCCACCGCGTGATCTGTGTGGACAACCTGGAGACCGGCACCCTGAACAACATCGCGCATCTGCGCGGCGACAGCTTCACGCACCTGAACGTAGACATCATCGAGCCGTACTTCGTGGACGAGCCGATTGATTTCGTCTATCACTTCGCCTCGCCCGCCTCCCCGATCGACTACCTGCGGATCCCGCTGCACACGCTCAAGGTCGGTTCCTACGGGACCCATCACACGCTGGGTCTGGCGAAGCTGCATCGCGCCAGGTTCCTGACCGCGTCCACGAGTGAGGTCTACGGCGACCCGCAGGTGCATCCGCAGCCGGAGAGCTACTGGGGGCACGTGAACCCGATCGGGCCGCGAGGGGTCTATGACGAGGCCAAGCGCTTCTCTGAAGCGCTGACCATGGCGTACCACCGCCAGCAGGGTGTGGACACCGCGATTGTCCGGATCTTCAACACCTACGGCGCGCGCATGCGGGCCCGCGATGGACGCGCGATCCCGACCTTCCTGCGGCAGGCTCTGCAGGATCAACCTATCACCGTGTTTGGAGACGGCTCACAGACCCGTTCCTTCTGCTACGTGGACGATCTGGTGCGCGGGATCATCCTGCTCGCCGAGTCGGGGCATCACGATCCCGTCAACATCGGCAACCCCAACGAGTTCACGCTGCTGGAGCTGGCTGAGACGGTCATTGACGTGACGGGCTCAAACTCGAGGATCGTCTTTGCGGAGCTGCCCACCGATGACCCGCAGGTCCGCCAGCCGGATATCACCAAGGCGCGGGAGCTGCTGGGCTGGGAGCCGACCGTGCAGCTGCGCGAGGGACTGGAGCGTACGATCCAGAACGCCGGACGCGACACCCTGATCGGACACCGGTTCTGATGCCCCCAACCGACCGCTTTGTCATCAGCTTCGCCGCCGAGCCACCCCAGGAGTCGCTGCCCTACGGGCGCTGGGCGGACGTCCTCAGGGAGCACTTCAACGCCGCCTGTAACGACATAGATACCGACGGCGAGGAGCTCGGCACTCCGGGCGAGATCCGCTGGTTTCCCGATCGGACGTTCTACGGTCGCACATACGTTCCGGCCGTGGCTCGAACCGACGTCGGCTACGAGCTGTTCGGTTACGTCTCCTTCAGCGAGTCCGACTCGGGGAGCCCCGATCACTTCGAGGCCCGTGCCGACTACACGGGGGATGTGGCGGAGGCCAACCCTGACTGGCAGCTCGACCTCAATGAGATGGTGCTGGGCAACTGGCGAGGTGAGGCCGGCAACGTGGCAGAGATGACCCTGGTCTGGGGGGTCCCCCTGATCCCTGGCGGAGCGCTGGTGACGGCTGAGCTTGCCGACCACGCGGTGGACCAGTGCGAACTCGTGGACGAGCGTTTCACATTGATTGCGCCGGATAACTACCGCGGGGACTTCCTGGATATCAAGCTCTGGGGCAAACGGGGAGAGCAGTTGGCTGTTGAGTCGCTCTACGCCGAGGACGACGGGACCGAGGACGGAGAGCCGGACGCGGATTCTGAGCAGGGCGACCCGCCGGCCAGCTAGCGTCGCTACGCTGGGCGCGCGCCCTCGTAGCTCAATGGATAGAGCACGCGCCTCCTAAGCGCGGGATGCAGGTTCGATTCCTGCCGGGGGCATCTTCTCGTTGTGATGAGTCGCGGCATAGGTCTCGGTTGGCCGGCAACTGCTCGTCTGGACCGATGCGACTCCGAGACGGGCCAGGAGTAGGTGGCAATCCGACGAGTCAGCTGGTGACGAAAATGCCCAGACTCACTTGGCCGGATTCACGAAGCGGATGTTGAGGTCGCCAGAGCTGCCGAACACGTAGTTCAGGTTCCTGCTGTAGGCGACGGCGGAGAACGAGACCGGGTAGGGATCGGCGCGGGCGCCGGTGATCGTGAAGGTCGCCTGACCGTTTGAGTTCGTGATGCCGACGCTGCCCTTACCAACCTTCCCGCCGTCCACCCGGGCACCGCCCTTGCGCGGGCCGAAGGCGCCCCAGATCAGCTCACTGAGGCGCACCTCAACGCCAGAGCGGTGGGAGATCCCACCGTTGACGGCATAGAGCTGCACGGTGATCTTGAAGGACTTGCCCAGCGGCATCGGCTGGTTGATCGCGTCAGGCTGGAAGCCCAGTGACAACAGGTGCGGCTCGTAGGTCGCCGCGACGCTGAAGGACTCAGGCTTGTCGACGTAGCCAACTACGTTGAAGCCGCCGTACGCGGAGGGCTCGGCGCCGACGTTCGGGGCATCGATCCGATAGATCGCATGAGAGTGCGCGGCCAGGGACGTGGGTCCGCCCACCTTGATCCAGAAGGTCGAGTTGAAGCCGCCCTGCATGAGGTCAAACGACGGCGTGATCGGCTTGCCAGAGGTGTTGTCGACGCGCACCACCAGCTGCTCGATGCGGTTCGTCACACCGGTGGTGTGGGCACCGAGCACGCGCACGTTGAACGGCGCCGCGGCGGTCAGCGAGTGCACCATGAAGCCGAGGAACAGCACCACCGATACCAGTGCCGCGATCGCCCACTGCTGGTTGCGGAAGAGGCGGCCATCACCCGCTATGCGTACCAGCACGGTCCGCCAAGTAGCGGGCAACGAACCGACCGGGCCGCGGCCGGCCAGCAGCTGGCCGGCCCGTTCGACCGATCTTGCCCCAGAGGCGCGGACACGGGCAGGTGCTGCCGAGGCGGTGGCCGCCGCCATCACAGCAGCCGGGATCAGCGAGATGAAGTAGTTGACGTTTGAGCGGGCCGCGAAGAACAACGCAAACCCAGGCAGCATGAAAATCGCCAAGCGCAAGGTCGGGTAGGTGCCCACGAACAGGATGAACAGGAACAGGAAGCCGAAGACCATAGTGAGCGTGAAAGCCGACATCGAGCCACCGCCCCAATGCAGGTACAGGCTCAGCGACATAGAGCCCTGGCCGGTCGGCACCATATTTGCGAACAGCGGCGTCAGCGTGCCCTTGATCCAGCCGCTAGGCGAGGCGATTATCCATGGGATATTGGGGATCAGAAAGGTCACGAGCACTACCGCCAGGTAGCGCGCGGCCCGCCTGATCGCCTGCTCGATGCCGGTGAGCGCATATTCGTCGCAGGCGAGCGCAAGCAGGATGAAGGGCAGCGCCGGCCACGGAGTCTGTTTGATCCCCATCGCCAGGCCGAACGCAATCGGTCCCACGTAATCACGCCAGCCGCCTCGACCGAATCGGTCCCACCTGTAGGCGGTCAGCGTCAGCAGCGGCATGAACATCGCGTCGGTGACGCCACCCATCGCGAACACCGTGAACAGGCCGAAGCCTCCGAACAGCACCGCCAGGGCGCGCACGCGCCGTGGCAGCAGCGCGAACATCATCACGACCGTCAAACCCCAGGCGAACATGTTCAGCCAGGGAGCGACGTTGTTCCACCAACCGATCATCAGGAACGGCACGTAGATCAGGAACGACAGTGACGGGTAGGAGAGTGTCGTCACCGGCACGCCGGTGAAGGAGTACGTGTAGTAGCTCGTGGGGGTGTGGAAGAGCTGGAAGGCTGGGCGCATCGAGTGCGTGTACGGGTTCAGACCGTGCTGCACTAGCCGAGCCGCATACTGGTTGAACGCGATTGCATCGGTGCCGTAGGTGAGCCCATTGAGCAGACCAACCACTGACCAGGCGCCGAATACAGCGATCGTCACGAACACAGTCGCCCAAGCCCAGCGGTTGGTTAGCGCCTGGTTGCTGCTCCAGCGGTTGTCGGGCAGCAGGTTGACGGTGATGGTCGCGAGCCCCCAGAGGTTGCCGCCGACCAGGAATAGCACCGTCCAGGGCTCGTAGGAGTCGCCGATCAGCTGCCAGGACCACCAGAGTAAGCCCATCCCGACGGCGATCCACAGCGCGCGATCGGCCCATGTGCGCGAGGTGGACTCCAACGGTGGGGCCTGGATGCGATTTCCGATGATCAGCCCGTCGGGTTCCGAATCGGGCTGCGCCAGGATGATCGAGTCGTCGTGCGTTACGTCAGTCATTTTCAGAGAGCCGACTAGCTGAAAGGGGCGAGAGCGGCCCGCTCGGAGGGCCACACACAGACGTGTCCATTGGCGATTGCCACAGCACGTGGCACTGCGCGGGGAGGTCGGACGATAATAGCCTAAGCTCCTCCAACTACGTCAACGCCGTGACCTGCCGCTCACAAGCGCCTGAACTTCAGAGAATAGAACTCGATTGGATGCTTCGGTGCGGTTGCGCCTTGTGGCATAACGTCGGGAGCGGAAACGCCAACAGACGTATAGGTCGCGATCAGCCCTATGGGGAGCACGAAGTGATGTGGCCGCTTCGGCACCCGGATCACGATCGGATTCAGGTTCGGCAGCGTGAAGGTCACATTCTGTGGTTTGGTAACTCCCTCTGCGGTAAAGGAGAGCGTTCCCTTGCATCCGTGTGCGCAACGCGGCGCGCGCAGATCCCAGATCCCCACATTGGCGAGCAGCGACCAGTTCGGATTGGAGAGTGGTCCAACCGCCTGGCTGAAACCGTCGGCGGGGGCCACCAGGTTTGCGCACATCGGCTGTCCGAAGTAGGCCTGGAAACCGGCCTCCGTGCCCTCGTACACGCCCGCGCGGTAGTAATCGGGCCATGGAAAAGACATCCAATTACGCAGTGCTTCGCAACGCGATTTCTGCGGCACACTGCCTGCAAAGCTGTTGTCGAGCAGCTGATTCTGCGGCATCCTCTGGTTCAGCCAATCCTTCACGTAGCCGTTGAACGACCATTGGATCGAGATGAAGGTTGCGAATATCGCCAGCGCTCCAGCGTTGAACCAGATCCAACGCCCGCGGCGGCCGGCGAGCAGCCAGATCACCACACCGAGCAGCAGCGCAAAGGCGGTGGACCCGACGGCGTAGGCCGTGTAGACGTAGCCGATCGCCGGAATCTCCTGTTCCACCAGCTGGGTTGAGCCCTCCAGCGCCAACGCGAAGATCGCGAAGATGATGACGGCGCCGATCACCGCCGCGAGCATTCGATTCGACCGGCGGATGTCAGCCCAGCCGTCTGGCGCAGGGTCGCGCGGGCCGAAGGAGGCCCAGACGACCAACACAGCCACGACCAGAAGCGCGGCTACCACGCTCAGAGTTCCCACGGCCGAGCTCCACGCGCCAGATCCGAATCGCCAGGCGGCTCCCGGGAGACTGCTGACCACGCTCAGCAGCGTGGTATGGAGCGCCCCCGAAGCGTGCAGTGCCCTGCCCGCGTAAGCGCTTCCCGAGTTCTGAGCACCGCTCACGAGCAGCCAGACAACAGGCGCGAGACAGAACGCACCGGTCCCGACGAGATAGTGAGCCAAGCGTCGCAGGTCGCCGCGATACGCCCACGCCGCGCAGACCAGGATCAGCGCGCCACCGATGACGGCACCCACGTTGAACTCGTAGAAAGAGACGGCCAACACGCTGGCGATCGCGGCCAGGAGGAATCGTCGGGTGGAGGGCCACCGCGTGACCCAGACCACGAGGGTAAGCAGCGCGAAGCCGACCGTTGTGGCCATGTAGCCAGACATGGTGTATCCGCCCACGGGGTCGTTGGACCAGACGCCGTGGAGCTGCACTGTCGTGAACAGCGCGATCGAGGTCAGGAGGAATGCCGTCGACCAGCGCACAGCACGCAGGTAGCTCCGCGCAGCCAGCCACCAGAAGGTCGCCGCAGCACCAGCCGTTGCTATCAACGCCACGTACTTGACGACCGCGAAACTCTGCAGGAAGGTGATGTCGAAGGTCCTGGACAACCAGAAGTACAGCCAGTTGAGGAAGTAGCCGAACACCGACCCAACAAGCCTCGTCCGATCGCCGGCCCAGGAGGCGTGCCAACCCACGCTCAGGGTCTTTGAGAGCGTCGTCGCACCGATCTGCAGCTGCGCGAACGGTCCTTCGAAGTCGTCGTCGATGATGTAAGTCTGGAGGACGGGCAGCAGCAGCAGGTAGGAGAGCGCGAGGTAACCGACGGCGAGTCCCATCTGACTCATGCGCCGAGGCACACGACCGCGCGGATTCAGCAACCGCGAGCGCTTCAGGATCTCCACAGCCACGGGCCCAGCTTAGCCGGGACGCAACCGGGAAGCGAAGGTGGCCTGAAGGAAACCACCTACAGTGGGAGTCGATGGTCACGGTGCCGTTAGCGTGCCGCAGGCCATCGAGCCATTCGGTCACACGCTGGATCTCAGAGAAGCCAGCCCCATCGGGAGCACGATCATCAACCGCAGTGAGCTTCCTTAGCGCTTGTGGGACTTCTCGGAACCATCCAGGCCAGCCACTCGTGAGTCTTCGCGGTTTCCAAATTGAACCTGGAGAGCTGATGCCAAAGAGACCAAATATCGTCCGCTGGACAGCAGGCAAGCTCGCCGACCTGCTGGAACTTGAGCGCGAATTGTTCAACGCGAGTGAGATTCCGCTGAAAGTGCGGGCACGATTGGCGCTTGACCGCTACCTGTGTGTTGCCTCCAATTCCCGGGAGATCAACTACCTGGGAAGCCCGTTCCACTACGACGGGCGACTGATGCCCATGCTGCTTCCCGCATACCTGGCTGAGATCAATCGGATTGACCTGATAGCACCACTGGCTACGGCGACGATCGTTGACATCGGAGCGAACGTCGGACAATTCGGGGCAACGATCAGTCGTCGCTTTCCCGGTGCGCGGGTGTGGTCGTTCGAGCCTAACCAGTCGATCACCGAGCTTCTGCAACGCAACGCTGCCGCCTCGCCGCAGTGGCAGGTGGTTCCCTGGGGAGTCGGCGAGGAGGACGCCGAAGTCAGCCTGTGGGCAGTGGACGGTAAGTCGGCGCAGGGCAGCATCTTGCGAGACAACGCCACCGCCGGGCTCCGCTCGGCAGACGCCGCCGAGCACCGAGTGGTGCTGCGACGTTTGACCACCCACCTCAGGGTTGAACTCGGCATCCCCGAACTGGTCGACGTCCTGAAGATCGATGTGGAAGGCGCTGAGGACGCGGTGCTTCCAGGGCTGGCGGCACTTCGCTGGCGCTATCTGATGATCGAGACCTCACTGGCCCGCGCGGGCGGCCTTACCGTGCAGGGTGCCCGAGATCTGGTCGCATCGATCTGGGGTGAGGAGCCGACGGTGATCTGGCAGAGCGTCCCCGCTCTGGGCGCGCTGACAATCGATGCAATTCTCGCACTACCGAGTAACAGGACCGACTGAGCGGCATCTCTGCCTTAATGCCGCCGGCTCCGTCACTTGCGGGTGCGGTGGAAGCGACGCACGCGCTCAGCCGATGAAACCAGCAACCACCGCGACCTGCTCAGGTCGCTCAACGGCGATCAGATTGGTGTGAACTCGCTCCTCCACAAGCGCAAGGAGTTCCTCGCGAGACGCCTCTCGCACAACGCGGCGCGGCTCATCGACCACGAACACGTGGCCGTAGCTGTCACAGAGCATTGTGACCAGCTCTTGAGGGGCGGCGCCTCCCTCCTCGAGCCGCTCAGTCAGCAGCTCCACGAAGACCGCCGGACGATCGCCATGCAGCCTGCTCTTCGCCCCCCTTAGCACGTGCACATCGAAGCCCTCTACGTCCACCTTGAGTAAGTCGAGACGCTCGTCCGCGAAGTAACCGTCGATCGTCTTCACCTCGACGTCCACGTATGTTTGAGAGTTCGCCCTACCGGCAGCCAGAGAGTGATTACCGATTCCATCAGCGAGGTGAAGACGGGCCGTACCGGGCTGGTCGCTCACCGCCGCCGCGACCACCTCGACGCGCTCGGCCAACCCGTTGGTGTTGACGTTCCGGCGGAGATAGTCGAGGTTGAGCGGCGCGGGCTCAAACGCCACCACACGGATTGAGGGTGCCGCGGCAGCGCCTACACACGAGTAGAGCCCGATGTTGCCTCCCACATCAGCGATGAGGGACGCATCGCGAGCAAGCTGCTCGAAGATTGCCAGCTCAAGCTCCTCGTAATACCCACCAACAAGCGACGGCACGATCGAGGCGTCACCCCCAGGCAGTGAAAGTGTCACCCCACGTACCGTGACGCTCAGCTCGCTGTCGCCGTACCCGTATCTAAACACCCGCCCCCGCAGCCAAGAGGTGATCGGCCACCGTTCGACGGGGGTGTGCGCCAGCACCCGGCGAGCGCCGCGGATAGTCAGCATGGAGAGCGTTTGACGCAGACGCGCCACAGTGCCGAACTGATCTGCCATGAGCCGCCCCCAGTCTAACTGCAGCGTCCTGACAACCACCGCCTCGTTCCGCGGGGGTAGCCGGAGGCGCCGCCACGCCGGCAGCCCGCAGGCATGCCCTGCGGCTAGCATGCCCGTATGCCCGCGAGCCTCTCGATTGTGATCCCGGTCTTCAACGAGCCCAGCTGGATCGGCAGAACCGTTGCCGACCTGGTCACTGCGGTGCAGAACGCTGAGCTGACCGATGTCGAACTGCTGCTGGTCGACGACGGCTCTGACGCCGCCACCCAGGCCGCACTTGCTGAAATCTCCGTGCCCTTCAGCAAACGTGTGTTGCGCCAGGAGAACAGTGGGCGCCTACTAGCCCGCAAGCGTGGAATCAGCGCGGCGATCGGGGACCTCATCCTGCTAGTCGACGCGCGCGTGTCCTTACACGAGGACGCCCTGCGCTTTGTGTTCGAGGAGATGCCACGCACCGGGCCGCTACCGATCTGGACCGCGCACGTCGAGTCCGATTACGGCGGCCGCCCGTACGGGCGGATCTGGTCGGTGCTCGAGTTCATGGCGTGGCGCGACTACCTCGCAAATCCACGCCCGATCACCTACACGATCGCGGACTACGATCGTTTCCCCAAAGGCACAACCTGCTTCATCGCGCCGCGGTCTCTGCTGCTGGAGGCGATGGAGGGCTTCGAGTCCCTCTATGCCGATCTCCACGAGGTAAACGACGATACGGCCGTGCTGCGTCCACTTGCGGCAAAGCAGGAGTTCAACCTCGCGCCGGGCTTCTCCTGTACCTACCACCCGCGTACTTCCGCACGAAAGTTCTTCCTCCATGCGCTGCACCGCGGAACCGTGTTCATCGACGGCTACGGCCGTCCCGGCTCGCGTTTCTTCTGGGTGATCGTGGCCTTCTACCCAATCAGCGCCGCGGCGGCCATGTTGGCGATCAGACGCCCGCGCCTTGCGCTCGGGTCACTGCTGATGACACCACTGGCCGGGTCCGTCGTGCGCCTCAGGCTGCGCCGGTCAACAGCCGATGCGATCGCTGTCACCATGCTCGGACCGATCTGGCTTACCGCCTATGCGGCCGGCATGTGGAGGGGAGCTCTGCTGGCCGTAGCGAACAGGCTCCTCCAAAAGCGCGGCTGAGGAAGATCGCCCGCTGAAACGGTTCCAGGTCGGGCTTGTATCAGCGTAGAGCTGGTTCTAAGAGTTCGCGTCAGGCCCGCAGAGCGGACGCCCGAGATGCGGCGAGACCCGCGCCACCGGGATCCGGAATGCTTCCCGCCGGAGCGCTGAAGCCCCGTCGGCGCAGATCCTCGATGATGACGTCGCTCGGGGAGCGACGATCGGCTCCAAGTGCACGCCGGTGCTGCTCGGGATCGGCGAGGAACTGCTCGAGCACCTCGATCCGCATGCGCGAGAGCACGACCGGGCCCCCATCCAAACCGTCCTGGCGCTCGGTCGCCAACCGATGCACAAGGCAGGGGATTCCGAGCGCCGTGCACTCCTCCTGACTGCCGCCAGAGTCGGTCACCAGGTAACGCGCAGCCTTGAGGAGCCCGACGAACTGGAAGTAGCGCTGCCGCGGCACGCGCCGCAGCTGCGCATCGAAGTAGCGATCGAGCCCAGCAGCCTCGATCGCCGCCGCTGTGACCGGATGGTCGATGAACAGGATCGGCTGTGTGCGTGAGGCGCGGTGCACGGCGGCGATTACCTGCTCCAGACGCGCCGCGTCACCGAGCAGCTCGAAGCGGTGGATCGAGACAAGGCCGAAAGGTTCGCCCGGGAGGTCGAGCGACTCGCTTGCCTCCGGCACGAGCGCGAGTGCATCACGCACGGTGTTGGCTGTGGTGTCGATGATCGCGCCGGACGCGCGTGCGCGACGCAGATTCTCGGCCGCCCAGGCTCCCGGGGCATAGTGCAGCGTGGCGAACTTCGAGGTGATGAGCCGGTCCAGCTCCTCGGGGAACGGGTTGCGCCAGTCGCCTGAGCGCAAACCAGCCTCGACATGGGCTACCGGCAAACGCAGCAAACGACCGATCATCGCGCCGAGCACCGTTGTCATCGTGTCACCGTGAACCAGCACCAGCGGTCGAGTAGCTGCGGCCTCGGCCGCCCGGCTGACCCGACGCAGGACGCGCGGAGCTCGCCTGAGCATGCTCGCGAGCCAGAGCGGCACATCCGTCAGCTTCTCCAGATCACGGCCGTGGCAACCGTTCGTCAGCATGAGCACCGGGGTCACGATCCCGAAGTCGCGTAGCATCGTCGGAATCTGTTCTACCTGCTGGTTTGTGGAGACCAGCAGCATGCGATCACCGTCCTGCTCCAGCCGCCGAAGCACGGGAGCGAGCTTGATCAGCTCGCCGGTGGTTCCGAAGATCACAACAAGCACGGCGGGTAATCCTAGCGAGGCCGCTGAGCCCCTCGAGGCCTCTCGGGCGACGCACCATCGAGTCGCGGAAGGCCGACCACGCTTACACAGCTCCCCACCCGGTCCTGCAACAACAAGCGCGGACAAGTGCAAAGCCGCTAGGATCGGGTCGAATAGAGATTGTGCGGAGCGCCGTCCACGACGGGTTCCGCGAACTCGAGAAGCCTTCAAGCCGTTAGCTCCGGGCGCTGCCGTGGCTCGCCGCCGCATCGGCGGCTCCAAGCGAAGCGGCGATCGATCGCTCAGCTCGTCGCCGCCAAGGGCAGAGCCTGAATTTCAGCGTTTGCGCAATCTGATTCGACATCTCCCAACTGCCAGCTGCCAGCCGCAGGCACCCCGCCCATGAGTTCGATCATGGAACCGGCACAAGAGGCACCTCCGCTGGCGATCGAGTCGAAGCGTCGCTCCATCCGCCAGTTCGGCCAGGGAGCGAGCGTGATGGTGGTGCTCACGGCGCTAGCCAACGCCTGCAACTACGGCTCGAACCTGGTCTTCGGCCACGTGCTCTCTACGGCGGCATACGGTGACTTCACCGCGCTGATCGCACTTGTCACACTGTTGGCAGTTCCCACCGGTGCCGCGCAGACGGTGATCGCCGAACGGATCGCGGTGCTGATGGCGGAACGAAACTACGACCGAGTGCGGTACCTCATTCGGTACGCATGGGCACATGGGGTGACGCTGGCCCTGACGGTGGGCATTGTCTACACGGCCTGCATACCACTGGTCAAGAGCGCCTTGGGACTGCAGTCCTTGGGTCCGGCGCTGGCACTCGCGCCGCTGGTCTTCGTCAGTGTGCTGACTCCGGTCTTCTACGGGGTGCTGCAGGGTATGGAGCGCTTCGTAGTGCTCGGCGCCCTGAGCCTCGTGGTCGCCGGCTCGCGGATCGTCTTCGGCGTGCCCTGGACGCTCGCCGGCGGCGGTGCCGGCGGACCGCTCTTCGGCCAGGCCCTCGGCACGATCGTCGCGATCGCCGCCGCAATCGCTGTGCTCCGCAGCTACATGCTGCGGCGCGGCACCGGTGCCGCCGGGGCAGGTATCCGCCGCATCCCGGACGGGCGGACGGTGGCGGCAGCCGGAGCCTTCGTGGGATTCGCTGTGCTCTCCAACCTGGATGTGCTGCTGGTCAAGCTCTTCCTTCCGGCGCGCAGCGCGGGCGAGTACGCAGCCCTGGTGACGATCGAGAAGGCGATCATCTTCCTGCCGATGGCGGTGGCGATCGTGCTGGTGCCGGCAGCAGCCAAGGCACGCGTGACCGAAGGCTCCTCGGCGCGCATCCTGCGCCTGGCGGCGCTGCTGGTCAGCAGCACGATCGCAATCAGCGCACTCCCCCCGCTGATCGCGCCGCACCTCGTGCTAACCGTAATGTTCGGCGCCAAGTACCAGGCCGCCACCGCCGGCGTGCGGCCGATCGTGCTCGCCGGTGCTGCCCTCTCCCTGCTCTACCTACTGGTGGTCTACACAGTCGCGATCCAGGATCGGCGCTGGGTGCGGCTGCTGATCGGCGGGGTACTACTCCAGGTGGCTGCTATCTCCCTGTTCCACAGCTCGCCGACCGAGGTCGCCTTCGCGCAGGCTTTCGTTATTACCAGCGTGCTGGTGATCAACGAGCTGCTGTTCCATCCGATCCTGCGCGGCGAGCGTTGGCTGGCGCGGCGACTGCGCCAGAATGCATCTGAGCAGGCGAATGATCCCAAGCCGTGAGC
>JAKAED010000130.1 GCA_021820105.1 Actinomycetes bacterium | reverse complement strand
CGGTCATGACCCAGGAGCAGATTGACGAGGCGGTCGTCCTGTATCGAGATGGGTGGACGCTGCACAGCATCGGTCAGCGCTTGGGCGTGGCGGATCAAACGATCCGGCGGGCGCTGGTGGAGCGGGCGGTGACGATCAGGCCGGGCGGGCGCAGGAAGGTTGCGGTACTGGCGTGATGTGCCCCTCTAACGCATGTTGGCTGCGGGCGTCGGTCGTCGTAGTCCGTCGTCTCGCGCCTCATGCTTGGTGCTCGGCGGGTCGCTCTGCTTGGACGATGCGGTCGAGCCACTCACCGAGGAGCGCCCGCTCTCCACTGCTGAGCGCTCGTACTTGCGGTGTGTGGGCGCGGAGCGCGATTGCTGCTGCGACGATCGGTTCCTTCGCTGCTTCGGGCGCGTAGTCGGGGGTAGCGAGGATTTGGTTGAGCACGGCGTCAAGCATGGTGTCCGCGAGACGGCGGTCACGCTTGGCGGCGGGCTGCGCGAGAAGCGTCAGGATCGCTCCGGTTCCCGCCGCGTGGATGAGTTCGGTGGCGTGTTCCTCGTTGAGCCGGAGTCCTCCGCTGAGCGCTACGCGATGCACGCGCTCAGCGAGGAGCTGGATTCCCGCCTGCGCGGCCGGTGATCGCTGCTGGCGGGTGGGGTCGCTGAGCAGGACGAATAGGTCCGGGTTGGCGAGGCCGAAATTGATCGTCATGTCCCAGCCGTGGCGGAGATCATCGACCGGGTTGGCGGTAGCGGCGGCTACTTCCGATGCTTTCGCCGCGGCGAACGCGGCCATCACGTGCTCGCCCACGGCGTCGAGTAGCCCGTCCTTGTCACCGAACAGGCGGTAGATGGTCGGAGCCTGCATACCCGCGAGTTCGGCAACGCGCCGGGTGGTCACGGCCGCCCGTCCCTCGTCCCTGAGAAGGCTGACGGCAGCCTCGATGATCCGCTCGCGGTTGTCAGTCCGGGTCTTGACCCCCTCGGCCATGTATCAACGATAACACGACGACGTTAGCTACGGTGCTTCCGGTGATACTATGACGACGATTTCATCGGAAACACGAAAGGTTGGATCGATGATCGTCATCACTGGAGCAACTGGCGCCCTGAATGGCGCGACCGTCGAGCACCTGCTCACGCAAGTTCCCGCCGCGGAGATCGCGGTCGTCGCCCGAGACACCGAGAAAGCCCGGTCGTTCGCCGATCGGGGCATCGAGGTTCGCTATGGCGACTATGCGGTCCCGGATTCGCTTCCTGGTGCGTTCACCGGTGCCGACCAGTTGTTGCTTGTGTCTTCGAGCGACCCGGCAGCCGACGCGGTTGCGTTGCATCGCGCCGCGATCGATGCCTCGGTGGCCGCGGGGGTGGGCCGGGTCCTGTACACGAGCCATCAGGGAGCGGCGGCCGATACCCCCTTCGGACCGGGACGCGACCACGCTGCGACCGAGCAGCTTCTGGCCGAGTCGGGGTTGGCGTGGACCTCACTGCGCAACGGCTTCTACATGCACAGCCTCCAGTGGCTGCTCGGGCCGTGGCGCGAGACCAGTGTCATCGCTGTCCCGGCCGACGGGGCGGTGTCATGGACCTCGCGCAGCGAGGCTGCCGAGGCGGCAGCAGCGATCATCCTCTCAGGCGGCGCATACGACGGTCCCGTGACGATCACGGCGGGCGATGCTCCGACCTTCGAGGACATCGCCGCGATCGCATCGGAAGTCACCGGCCGAGCGGTCCGTTTTGAGGTCATTGACCCCGAGGACTGGATTCGTGCCCAGACCGCTGCTGGCACACCGGAGTTCATGGCCCACTTCCAGCTCGGCATGTACCAAGCCGCCGCGCACGGTTACTTCAACGGCACCGACCCGCTCCTGCACACCCTGATTGACCACGAGCCGCAGACCGTCCGGGACTACCTCGCCGGGGCGTAGACGCCCGTGTGGAGCGAGCTGGTCCGGCCGACATCAGTACGTCGGCGCCCACCATGCCGGTCGTTGAGGGCTACCAACGTGCCCAAGACCGGACCTGGCACAGAAAAGCACGAGAGATCATGACCGCATCCCCACCACAACACCCGACCGCGCCCACCGGGTACGGTGTCGTCCGAGGCCACGTCGTCGTTGCAGTCAAGCTCATGCGAGAGCAGATAGCTGAACCGTCGACCCTCAACTCCTTGGCGGCGGAGGTTCACCTGTCGCGCTCCCAGCTTGTTCGCTCATTCGATGCCACGGTGGGCGTCAGCCCGATGGCCTACCTGCGTCAAATGCGCGTCGAGCGGATGGCACGGCTGCTGGTCTCCACGGACCTGTCGATCGCAGAGGCTGCCCGCTCAGTGGGCTGGCGGAACCAGTTTCACGCCAGTCAGTGTTTCCACGGCCACTACGGCGTCTCACCGACCGAGTACCGGCACCGGCGAGCTGGGCCGCGACATTCGCACCATCGAAGTCGATCCCGAACGCTCCGAGCACGTCACCTGGGCGTTCCACGCCTACGCCACCGGGAACTGGACCACCGCGCAAATCTACGAGGAGCTGATCGCCCGCGGCCTGACCACGCTGCCCACGCCGCGGCATCCGGCAAAGCCGCTGGCGTTCTCGTCGGTCCATCGGATGCTGACCAACCCCTACTACAAGGGCGACGTGACCTACAAAGGGGTCACCTACGCCGGCACGCACACGCCGATCGTCCCGATCGAGGTCTGGTACCGCGTCCAGACCGTCCTCTCGGCGCACAACTCGGCCGGGGATCGGCGCCGTCGCCACGATCACTACCTCAAGGGCACCGTCTACTGCGGCGCGTGCGGCTCCCGGCTGATGATCTCCAACGCGCGCAGCGCCAGCGGGAACATCTACCCCTACTTTGTCTGTGCCGGCCGGCACTCCAAGTGCACCGACTGCACCCGCCCCGCGATCCTCGTGGACAAGGTGGAGCAACTGGTCACCGACCACTACAAGACGATCCAGATACCCCCGGACGTGCGCCACGCCATGCTCGGGATGCTTGATGAGGAGTTCACGGCACTCCATGCCTCCAGCGAGACCGAGCGCCACCAGCTCACCGTCGAGAAAGACCGCATCCAAGACCAACGCCGCGCCAGCCTCCAAGCCCACTACGCCGGAGCCTTGCCCCTGGACCTGCTCAAAGAGGAGCAAGACCGCCTCGCCCGCCAGCTCGACCTCGTAACCGCCCGCCTGGATGCGCTCGACAGCACCTACGAAGAAGCCCGCACCCACCTCCAAGGATGCCTAGCGCTGGCCGGAGACTGCCAGACCGTCTACGCCTGCGGGTCAGACACGACCCGGCGGATGGCGAACCAGGCGTTCTTTACTCGCATCTACCTCGACGCCGACGACACGATCCGCACCGAGCCCACCCGATCGTTCGGGCTGCTACTCGATCCCGACACCCAGAACCAAGCCCTGAGCTGGGCGGACCAGCGCCAGAACGGAGGCAAGCGCCCCACCCGAACCCTCATCCATCATGTCGAGGGTTCGAGTAAGACGCGTGGAGTGGAGCCAAGCGGGATCGAACCGCTGACCTCCTGCGTGCAAAGCAGCACGACCGCCAGCAGGCTGCGTCAAATGATGCCGAGTGGTGATGCCCAATCGGCATCAGCGGGCTCACGATGCGATTCCGATGCGTGCCAAACCAGCGCTTTTGCAAGCCTTCTATCGGGGGAGCCACGTGGGTTCGGCTGACCTTCTGCGTGCAAGCCGCGGGAGCGTTTGGCGTTCAGGCGGTGGCTGCGGGTTGTGTGCCTATGGTACGCGGCGCGAAGGCGACAGTGAACCGGGCCGCGAGTTCGGTGGCCGGCCTCGCGTGTAGGTAGAGCTCGGTCGTGCTGATGTTGGCGTGCCCCATCGCTGACTTGATGGTCACGAGTTCTTCGCCGCTCGCCGCCAGTAGCGAGCCGTATGTATGGCGGAGATCGTGCCAGCGCAGTTTGTGGACCCCTGCAGCGTTCTGCGCGACTTTGAACCGACGCCGGAGCGCGGAGCCGTCGATCGGCCGTCCGCTCACGACGTTGCAGAACACGAGCTCGTCGTGTTGGGTGAAGTCGCGGCGGCGCGAAAGTTGCTCCAGGGCGGTGATCGCTTGATCGGGCAGTGGCACCCGTCGGACCTTGCCTGACTTGGGGGAGGTCTCGATGCCGGCACTGATTGCTTTGCTCACAGTGAGCGCGGCGCCGGCCCAGTCCACGTCTGACCATCGAAGTGCCAGGAGTTCCCCGAGCCGTAGGCCGGTGTACGCGGATACCCTGACAGCTGCCGCGTCCTGAGCGTCGGAGCGAACCTGGCCATCATCGCGGTGTTCGCGAAGATGTTGGGCGGCATCTGCGGGGTCAGTGAACTTGAGCCGACCGACTCGGAATTCGGGAGTGCAGGCGCACTCGCCGCCAGTGTTCACTCGGCATGTCGGCTGGTGCTGGGGCCGTGCTTGGCGGTGGTAGCCGCCCTCGAGCGCCCGGGCGAGTGCCTCGACCTCTTCAGGCAGGTAGTAGACGAGTACGCCGCGTGCTCGCTGTCGCGGTCCTTCAGCGACTTGTGCTGCGTTTACTGTCAGCCCGTAGTCATGGCCACCAGCGCCGCCGGTGCCGGCCCTCGCACGGTTCGTTTCGCGGATGCCGAAATTCAGGATGCTGCGAACCATGATGCGGTGCTTCTCCACGGTGCGCGGCGTCGCGGACGTCGCGCTGATCGCTGACAGCAGTCGCTCAACGTCAGCGGCCGAAATGTCCTTGGCCGGTGTGTCTCCAAGCTCGGCCATGATGTAGCCGCGGGTGCTCCCAACTCCCCTCCGGTATGCCATCCCGGGTTCACGCAGCATCGCGTCGTACCCGACTAGTGTCGAAGGCTTTGTTCCCTTGCGATCGAGGTACTCACGCCAGGCGTGGGCGAGTTCCCTGAAGGTGCGTGGTCGCTCAGCGTATATGTGCGCTGCGATGAGCGTGGCGGTCGCGCGGGCCTGGTCTCGCTGGTAGGTCTCGACTACTTCGGACATGAGTGCCACGGCCTGCTGGTAGTTCAGCGCACCGTCGGCAGGACGACCGCTGCGCTGTAACCACTCTCCGCCCTTGTAGGTCGCCCCGTTGGGCCGGGCCTGCGCTGATCCGGCTCGCGCTAACCACGCTGGTCCGAGGCGCCGTTTGACCTGCCGGGTCCCGTCACGAAACTTAGCCTCCCAGAACGGTCGGCCGCCATACTCGCGCACGATCAGGTGGGGAGACAGGGAAGGGGGGTTAACGGTCGCCATCGGGGCTGATTGTACGCCCGCGCTCGGCGTGGGTACCAAGTGGGTACCAGTGCTCTTTGGGTACCACTTTGGGTACCAAACTGGCCTGTGAGCCCCACAGAATGGGGTGTGTGAGCCTCTCTGCCAGGCGTAGTTGCGCTAGCTAGCGGCTTATCGCGGGACTCTTAATCCCAAGGTTGCAGGTTCGATTCCTGCACGGCCCATTCTTAGAAGCCCCGCAGAAGCGGGGCTTTTCTCATTCTTGGGGCTTGCGCGAGGTGGCGATATGTCCCGAGATCGGCTTCGCGTACCGCTCCCGATGACCGCCTCAGGGTTCGGGTGCCCGCTCCCGATGACCGCCTCAGGGTCTCCCAGCGGAAATGTCTTCCGGGTGCGTGCGTCTGGCCACTCTCTCAGAGGTCGATCGCGGTTTCTGTATTCCGTGGCAGCAGACAGGCAGACCAGCTCAGACCATGTGACGCCGCACCGATGATGCCGCTTTGCTCGCGCTGCGCGAATTGTGCTCGGTGCCGCCCCTCGTTCATGGGAGTTACGGCAGCGTGGCCGTGCGGTCACGTGCTGCTTGGCCGAGGCGAAGGCGACTATCGACGTTTTGCCCGCAATACGCGATACAAACGTCGATAGTCCGCAGTGGGCGCCGACGCGGAATCGCGGCCTATGACCCATTAGTCCGTATATCTGCGTATAGGCTGCAAATACCGGGGTCGTCAAGGTACGCCGAGCGGATTCTGCCCGATAGACAAGGCGCGGGAGCGCGTCCGGCAGATCGCTGGACGCGCGGTGCGCAAGCTCTCCGAGGCTCCGGTGATCCTCGAGAACCACGACGCTGACCGAGATGCCTTGAGGTGAGCGGCGAAGAGGACGAAGAGGGCTTCGTCTATCTCAGGGCCGACGATGCGCTCGAGGCATATGCCGCGATCTTTGGGCTCACGACCGCCGAGTCCGCTGACCACCTGCGCAGCCGGGAGGCTCTCGAAGGTGCTTGCAGTCACACCAGCATGTTCGGCCCCGGCCAACCTGCGGTTCGATGACCGAGCAGTACCCAAGTCCAACCGTAGCCGCTCAAGCTTCCGGAAACCCCCTTTCGAGCGGCACGAGCACCGCACGTGTTTTGAGAGGGTGACCTCCTTCGCGCGCGGGGAGCGGGTTGCTAGCGGAGCTCGATCAGACGCTCTCCGGCCTCGATCCCTGAAATGACGGAGGGGAGGAGAGGTTCGAGCCAGGCCAGCAATCGATATCTACTGGCGTTACCAAGTCGGATCCACACGATCACAGGCGCGGGATTCAGCGAGGCGTGTCTGCGTGAGAAGTCCTCGTCCTTGGTGATCAGTGCAGCACCGTGCGCCAAGGCGTATGCCCAAACCCCCCCGTGTCAGTCGCCTCGCCCAGTCCGATGTCGCTGACGTGCTCGGCGAGGTGTCCACCTGCGGCTAGGAACGTGCCAGCGCCGGTGGCAGCTGTTGGTCGACGAGAAAACGCACGCGTCAGCGTGCCACCACGACGGGGTGGTCGACCTGCGCCGCGGCGTATTCGAGGCATGCCTTGATGTCGTCGGCCTCCAGATACGGATAGTCCTCGGGGGATTCCGCCTTTAAGCGACTCAACTGCGGCCCGCTCGTGCCCTATGGCCACGGGCACTGAAACTGAAGTCGCCGGTTGAGTTGGCCCGCTGACACAATCACGACATGGAATTTCGTGACTACGGGCATCTCGCTCGCAGGGTTTGAACAGCTTCCTCGACTGGCCGGGGACCGGCGCCGAAGATCTCAGCCAGGGATCTGCGGGTGCGACTGAACCGGTGTTAGGGGCTGCGGGGGGCACAGTCGCTGGTCCTTGGCTCTGGGAGCCGGGCATGGATGGCTACGTCGAGCCGATCGATGCGTCGCCGCGGCGAATCCTCACGCTAGCCAACCTCTGGGCGCGACCAGCTTGACCATCTGGGAGGCCTGCGTCCTGTTGGCTGCGGGCGTGGGCGGCGGTTTGACGGGAAGTATCGCCGGGCTGGCGTCGCTGGTCAGCTATCCGGCGCTGTTGGCGGTTGGTCTCACACCGATCGCTGCGAACGTCACCAACACAGTGGCGCTCGTATCCGCCGGGGCGGGTTCAATCACGGCCTCGGGACCGGAGCTCAAGGGGCAGTGGAATCGGCTCCGGCAGTTGGCGCTGGCGGGTCTCGGCGGAGGGATCATCGGCGCGATGCTGCTGCTCCTCACCCCGTCCGGTTCCTTCAAGCTGGTGGTCCCGTGGCTGATCGCGATCGCGTCGGTGCTCGTGTTGAGCTCACACCGGATCGTCTCGGCCGAGGGCGAGCGGTACCGCCACCCAGGTATCCCGCCGCTTACGACGGTGGGGACGTTCGTGACGGCGATCTACGGCGGCTACTTCGGAGCAGCTGCGGGGGTGGTGATGCTCGTGCTGCTGCAGGTGACGCTGACCGACGACTTCCCGCGACTGAACGCGATCAAGAACCTGGTGGCGGTGACGTTCAATCTGGTGGCTGCCGTGATCTTCGCGTTCGTCAGCCCGGTCCACTGGGTCGTGGCCGCACCGCTGGCAGTCGGCTTCTTCATGGGCGGCCGGATCGGACCGGCCGTGACACGCGCGGCGCCTGCGGCGGTCCTCAGGCTGGTGATCTGCCTGATGGGACTGGGGCTCGCCGTCTGGCTCGGCATCGATGCGTACGGGTAAGGCTCAAGGGAGATCGCTATGGCCTTCAACAAACAACGACCCGTTGCGTCCCACCAGCTACCCACAGGGTTCGGCAAGCTCCCGCATTCTCATCGTGTCAGGACCAGCCGTCTCTGCGGTAAGCCAACCACCGTCACAGCCAGGCCCATCACTCCAAGATCCCGGGCGACCAGGTCAGAGAGGCCTCCGGTAACGGCCAGCGAGATGACGATCTCCGCCAGGAGAAGAGCGGCGAGAGCAGCGGCCGTCCTGGGCAGGATTCCAAGCAACAGCGCGACCGCCAGAACAATCAACACGCAGGCGTGGGCACTGACCAGGAGCTTTGCCAGTGCCGATGCGCCCGCCACGACCGGAACATAACCAGTCCAGAGCGCTGGGTCGGTTGCCTCGTGGTACCCGAACCAAATAAGCACCAATCCGAGTATCACGCGAGCAAATACTGCGCTCCATAGCTCAGCGACCACGTACATCCCTGTGAGTCCCGGCGAGCTCTGGATGGCTCCGCTACCAGTCTCACGTCTCATCTCTGCCTCCAGTTTCATCTGCTCGGGGCCGGCCGGGCAGGTTTGCATGCCATTTCCAGACACCAACTAGATTGCGCATGGCTCAGGTCGCGTCACTTCCGGCTCAGACGCCGGCATGTTCAACGACCGCGGAAAGTAGAGCCGGGTGCATCAGCGCACGATGCGGCCCGTTTTGTCAGTGACCACGTAGCCGTCATCAGACGAGTTGTAGTCCCTGTCGTTCGCGTCATCACCGCTCGCCAACTCAACGACGTACACCTTGTCGCCGGCCGGGTACGTACGATCAAGGCTGGGCTTGCCTCCGGGGCCGCGGAGAACCACCGTCATTGCGTCCGCCGACGGCCGCGTGACCCGGAACGTGAAGCCGGCAAGCGCAAGGCTGGCTTGCGAGGAAACGGGCGGCGGGTACACGAGGTACGCCGACTTGGCATATGGCTGGGACGCAAGCGGTGGTCCCACGGTTTGGCTGACCTGCGTCCTGGAATCCTGATTATGAGCGCCAGCCCGCGGGCTGGCGCTCACCCCCTTGGATCCGGTCGAGCCACCGGCGAGCTGGGCCCCGACTCCCGGCTTAGCTGAGTAGCCGCTGACAGACAGCGCAACGGCACCCGCGAGCGCAAAAACGATAATCGCTATACCTGCCTTGCCGATTCGCTCAGGCCCTAGCTGCATTCTGTACCTCCCCGCCGGTTCATCGTGACGCCCCGCGATGAGTGGGCGACCACTTCGATGTGGTCGCCCATCAGCCGAGCCGTGCCTCGCTCTTACAGTGGATAGTTGCGCCGACCGCGTCGGCGCGTTGCCGTTGGCTACTTAGCTGACCTTGCGAACAACAACCGCACCGTGGCTGTTCGCGACCAGGAGGAAGTCGCCATCGTGGAGGTTCGTGTCGTCTCCGTGGTCGTCCTTTGACTTGGAGTCGACGGCGTAGATGCGATCGGTCGCGGGATAGACCTTGGTCATCGGCGGCGGCCCGCTCTGTCCGGGTGGCATCGGTATGACGACCTTCAGGTGCACCTTTCCGTGCTCGACCTTGGTGGTGGTGACCGTTCCTGCCAATGCCAACTTCGCGGCGTTCTTCCCAGCTTTAGTGGTCGGAGCCGGGTAGATGAGGGCAGCTACACGAGCGTAGGGCGACTTCAACCGCACCACCGCATGATGGGTTCGCGCAAGGGCGGAACCAGACGCAGCCAGCGCGACGGCGCTAGCTGCTGCCAACGCAGCCAGCGCGCCAGCGGCGCGCGCCGACGGGTGTCGGTGTTGAACGCCGATTGCAGCCGTCGGCGTGAAGGCCCTTTGGTTCCGGGTTAGCCGGGACGTCCTGAGAAGCAACAACCTTATCCCCCTCCAGAGAGTTCGTTTAGCAGAAGCGAACAGTAATCCGGGTTCGGAACTGTGTCAAGAGTGAGGACACCGTGTCGGCTGTCGGCACTCCGTGAGACGCGCCTGCGCTGGCGGCACGGGGTGGGCGGGCACGCTTGGAGCGCAGCAGCGAGCCATCGGAGCTGGAGTGCGGCGCCCGGCTTATCGCGAGACGACCTGGAGCAGGCGTCTGTGCTGGCTCAGATCAGGCGCAAGAACAACGACCGCAGCCCGCTTGACACTGCCGTCAAGGCGAGATTCGGCCCGGCGCAGGCCTCGATCAGGAGTACCCGCCGTGGTGCCTGGCTTAAATAGAGAACGCTCCGCACGGCGGGATATGAGGCCGGTACGGAGCGCGCTCTGAGGGAGGAGAGGGTGCTACGCGACGAATAGTCGCTCAGATGCACCCAGAAGTCCAAGACGAGAAGTCGCAGAGACCTATAAGCGTTGGCTATGAGCGGCCAGTGGCGGCCGCTCATAGTTGCGGTGCCGCCCGCTCCGGTTGCGGTGCCGCCCGCTCCGGTTGCGGTGCCGCCCGCTCCGGTTGCGGTGCCGCC